>NZ_JBVJWD010000024.1:0-118866 GCF_055602785.1 Streptomyces sp. NPDC037301
TACTGCAGGGGGGACCCTGTGGGAGAGTAGGACGCCGCCGAACTCCTTTTACGGGAAAGCCCCGTGCCCTTGTGGCACGGGGCTTTTCTGCGTTCACGGTCCGTCGGGAGGGCCCTTTCCCGATGAGTGAATTCTTTGACGCGAGCGGTCGGTCAGAGGCGACCCGCTCCCTTGAGAGCCAGGTAGGCGTCGGCGAGAGCCGGGGCGAGGTTGTCCGGGGTGGCATCGACGACCACCGCGCCGTGGCGCTGGAGCTGCTCTGAGGTGCGGAGTCGCCGTGCTTGGGCCTGTGCGCCGGCTGCGGCCTCGTAGATCGCGTCCACGGTGCCCCTGGCTTCTGCCATCTGTTCGATGTGCGGGTCGGCCACTGAAGCCACCAGCACCGTGTGGCGCTGGGTCAGTCGGCGGAGGACAGGGAGCAGGCCCTCTTCTACGGGCGCCGCGTCCAGACCGGTGAGGAGCACGATCAGGGAGCGACGAGGAGCGTTGGCGAGTACGGCCGCGCTGAGTCCCCGGGCATCCGTTTCCACGAGTGCGGGTTCGACCGGCGCCAGTGCATTCACCATGGCCGACAGGACTTCTCCCGCGGACCTGCCCTGGACCTGGGCGCGGATGCGGCGGTCGTAGGCGAGCAGATCCACGCGGTCGCCCGCACGAGTGGCAAGCGTTGTGAGGAGCAGGGCCGCGTCCAGAGCGGCGTCGAGACGGGGCACGTCACCGACACGACCCGCCGAAGTACGGCCGGTGTCCAGGACAACGAGGATGTGACGGTCCCGCTCGGGCCGCCACGTTCGCACTGCGACGGCGGACTGACGTGCTGTAGCGCGCCAGTCGATGGAGCGTGTGTCGTCACCGGGCACGTAGGCACGCAGGCTGTCGAACTCCGTGCCCTCTCCACGAGTGAGGACGCTGGTGCGGCCGTCCAGCTCGCGGAGCCTGGCGAGGCGGGATGGCAGATGCTTGCGGCTGGTGAAGGGTGGCAGGACACGTACCGTCCACGGGACTTCGTGATTTCCCTGGCGGGCCGCAAGCCCTAGAGGTCCGAACGAGCGCACGGTGACGCGTTCGACTCGGCGGTCACCTCGTCGTGTCGGTCGCAGGAAGGTGGTCAACCGGCGGCGTTCCCCCGCCGGGATCGTCAGCGTGTGACGGGATGAGGCCTGCTCCGTGCTGCCGGTGGGCCAACTGCTGGGCGGCCAGGCGTCGCGGAGGTGTGCCCGCAGGCGGCGACGGGAAGGATTGGTTACGGTGAGTTGCACTTCGGTGGCCTCGCCAAGTCGAACGGTTGTTTCACCGGATCGGGTGAACTGAAGCGTTCGCACTGGCGCAGCCAGGGCGTAGTCGCACAGAATCGCTAGGGAGAGCGGTGCATTGACCGCGAGCATGCCTGTCCAACTGGGGGCCAGGACGCCTACGGGGAGTGACCCCAGGGCGGCCAGCAAGGCGGTACGTCCGGTGAGGGCCACGGTCACCGCCTCATCGGGGTACGGGTACGTGGGCGAGGACTGCGGTGATGACGGAGTCGGGGGTGACTCCCTCCATCTCCGCCTCGGGCCGCAGTTGGATGCGATGGCGAAGCGTGGGGAGTGCCAGGGCTTTCACGTCATCCGGAATGACGTAGTCACGGCCGGTGAGCCAGGCCCAGGCACGGGCGGTCGACAACAGCGCGGTGGCGCCTCGGGGAGAGACACCGAGGGAGAGCGAGGGGGATTCACGCGTGGCACGACAGATATCGACGACATAGCCGGCGATCTCGGGGGAGACCTTGGTCTGGGCGACTGCGTTGCGGGCGGCTTCCAGATCGGCCGGGCCGGCGACGGGGTGGATGCCCGCTGACTGGAGGTCGCGCGGATTGAAGCCGTCGGAATGACGGGTGAGGACGTTGATCTCCTCGTCGCGGGACGGCAATGGCACCGTCAGTTTAAGGAGAAACCGGTCCAGCTGGGCCTCGGGGAGCGGGTAGGTGCCCTCGTATTCGACGGGATTCTGCGTGGCGGCTACGAGGAAGGGCTCGGGCAGCAGCCGAGGGGTTCCGTCGACGGTGACCTGGCGCTCTTCCATCGCTTCCAGAAGGGAGGACTGCGTCTTGGGAGGGGTGCGGTTGATCTCGTCGGCGAGAAGCAGGTTGGTGAAGACAGGCCCGGGCTGGAAGGAGAACTGTGCCGTGCGGGCGTCGTAGACCAGTGAGCCGGTGACGTCGCTCGGCATCAGGTCGGGGGTGAACTGGACACGCTTGGTGTCGAGTTCGAGTGAGGCCGCGAGAGCCCGGACCAAGAGGGTCTTGGCCACGCCGGGGACGCCTTCGAGGAGGACATGGCCTCGGCAGAGCAGAGCTACGACAAGCCCGGTGACTGCCGGGTCCTGGCCGACCACGGCCTTGGCGATCTCGGAGCGCAGCGCTTCCAGGGATGCGCGGGCTGTGTCGCCGTGCCCGACGGTCTCGGTAGTCCCGGCGGGCTCTGGGGGCGGGACGCTCATGACGTGCGTACCTCTCTTTCGAGGGTGTCGAGTTGGTCTGCCAGCTGTACAAGAGCGGCGTCGTCGGACGGGGCGGGTCCGAAGAGCACGGCTTGGAGGTCGCTGCCGGTGGTGCTGAGACGGGCGGAAATGGCAGGGACGAGTGTTGCGGGGGAGTGTGCATCGCTTGGGGGGACGCCGATGAGTGGGGCGATTCGGGTGCGGGTGGCGGCGCGCAGTGAGTCGGCGGCCCGGTCGCGGGCGTTCGCCCTGCGGTAGAGGCGGGCTCGGCCCTCGGTGGATTCGGAGGCGCGGATGGCTACGGGCAGCCGCTCGGCCACCAGCGGGCCCAGACGACGGGCGCGCCAGATGGCGGCGAGTACGGCGGCCAGTGCGAGTTGCAGGGTGCCCCACAGCCAGCCCCGGGGGATCAGGTCGATGAAGCTGCGGTCGTCGTGGGCGCCATTGCCGCCGTCCCCGCCGTTCTCGGTGGCAGCAGAGGTATCAGTGAGCGAGGGGAGGTACCAGACCAGATGGGGGCGGGAACCGAGGAGCTGCAGGGCCAGGGAGGCATTGCCCTGGTTTCCGAGCCGGTCGTTGTAGAGAAAGTCGGGAGAACCGAGGAGAACGGTGTCACCCGCGCCCTGTTCGACCAGGAGCAGGGTGGGGAGGCCGTCGCTCGGGAAGCAGGCGGTGGTGTTGTCGAGGCCGTCCGAGGCGTAGTGGAAGCCCCCCGTTTCGACGCCGCCGGCGTTGCGGGCGGCGGCCAGGGAGCACTGAGGGGCGCGGGAGGCTACCGGTCCGGGGGACTCCGCGCGGACACCGGGGACCAGCGTGCCCACGGACGGAGGGCCCGCCGCGAGAAGGACGGTGCGGCCAGCCGAGTGGTCGGTCGTAGCACGGAGTTCGCCCTGCTGGTGTGCTGTCAGCAGATTGGGGGAGGCGACGAGCAGCGTGGTTTCAGGGCCGGCCTGGGCCATGGCTTCGTCGAGCGTGGTGACCACGTGAACGGAGACGCCACGCGCCTTGAGGAGTTCGGCGACGGCCCGGCTGCCGTAGCGGTCGGCGGAACGGGGGTCGAGGCGGCCGTGCTGGTCTCCGGAGCGCATGGTTGCCAGAGCGATTCCGGCAGCGACGAGTACGAGGAGGGCGAGCAGCAGACCGCGGGTGCGGATCCAGATCTGGTGCGGGGCGAGGGATGCCGAGGTGGTGGGGGCGGCGGTGACCTCGATCATTCGGCTGCTCCCTGGGCCGCGGCTGTCAGGAGAGGCTTGGCGGTTTCAAGATCGAGGTCCAGAGCTCGTACGTCCAGATACGCCTGCTGGTCCGCGGTTCGGCCGCCGTATGTGACATCGTCGAATTCTCTGGCGGCGGCATGGAGTCGCGTGGCGTGTGCGGGCAGTGGACGGCCCGCTTCGGCGGCGGCCTCGTCGGCGGTGCGCCCGGGGCGGGGAGCGAGCAGGGCGCGCTCCTCCAGGGAGCGGACGATGGCGCGCATGCGCTCCTGGACCGCCTCGTTCCAGCGGTGGGCGGCCGCGTGGGCCTCGGCGGCCATTCGGTGTTCGGCCGCGCTGCGGGGGCTGTCGTCGAACAGGGCGTCTGCGGAACGCACGGTGCGGTGCGGGGTGCCCAGCCTCCACCAGAGTGCGGCGACCAGGCCGATGACGACCAGTACGAGCACGACGAGACCGAGTGGGCCGCCGGGTGCGGCGCCGGAGGCCGTGTTCAGGAGATCGCCGATCCAGCTCCAGAGGCGGTCGAGGCCGCGCTGGAGGAGGTTGGGATCGTTCTCGTGGTACATCGGTTTGGACAGCTCGTGCTTCGCGGCCTCGCGGGCGGGGACACGTGGAGTGTCCACGGGTATGTCACTGCTCGCGTGGATGAGTAGCCGTGCTGCTGTTGTGCCCCCCGCCCCCGACACGGCATCAGCTCCTGGTGTCGTATCCGGGCAGACCCGCTGCCCGGGCGAGCTCGAGGTCGAGTGCCTCGCGGCGGATGCGTTGATCGATGTAGAGCAGGGCCATCACACCGGCGGAAAGCGGGTAAGTGATCGTTGCGGTGATCACCTGACCGATGCCGGAGACGATCAGGAACGGCCAGCCGAAGCCCGTGGAGCCGTCAGTGAGGAGGGAGCCGATACCGTCGCCGTCCATGGCCATCGCGATGAGGCTGAACGGGATGGCGATGATCACGCTCACGATGAGGGTCAGCAGCCAGGTGAGCGCCAGGATGCCGAAGGTCCGCCACCATGCGCCCCTGACCAGCTTCGCGGAGCGGCGCATGGAGGCCGTGATCGATTGCCGCTCCAACATCAGCGCCGGCGAGGCGAGACAGAAGCGGACCATCAGCCAGATGACGACGACGAAGGCGGCCATAAGTCCGATGACGACGAGCCCGGCGCCTGCGGCGGAGCCGACCAGCATGCCTGGCAGCAGGCCCGCCGTCATGATGGCGGCGCTGATCAAGGCCAGCAGCAATGTCAGACCCAGCAGCTGAGCAAGCCGGGGCCGGGCCTCGGCCCATGCGTCGGAGAGCGTCACCGGGCGGCCCAGTACGGAGCGGCTGATCACCACGGTCAGTACGGATGTCGTGATCAGTGTGGCGATCATGGTGATGAGCAGGGACGGCACACTGTTGACCAGCGCCGACTGAGCCGAGTCGGCGGTTTGCCGGAGTGCCTCCGAACCGGTGGCGTTCGGGTCGATCGCTGCGGGTTCCGGCAGCAGATAGCGTTGCACGAGGATGATCGCGATCTGGGCGATCACGGACACGGTCAGCGTGATTCCGAGGACCGTGCGCCAGTGGGCGCGCATCGTGGAGACCGCGCCGTCGAGGATCTCGCCGACGCCGAGTGGCCGGAGCGGGATGACACCGGGCTTGGCCGCGACAGGCTGCCTCCAGCCGGAGCCGTGCGGCCCACCGCCCCAGCCGGGGGTGGGGGGTGGCGCGCCGGGACCTGTGCCGGGAGTGCTCGGTGGGGACCACTGCCCTGTGGGCGGCTGCGTGGGAGACCAGTTCCCTGCCGGACCGTTGCCGTCGACGGGCTCGGAAGGCCGGGGGACGCCCGCCCCCTGACCCTCGGAGGGGGCAGATCCGGGCGAGGCCCAGCCCGGAGTGTCGTTCATTCTCGCTCCTTCACGGTCCTGTCCGCCCATCGGCGCGGCAGGTTGGCAGCCATCGTGCCACGCGTTGCTCCGGTATGGGCCTGGCCCTCTATCTCCTTCCTACCTTCATTTGTGGGTGGCTCACCGGGCAGACTGGGCGGATGGCTGATCAGGATGCGCAATCGTTGGCGGGCATCGGGCCTCCCGCGCTCCCCGTACTTCGCTGGGACGAGCTTCCGGAAGGCCCCGTGCTGGTGCTCCTCGACCAGACTCGGCTGCCTGCCGAGGAGGCCGAGCTGGTGTGCACCGATGTGCCCGCGCTGGTGCAGGCGATCCGGACGCTGGCGGTGCGCGGGGCGCCGTTGCTGGGCATCACAGGGGCCTACGGCGTGGCTCTGGCAGCGGTGCGAGGAGACGACGTGGCGGAGGCCGCAGAGCTGCTGGAGCGGGCGCGGCCCACCGCGGTGAATCTCGGTTACGGGGTGCGGCGGACTGCCGGGGCGTACAGGGCGGCCATGGAGGGGGATCCGGAGCGGGCTGCGGCGGTTGCGCTGGCCGAGGCCAGGGCGCTGCACCGGGAGGATGCCGAGGCCAGCGGGCGTATGGCGCGGTACGGGCTCGCACTTCTGGACGAACTGCTGCCCGGTGGCGGGCATCGACTGCTGACCCACTGCAATACGGGGGCGCTCGTCTCGGGTGGTGAGGGCACTGCCTTCGCGGTGGCGCTCGGGGCACATCGGGAGGGGCGGCTGCGTCGGCTATGGGTGGACGAGACGCGTCCGCTGCTGCAGGGTGCCCGGCTGACCGCGTACGAGGCGGCGCGCAATGGCATGCCGTACAGCTTGCTCGTGGACAGCGCCGCAGGTTCGCTGTTCGCCGCGGGGGAGGTGGATGCCGTGCTCATCGGGGCGGACCGCATCACCGCGGACGGATCGGTGGCGAACAAGGTGGGAAGCTATGCGCTGGCTGTGCTCGCGAAATACCACCACGTACCGTTCATCGTGGTGGCGCCGACCACGACCGTGGATCTGGACACTGCGGACGGGGCATCGATCAACGTGGAGCAGCGACCGAGGAATGAAGTGACGGAGCTCACATTCCTGCAGATCGGGGCGGCAGGCGGAGACACCGGCGGATTGCTCGTGGCACCGGCGGGAACCCCGGCGTACAACCCCGCGTTCGACATCACACCGCCGGAGCTGGTCACGGCGATAGTCACGGAGGAGGGCGCAGTTTCCCCGGTCACGGGGGTCGGACTGGCAGAGCTGTGTGCCAGATCATCGCAGGTAACGATTAGCTAATGGGATGATGTCGATTATGAAGGGACGCGTCCTTGTCGTCGACGACGACACCGCACTGGCCGAGATGCTCGGGATTGTGCTGCGTGGTGAAGGGTTCGAACCGTCGTTCGTAGCGGACGGCGACAAGGCACTTGCCGCATTTCGTGAGGCCAAGCCGGACCTGGTCCTGCTGGATCTGATGCTGCCCGGTAGGGACGGCATCGAGGTCTGCAGGCTGATCAGGGCCGAGTCGGGTGTGCCGATCGTCATGCTCACTGCCAAGAGCGACACGGTTGACGTGGTGGTGGGCCTGGAGTCCGGGGCCGACGACTACATCGTCAAGCCGTTCAAACCTAAGGAGTTGGTTGCCCGGATCAGGGCACGTCTGCGGAGGTCCGAGGAACCGGCGCCGGAGCAGCTGGCCATCGGGGATCTGGTCATTGATGTGGCCGGTCATTCGGTGAAGCGGGAGGGACAGTCGATCGCCCTCACTCCGCTGGAGTTCGACCTGCTGGTCGCACTCGCCCGTAAGCCGTGGCAGGTCTTCACCCGTGAGGTACTGCTGGAGCAGGTCTGGGGATACCGCCACGCCGCCGACACCCGGCTGGTGAATGTGCATGTCCAGCGCCTGCGTTCCAAGGTCGAGAAGGACCCGGAGCGGCCCGAGATCGTGGTGACCGTCCGAGGTGTCGGTTACAAGGCCGGACCGAGCTGATATGTCCCTGAGTAGCGCTGCTCCGCAGCCCGGGGAGCCGGGAGCCCGTGCGGAGCGGGCTACTGCTCCAGGACACAAGGCGTCCCAGGTCCGACGTCTTTTGCAGGGTGGCCGGTTGTTCCACGACCGGGCGCCCGGCGGTCCTGTGCCGCGACTGCTGATGCGCTGGGTGCGGCGTCCGCTGTTGCCCGCCGTGCGGCTTTGGCGACGCAACCTCCAGTTGCGGGTCGTCGCGGGCACGCTGCTCATGTCGCTCGGTGTGGTGCTGCTCCTCGGGCTGGTCGTGATCGGCCAGGTGCGCAACGGCCTGCTCGACGCGAAGGGCAAGGCTGCCCAGACCCAGGCCGCCGGCGGTTTCGCGGCGGCCCAGGAGAAGGCGAACGCCCCGCTCACCCCCGGTGGGCAGGGCGGCGACGCTGTGGACGGCACCTCGGCCAACAACTCCTGGCGGACCGAGCTCGTCGATCAGCTCGCCAGTGGCGGCAAGAACGCCTTCAACGTGGTGGCACTCAGCGCCGACGAGGGCACCCGTGCGCCGCGCGGCTCGGGCAGTGTGGAGGCGGCGAGCATTCCGCAGAGCCTGCGGGACTCCGTGAACAAGGGCCCGGGAGCGTTTCAGACGTACTCCCTGATCCAGTACGCGAACGGGCAGGAGCCGCAGCCCGGACTCGTGGTGGGCAAGCGGCTCTACGACATCGACCACAATCCGTACCAGCTCTACTACCTCTTCCCGCTGACGCAGGAGGAGAAGTCATTGACGCTGGTCAAGGGCACGCTGGCGACTGCGGGACTGTTCGTGGTCGTGCTGCTCGGAGCCATCGCCTGGTTCGTGGTGCGACAGGTCGTCACGCCCGTACGGATGGCGGCGGGCATCGCTGAGCGGCTCTCCGCCGGCAGGCTCCAGGAGCGGATGAAGGTCACCGGCGAGGACGACATCGCCCGGCTCGGTGAGGCATTCAACAAGATGGCGCAGAACCTGCAGCTGAAGATCCAGCAGTTGGAGGAGCTGTCCCGGATGCAGCGGCGCTTCGTCTCCGACGTCTCCCACGAGCTGCGGACACCGCTGACGACCGTACGGATGGCCGCCGATGTCATCCACGAGGCCCGCAGCGACTTCGATCCCGTGACGGCGCGTTCCGCGGAGCTGCTCGGGGATCAGCTCGACCGGTTCGAGTCGCTGCTCTCCGATCTGCTGGAGATCAGCCGGTTCGACGCGGGCGCCGCCGCGCTGGAGGCCGAGCCGATAGATCTGCGACAGGTCGTACGACGGGTGATCGGCGGGGCCGAGCCGCTGGCCGAGCGCAAGGGCACCCGTATCCGGGTGGTCGGCGATGAGCAGCCGGTGATCGCGGAGGCCGATGCGCGGCGGGTCGAACGCGTCCTGCGCAACCTTGTGGTCAACGCCGTCGAGCACGGCGAGGGCAGGGACGTCGTGGTGCGGATGGCGGTGGCTGGAGGTGCGGTCGCCGTGGCCGTCCGGGACTACGGTGTGGGACTCAAGCCCGGCGAGGCGACGCGGGTGTTCAACCGTTTCTGGCGGGCCGATCCGGCTCGCGCACGGACGACCGGCGGCACCGGACTCGGACTGTCCATCGCCGTGGAGGACGCCCGGCTGCACGGCGGCTGGCTACAGGCATGGGGCGAGCCGGGCGGCGGTTCGCAGTTCCGGCTGACTCTGCCGCGCACGGCGGACGAACCGCTGCGCGGATCGCCGATACCGCTGGAACCCGAGGACTCCCGGCGCAACCGGGAGAACCGGGAGCGAACCGCGGTCGCTTCCATGACCGGGAGTGAACACCGGCTGACGGCAGTGCCGGCCCAGCCGGGTGGCAATGATCGGTCCGCGCTGCCCGTATCCTCGCGTACCCCCGTGGCACCCCGGACGACGCCGATCTCGGTGCATCCGGCGGCCCTGCCGGGGAGCGGTGCAAGGGTGGTCGCGCGCGCTGCCGAGGACCGGCCGGGTGGCGATTTCGACTCTGTAGTGCAGGACCCGGAGCAGGGGGACACGAATCGTGGGCACTGACCGTCGTAGGGACGGCCATGGACGTGTGCTGGGGCTGTTCGCGCTGCTCGGATGCGGTGTCGTGCTGCTGTCCGCGTGCGGCTCGATGCCCGTCACCGGGGATGTCAAGGCTGTCGACGCCTCACAGCCCGGCGACTCCCAGGTGCAGGTGTATGCCGTGGCGCCGCGTGACAACGCCACCCCCAACGAGGTCGTCGACGGCTTCCTGGAGTCCATGACGAGTGATGACTCGGACTTCAGGACGACCCGCAAGTACCTGACGAGGAAGGCAGCCAGCACCTGGAAGCCGAGCGCGTTCACGACGGTGCTCACCAAGGCGCCGAACCGGAGCGACCGCCCGTTCCGCGACAGCGACCCCGGCATCACGGAGATCACCTACACCCTGACCGGTGAGAAGGTGGCAACGGTCGACGCCCAGAGCGCCTATCAGCCACTCGCGCCCACGGACTACAACCAGTCCCTGCATCTGGTGAAGGAGAACGGGCCGGAGGGCAAGGAGTGGCGCATCGACCTCGTGCCGGACGGCCTTCTGCTCGGCCAGTCGGACTTCAAGCGTCTCTACCGCTCTGTGGACAAGTACTACTTCGCCGCGGGGCGGACGTCGGAGCAGTCGACTCTGGTAGCCGACCCCGTCTATCTCCGCAGCCGGACGGACCCTGTCACGGGGATGGACACCGTGACACAGGCGGTCCGCAGCCTCCTGGCAGGGCCGACCAGTTGGCTGCGGCCGGTGGTCGACTCCCGTTTCCCCGCAGGTACGGCGCTGAAGAAGGGCGTCACCTCGCTGGCGCCCGACGACCGCAACGTACTGAAGGTCCCGCTCAACAAGAAGGCGGACGGCGTCGGACAGCGCTCCTGCCGCATGATGGCCTCACAGGTCCTCTACACCTTGCGGGACCTGACGTCCGCACGGGTCGAGCAGGTCGAACTGCAGCGCTCCGATGGCTCCCCGCTGTGCGTCCTCGGGACGGATCAGGCGGAGGAGTTCGCACCTGACGGTTCGTCGAGTGGGCCGGACAGCCAGTACTTCGTCGATGCCAAGGGGCATGTGGAGCGAATTCCTGGCAGCACCAAGGGCAGTGGCACCCCGGAGGTGGTGTCCGGTCCGCTCGGCGACGGACCGGTGCGGATGGGTGCGGTCGGTGTGGCCAGGGACGAGCAGTGGGCGGCGGCGGTCTCGCGCGACAAGGCAGCCCTCTACGTGTCGTCCATTGTCTCGGACGGCGAGCTTCCTGCGGCCGCGGTGACCAGCAAGGCCCAGAACCCGAACAACCGTCTGTCGGTGCCGAGCTGGGACGGTCGGGGCGATCTCTGGGTGGCCGACCGGGATCCCGGCAACCCCAGACTGCTGCGGCTGACCGGCGGTACCGGCAAGCCGCAGGAGGTCACCGTGCCGAGCCTGGACGGCGGGCAGATCGAGGCGCTGCGGATGTCCGCGGACGGCGTGCGGATCGCTCTCCTGGTGAGCCAGGACGGCCACAACACGCTGAAGATCGGCCGGATCGAGCGGCGCGGGCCGGAGAAGGAGCAGAAGGTCTCGGTGGTGGAGCTGCGACAGGCCGCACCGCAGCTGACGGATGTGACTGCGATGTCGTGGTCGGGCCGGAGCCGTCTCGTGGTGGTAGGCAAGGAGCAGGGCGGCGTGCAGCAGGTGCGCTATGTGCAGGCGGACGGCTCGACGGCCGCATCGGGTGTTCTGCCCGGTGTGAACCAGGTGTCGTCGGTCGCGGCGGCGGACGACGAGCAGTTGCCGCTGATGGCGGCCACGTCGAGCGACGGGATAGTGAAGCTGTCGCCGGGTGACAACTGGCAGACGGTGGTCAAGGAAGGCTGGTCGCTGGTCTACCCGGGCTGAGACCCCGCCAGGTCGCTTCCGCGTTTTCCACAGGGGTGGCCCGGCCCCTTCAGGGAGGGCACAGTGGAGTCATGCGGGGATGGTGGCGGGAGGTCTCCGGACTGGTTCTGCCGGTGTCCTGTGGTGGCTGCGGCAGGACGCGTACCGAGCTGTGCGAGAAATGCCGTGCGGAGCTGTACGGCGAGGTGCCGCGCCGGGTCAGGCCCGTGCCGGAGCCCGTCGGCCTGCCAGTGGTGCATGCGGCCGCCGCGTACGAGAACGCGGTACGTGCGGTGCTCCTGGCCCATAAGGAGCGGGGTGCACTGGGGCTGGCCGGGGCACTCGGCAAGGCGCTGGCGGGGGCCGTACGGGCCGGGACGGGGCAGGTGGGTGTCAGCGGCCCGGTTCTGCTCGTGCCTGTGCCGTCGACGCGGCGGGCCGTGGCGGCGCGGGGGCATGATCCGATGCGCCGGATCGCGTTGGCCGCCGCGGGCGAACTGCGGCGCGGAGGTACCCGCGCCCGGGTGGTCTCGGTGCTTCGGCAGCGGCGCCCGGTAGCCGATCAGGCGGGGCTGGGAGCCCGGCAGAGGCAGGCGAATCTTGCGGGGGCACTGGAAGTCGTGGCCGGGGGCGAACGGCTGCTTGCGGCCGGACGGGTGGTGCTGGTGGACGACCTTTTGACGACCGGTGCCTCGTTGGCCGAGGCGGCCCGGGCGATCGGGACAGCGGGCGGGCACACGGGTGCCCTGCAAGGCAGCGGGCAGGCGGCGGTTGTCGCAGTTTCTCCGTCGGCCTTCGAAATAAACCGGAACTGCCAGTGAACTTGCATCGTTGCAGGTGGTGAGTGGGTAAAAAGACCTGAGCGGAGGTACGTGCGAGTAGCGGGTGCCGACATCAGGCCAGGCAGGCTATGTTCGGTTATGAGGAATGGTGAATGCCAGACCTCGATGAATGCAACACCAGGTTTCGGGCAGGTAACTCACCGGTAGTCCAGATGTAGAAAATTCGGTGGGGTGGAGACCCTGTCGATGGGGGAGGAGGAGGTGGAAGCCACCGAGTCCGCGGCTCCGGCTACCACCGGGGCCTGGTGCAAAAGGGAGATGCTCCGCCACTGAGCGGAGTGATCCGGGAACGGAGTTCTGCGTGGACATCGTCGTCAAGGGCCGCAAGACCGAGGTGCCCGAGCGGTTCCGCAAGCACGTGGCCGAAAAGCTGAAGCTGGACAAGATCCAGAAGTTCGACGGCAAGGTGATCAGCCTCGACGTCGAGGTGTCCAAGGAGCCGAACCCCCGTCAGGCCGACCGTTCCGACCGGGTGGAGATCACGCTCCGCTCGCGTGGGCCGGTCATCCGGGCGGAAGCGGCCGCAGGCGACCCGTACGCAGCGCTGGACCTGGCCACCGGCAAGCTGGAGGCGCGGCTGCGCAAGCAGCACGACAAGCGCTACAGCCGTCGTGGCAACGGCCGGATTCCCGCTGCCGAAGTCGCTGAGGCCGTGCCGGGCGCGGCGTCGTTCAACGGCGAGGGCGATCTGGTCGGTAACGAGGCGGCTCAGTCCGTACCCACCACCAGGTTCGGCTCGCTGGAGGTGCAGGGCGAGGGCCCGCTGGTGATGCGGGAGAAGACGCACGTCGCCGCACCGATGTCGCTCGATCAGGCGCTCTACGAGATGGAGCTGGTCGGGCACGACTTCTATCTGTTCGTCGACTCCGAGACGAAGGAACCCAGTGTCGTCTACCGACGGCATGCCTATGACTACGGTGTCATTCACCTGAGGACCGATCCGCTGGCCGCCGATGAGGCGGGCGGCGCGGGCGGTGCGCTCGGCGGCTGACGCCCCCTTCTGCGGTGCCCCTGGGAGCGCCTGTGCGCCCCCAGGGGCACCCGTGTGCGGCCACGGAATCACCGCTTCGACGTCCGGGCATGAAATCATGTCGTCCCAAGCCAACCAGTGCTCTGTGAACTGCCGTTGGCGGACAGCTTGTGAACTTCAGGCCATGGCTTTCAGGGGGAGGAACGATGGCGGACACCTTCGGGCCCGTGCGCGATGCGAATGATGCCGACGGCGCTGCCGATACCGGGGCGGACGCGGACAGTGGTTCCTGCAAGGAGCCGATCCGGGTCCTCGTGGTGGATGACCACGCGCTCTTCCGTAGAGGTCTGGAGATCGTCCTCGCCCAGGAGGAGGACATCCAGGTCGTCGGCGAGGCAGGTGACGGGGCGGAGGCAGTCGGCAAGGCAGCCGATCTGCTGCCCGACATCGTGCTGATGGATGTACGGATGCCCAAGCGCGGTGGCATCGAGGCCTGCACGTCGATCAAGGAGGTGGCCCCCAGCGCGAAGATCATCATGCTGACGATCAGCGACGAGGAGGCCGATCTCTACGACGCGATCAAGGCGGGCGCCACCGGCTATCTTCTCAAGGAGATCTCCACGGACGAGGTGGCCACCGCGATTCGCGCGGTCGCCGACGGGCAGTCTCAGATCAGCCCCTCCATGGCGTCCAAACTGCTCACCGAGTTCAAGTCGATGATCCAGCGGACCGACGAGCGCAGGCTGGTGCCGGCGCCGCGGCTCACCGACCGGGAACTCGAAGTCCTGAAACTCGTTGCAACGGGCATGAATAATCGCGATATCGCGAAGGAACTGTTCATTTCCGAGAACACCGTGAAGAACCACGTCCGCAACATTCTGGAGAAGTTGCAGCTGCACTCCAGGATGGAAGCCGTGGTCTACGCCATGCGGGAGAAGATCCTGGAGATCGGATGACCGGTCCCAGGACGGGACCGCAAGGGACGACGCCGGGTAAAGGGACGGGAACGCGCGCTCACGCCAGAGCGCGGGCGATTTCCTGAGCCAGCGGCCCGCGCAGTTCCGGTGCGTCGACCCGCTCCAGCCGGACATCCGTACAACCGACCCAGGACGCGGCCTCCACCAGCGCCTCGGCCATCGGCGCCACGGCCTTCCCGCCCTCCAGGGACACCTGGCGGGCGACCAGCGTGCTTCCCTCGCGCGCCGGATCGACGCGGCCCTGCAGCTTTCCGCCCGCCAGCAGCGGCATCGCGAAGTAACCATGTATCCGCTTGGGCTTGGGGACGTAGGCTTCCAGGCGATGGGTGAAACCGAAGATCCGCTCGGTGCGCGCCCGCTCCCAGACCAGCGAGTCGAACGGCGACAACAGGGTCGTACGGTGCCGCCCGCGCGGCTCGGAGGCCAGCGCTGCCGGGTCCGCCCAGGCCGGCTTCGCCCAGCCCTGCACCGTCACCGGCACCAGACCGGAGTCCGCCACCACCGCGTCGAACTGCTCACCCTTGAGCCGGTGGTAGTCCGCGATGTCCGCGCGGGTGCCGACGCCCAGGGACTGCCCCGCGAGCGCGACCAGCCGTCGCAGGCACTCCGCGTCGTCCAGATCGTCGTGCAGCACGGCATCGGGCAGGGCCCGCTCGGCGAGGTCGTACACCCGCTTCCAGCTGCGCCGCTCGGTGCACACCACCTCGCCGTACATCAGGGCGCGCTCGACGGCGACCTTCGACGCCGACCAGTCCCACCACTCCCCGCCGTTCTTCGCACCGCCCAGCTCCGTCGCCGTCAGTGGGCCCTCGGCGCGCAGCTGCTTGATCACCGTTTCGTAGGCGCCGTCCGGCAGGTCGTGGTGCCAGTGGGGTCGCGAGCGGTAGGCGCGGCGGCGGAACGCGAAGTGCGGCCACTCCTCGACCGGCAGGATGCACGCCGCGTGCGACCAGTATTCGAAGGTGCGGCCACCCGACCAGTACGCCTGCTCGACCGCGCGCCGACCGACCGCGCCGAGGCGCGCGTACGGAATCAGCTCGTGCGAACGAGCGAGCACCGAGATCGTGTCCAGCTGTACGGCACCGAGGTGCCGCAACACGCCCGGAACCCCGGCCCTGCGGTCCGGAGCGCCCAGGAAGCCCTGGGCGCGCAGGGCGATCCTGCGCGCCTGGTCGGTGGAGAGTTCGGCAGCGGGAGGCGGCGCAGACGTCATGCCTCGCACCTTAGAGGGAGGCACTGACATCCGGCCGTGGAGCTCCCCGCGATGGCAGGAGGCCGGTGAGTCAGGCGGTGGCGGGCAGGTAGGCGTGGGTGCCCTGCAGGCCGAGATCGGACGGGAGCAGCGCCCCCACCCACGCGTCGCGCCGGACGCCCTTGTTGAGCAGTCCCGACCGCTGCTCGCCCTCCATCCGGAATCCCGTCCGAAGCGCCACGGCACGCGAGGGGACGTTGCCGGCCTCGGCCCGCCATTCCAGCCGGTCGCCGCCGAGCGAGGTGAAGGTCCAGCGGGCGACGGACAGCACGGCCTCCGTCATGTAGCCGCGACCCCGGTGCTCCTTGGCGGTCCAGAACCCCACCTCGTACGTGCCCGGCAGATTGCTGCGATTGATGCCGAGCGCGCCCGCCAGGGCCCCGCCCTCGCGCGGGACCACCGCGAAGTTGTACATGGAGTCGTCGCGCCAGCCGCCGGGGGACAGCTTCCCCGCGAAGAGCTCGGCGTCGGCGCGGCTGTACGGCGAGGGCACCACCGTCCAGCGCTGGATGTCCGGGTCCTGACAAGCGGCGTGGACCTCGTCCGCGTCGCCGATCGTGAAGGGGCGCAGCAGCAGACGCTCGGTGGTGAGGGTGATCGGCTCCATGTACGGATTCTGGTGAGGCGCCGGCCGTGAAGCGAACACTTTTCGGACTTCCCGGCACCTTCCGAGCCCCCCGGCCGTTGACTTGGAAGGGACGGCGGAGCCGACGCGGCGGCAGCCCTCCCGGCGCGGCGGGGTCCTCGCTTACGATGGCCGTTGCGGTGGGGCCCACCTGCCGTGCCCGCGCCAGAGTCCATAACACGACCCAGTGCCAGGCCCGACCGGCAAGGAGACCAGCCTCAGTGTCCGTCTTCAACAAGCTCATGCGTGCAGGCGAAGGCAAGATCCTGCGCAAACTGCACCGCATCGCGGACCAGGTCAGCTCCATCGAAGAGGACTTCGTCAACCTCTCCGACGCCGAGCTGCGGGCGCTCACCGACGAGTACAAGGAACGGTACGCGGACGGCGAGAGCCTGGACGACCTGCTCCCCGAGGCATTCGCAACCGTCCGTGAGGCCGCCAAGCGGGTCCTCGGACAGCGCCACTACGACGTCCAGATGATGGGCGGCGCAGCCCTGCACCTCGGCTATGTGGCCGAGATGAAGACCGGCGAGGGCAAGACCCTGGTCGGCACCCTGCCGGCGTATCTCAACGCACTCTCCGGCAAGGGCGTGCACCTGATCACGGTCAATGACTATCTGGCCGAGCGTGACTCCGAAATGATGGGCCGGGTCCACAAGTTCCTCGGCCTGACCGTCGGCTGCATCCTCGCCAACATGACGCCGGCCCAGCGCCGTGAGCAGTACGCCTGCGACATCACGTACGGCACGAACAACGAGTTCGGCTTCGACTACCTCCGCGACAACATGGCGTGGTCCGCGGACGAGCTCGTCCAGCGCGGCCACAACTTCGCTGTGGTCGACGAGGTCGACTCGATCCTCGTCGACGAAGCCCGTACGCCGTTGATCATCTCCGGCCCGGCCGACCAGGCCACCAAGTGGTA
Source organism: Streptomyces sp. NPDC037301 (assembly GCF_055602785.1). Lineage (NCBI taxonomy): Bacteria > Bacillati > Actinomycetota > Actinomycetes > Kitasatosporales > Streptomycetaceae > Streptomyces > Streptomyces sp. NPDC037301. The sequence continues at coordinate 17,005 of NZ_JBVJWD010000024.1, forward strand.
CGGCGACTTCGCCAAGTTGGTCACCCGCCTCACCAAGGGCGAGGCGGGCAACCCGCTCAAGGGAATCGAGGAGACCGGCGACTACGAGGTCGACGAGAAGAAGCGGACCGTCGCCATCCATGAGCCCGGTGTCGCGAAGGTCGAGGACTGGCTCGGCATCGAGAACCTCTACGAGTCGGTGAACACCCCCCTCGTCGGGTACCTCAACAACGCCATCAAGGCCAAGGAACTCTTCAAGAAGGACAAGGACTACGTCGTCATCGACGGCGAAGTCATGATCGTCGATGAGCACACCGGCCGTATCCTCGCCGGCCGCCGCTACAACGAGGGCATGCACCAGGCGATCGAGGCGAAGGAAGGGGTGGACATCAAGGACGAGAACCAGACGCTCGCCACGATCACCCTGCAGAACTTCTTCCGCCTTTACGGCAAGCTCTCCGGCATGACCGGTACGGCGATGACCGAGGCCGCCGAGTTCCACCAGATCTACAAGCTCGGTGTGGTGCCGATCCCGACCAACCGGCCGATGGTCCGTGCCGACCAGTCGGACCTGATCTACCGCACCGAAGTCGCGAAGTTCGCCGCCGTCGTCGACGACATCGCCGAGAAGCACGAGAAGGGCCAGCCGATCCTGGTCGGCACCACATCGGTCGAGAAGTCCGAGTACCTCTCGCAGCAGCTCTCCAAGCGTGGTGTCCAGCACGAGGTCCTCAACGCCAAGCAGCACGACCGTGAGGCGACGATCGTCGCTCAGGCCGGCCGCAAGGGCGCGGTCACGGTCGCGACGAACATGGCCGGACGAGGCACCGACATCAAGCTCGGGGGCAACCCCGATGACCTCGCCGAGGCGGAGCTGCGCCAGCGCGGCCTCGACCCCGTCGAGCACGTCGAGGAGTGGGCGGCCGCGCTGCCCGCCGCGCTGGAGAAGGCCGAGCAGGCCGTGAAGGCGGAGTTCGAAGAGGTCAGGGAGCTCGGCGGGCTCTATGTCCTGGGCACCGAGCGGCACGAGTCGCGGCGTATCGACAACCAGCTGCGCGGCCGTTCCGGCCGTCAGGGCGACCCGGGCGAGTCCCGCTTCTATCTGTCGCTCGGCGACGACCTGATGCGGCTGTTCAAGGCGCAGATGGTCGAGCGCGTCATGTCGATGGCCAATGTGCCGGACGACGTGCCGATCGAGAACAAGATGGTGACGCGGGCGATCGCGTCGGCCCAGTCGCAGGTCGAGCAGCAGAACTTCGAGACGCGTAAGAACGTCCTGAAGTACGACGAGGTGCTCAACCGGCAGCGCGAGGTCATCTACGGCGAGCGTCGCCGGGTCCTGGAGGGCGAGGATCTGCAGGACCAGATCCGCCACTTCATGGACGACACGATCGACGACTACATCCGCCAGGAGACCGCCGAGGGCTTCGCCGAGGAGTGGGACCTGGACCGGCTCTGGGGTGCGTTCAAGCAGCTCTACCCGGTGAAGGTCACCGTCGAGGAGCTGGAGGAGGCGGCCGGTGACCGGGCAGGGATCACCGCCGAGTTCATCGGTGAGTCCATCAAGGACGACATCCACGAGCAGTACGACGAGCGCGAGAAGCAGCTCGGCTCGGACATCATGCGTGAGCTGGAGCGGCGTGTGGTGCTGTCCGTCCTGGACCGCAAGTGGCGTGAGCACCTCTACGAGATGGACTACCTCCAGGAGGGCATCGGCCTTCGTGCCATGGCGCAGAAGGACCCGCTGGTCGAGTACCAGCGCGAGGGCTTCGACATGTTCAACGCCATGATGGAGGGCATCAAGGAGGAGTCCGTCGGCTACCTGTTCAACCTGGAGGTCCAGGTCGAGCAGCAGGTCGAGGAGGTTCCGGTGCAGGACGAGGCCGAGCGGACCTCGCTCGCCAAGGAGGACCTCGTGCCGGCGGCGCGTCCGGAGATCCGGGCCAAGGGGCTCGATGCTCCGCAGCGACCGGACCGGCTGCACTTCTCCGCTCCCACGGTGGACGGGGAGGGCGGGGTCGTCGAGGGCGACTTCTCCAACGGCGACGGTGGGGTCGCGTCCGAGTCGGACGGGTTGACTCGGGCGGAGCGGCGCAAGGCGCAGAAGAATGGTGGGGGTGGGCGGCGCCGCAAGAAGTAGCGGTGGCGTCGGCGTTGTTGGCGCCGGTGGGGTTTTGACCGGGGTCGGGCACCTTTTGTGGGTGGCCGGCCCCGGTTTGTTTTGGGCCCGGGCCCTGGGTCGCGTTGCCGGGGGCGCGGGGCGGGTGGAGCAAGTGGGGGCGGGGCGCGGGGGTGTCCTTGGTGCGGGTGGGTGGGCCGCTGCGCGGGGCTGTCTTTTCCCCGCCCCTTCCCGAACCGGGGCTCTGCCCCGGACCCCGCTCCTCAAACGCCGGAGGGACTTGGAGTACGGGGCGTGGGTGGGGTGGGACGGGGGTCGGGCGGATGTGAGGTGAGGCGGCTGTGGTGCGGGTGAGGCCGCCGTGGGCGGGGCGTCCGGTGGTAGACGGGGTTCCGGCTTGGGCGCCGCTCCTCAAGTGCCGGAAAGGCTGAGAGTGCGGAACGCGGGTGTGGGGTGGGTGGCCAGTGGTTTCCGGGGGCTTCCCCTGGACCCGTGGCTCGTGTGGCTGCGGGCCTGGGGAAGTCCCTGGCTGGGTGTCTATCGGGTGGGCGTTGCCTGTAGGTGTTCGTCGCCCAGCTCTACTGCTGCGCAGCGCCAGCGGAGGTCTGTGCCCTGTTCCAGGCGGAAGGCCATGGCCCTTACCTGTTCGCCCGCTGCGATGCTCGCGCAGGCCTCCACCACGCCCGGAGCCGGCTGCGCGCCGTGGCACATGCGGATGACCGGGCGCGCGCCGCGGGCCCTGAGGGGGGTGCGGGGGGCCAGTTCGGCCAGTTGGTCGTATGCCTCGCCGATGGTGTGTCCGAGCATCCAGTGCACCGGGCGCTGGCCGCTGAGGACCGCCAGGAGGCGCTCGGCGAACCAGTGGTGGGGGCGGACGCGTCGGGGAGTCCTTGCGCGTTGTGGTGGTACCGACTCGGGCCTGCGCTGGTCGTGTCGTCCGGTGGGCCGGGTCCTGTTCGTGCTCATCGCTCATCGCCCCGTGCTTCAGAGGCCCGGCCGAATACCGGGCGGTAACTTCTGCTGTGGACCTTCTACGGCGACGGCGGAGGTGGCCGCAAGCGCCGATGGGGCGCCGGACGCGATCGGGAGGAATCACCTATCCGGGTGATGAGCCCGGTGCTGTGTGGGGTGTGAGGAAGGCATGGGGAGGGTGAGTCGTGGTTGCGGGGTGGACGGCACAGGGGCGGTGCACGTAACCCCAAAGGGGGACGTCGCACGTATCCTGAGGGCGTTTCCGACTACGAAAGCGGCCAGCCATGCGCGTGTACGTCCCCCTGACGCTCCCCGGTCTCGCAGCGGCGCACAAGGCGGGCGAGATCGGTCCCGGTCCGCTGACCGCCTATGCGGTGACCCCCGGACTGCGTGAGTGGTACGTCTCCGACGACATCGAGGAGCTGGAGTACGCGGCGCTCAACCGGGCCGCTTCCGCCTCGCTGCGCCTGATCGCCGGGAATCCCGACGCGGTCCGCCGGCGGGTCGTCGTCGCCGTCGACGTACCGGACGGTGCGGCCGTGGCCGACCCGGACCGCAGCCTCGACTCGTCGTCGCTCGGCGAGGTGCGGATCGCGTCCTCCGTGGCGCTGGCCGAGGCTGCTGCCGTGCATGTCGACGCGGACGATGCCGAGAAGGACGTCACGGCCGCCGCGGCTGCACTGGGCGCGGCGGACCTCGGTGACGACGACGCGCAGTTCACCGTGGACGGCGCCGAGGATCATGAGCTGCTTTGGTTCGGCATTCAGGAGATTCCGAATCTGATCGGATGAGAGGGACGGGGGCGGAGGGGGGAAGAGGGGCGTTGCGGTTGCTGCCCCGCTGCCGGAACGGGTGTCGGACCCGGCGGGTACTTTCTTATGCATGGGGACGCATGGGAAGCACCGCACGCATCTGGTCTGGGACTGGAACGGCACACTGCTCGACGACAACGCCGCGGTCGTCGGCGCGACCAACGCCGCGTTCGGCGAGGTCGGCCTGGAGCCGATCACCCTGGAGCAGTACCGCGAGATGTACTGCGTCCCGATCCCCCGCTTCTACGAACGGCTGATGGGCCGGCTGCCCACAGAGGCCGAGTGGGAGCGGATGGACGGGATATTTCACCTGCACTACACCGAGCAGCGGGCCGCCTGCGGGCTCACCGAGGGTGCCGAGGAGCTTCTCACGCAGTGGCAGTTGGCCGGACGCAGCCAGTCTCTGCTGAGCATGTACGGACACGACCAGCTGGTCCCCGTGGTCCGGGGGTACGGCATCGAGCGGCACTTCGTACGGGTCGACGGGCGCACCGGGCCGTCCGGCGGCAGCAAGGCGCTGCACATGGAGCGGCACATCGCCGCGCTGGACGGGGTGTCCCCGGAGCACACGGTGGTCATCGGCGATGCGGTGGACGACGCCGTGGCCGCCGCCCATGTCGGTGCGAAGGCCGTGCTCTACACCGGCGGATCGCACAGCAGGGCCAGCCTGGAGGCGGCCGGGGTACCGGTGGTCGACAGCCTGGCCGAGGCCGCCGACCTCGCCGAGCGGATGGCTGGATAGGGAGGGACCGACGAGGGGGCCCGGTCCCTCGTGAGCGCCGTCAGGTGGTTACCGGGGCCTTTGCGCGGAGCACCTTCAGGAATTCGCGCATCCACGCCGAGTGGTCCGGCCACGCACGGGACGAGACCAGGGTGCCGTCGACCACCGCCTCGTGGTCCTCGAAGACGGCGCCCGCCGACTGCATGTCGAGCTCCAGCGCGGGGTACGCGGTGACGTGCCGGCCGACCAGTGCGCCGACCGCCGCCGTCATCAGCGGGCCGTGGCAGATCTGGGCCACCGGCCGGTCCGAGTCGAAGAACGCCTTGAGGATCTTGCGCAGCTCGGCGTCGTTGCGCAGATACTCGGGCGCCCGGCCGCCCGGTACGACCAGGGCCACGTAATCTCCGGCGTCGACCTCGGAGAAGGCCAGGTCGGCGGGCCAGGTGTAGCCGGGCTTCTCGGTGTACGTGTCGAAGCCGGGCTCGAAGTCGTGGACCACGAAGCGGAGCGTCTTGCGGGCGGGGGCCGCGATATGGACGTCGTAACCCTCCTCGCGCAGCCGCTGGTAGGGATAGAGGACTTCCAGGGACTCGGCGGCGTCGCCGGTGACGATCAGGATTTTCGGTGCCATGGCGGGGCTCCCACGGTTCGTCGGCCTGTTCCGTCTACCAGAGTGCGGCAATACGGGCCGACGCGCTGTCCAGAGTGTCAAACTTCGGGGCCATCTTTTGTACACATACGGCTCGTGACGGTTACGGGGGCGGGCGAGATAGCCTGGACCCCGTGATCAGCGCGATACGCCTCGGGGGCAGTGAAGCCCCCGGCCTGCGCCCGGAGTGCCACAGCACCCGGGCTATCACTGATCCTCACAGCCCGGGCCGACTGCCAAAAATGGCCAATATGGTCCCGGGTATCTCTCATAGCGGCATAGCGTCGACTCAGACCGGAAACCCCGTGTCGTGGCGGTACGTCGTCTTTTTCACCTACGTCACGCAACGGCGCGCGACAGGAGCCAGAGGACATGCAGACCAAGCTGGACGAAGCCAAGGCCGAGCTGCTCGCACGGGCCGCCAAGGTAGCTGACAACAGCCCGGGCGGTGGTGTCGGTGGCCCGGGCGGTACCCCCGGGACCGACCAGGAGCGTCCCGGGCAGGACGTACTCCTCGCCTACCTCCAGCGCTACTACCTGCACACCGCTCCGGAGGACATCGCGGGCCGCGACCCCGTGGACGTCTTCGGCGCGGCCTCCTCCCACTACCGGCTCGCGGAGACACGCCCTCAGGGCACCGCGAACGTCCGGGTGCACACCCCGACCGTCGAGGAGAACGGCTGGACGTGCAGCCACTCCGTCGTCGAGGTCGTCACCGACGACATGCCGTTCCTGGTCGACTCCGTCACCAATGAGCTGTCCCGGCAGGGGCGCGGCATCCATGTCGTGATCCACCCGCAGGTCGTCGTACGCCGCGACGTCACCGGCAAGCTCATCGAGGTCCTCGCCGAGGGCAACGGCATCGCGACGAGCCTGCAGGGCCGCCAGGACGCCAAGGGTGCCAAGGGCGCCGGGACCGAGCTGCCGCACGACGCGCTCGTCGAGTCCTGGATCCATGTCGAGATCGACCGCGAGACCGACCGCTCCGACCTCCAGCAGATCGCCACCGATCTGCTGCGGGTGCTGTCCGACGTACGGGAGACCGTCGAGGACTGGGACAAGATGCGCGACGCCGCACTGCGCATCGCCGACGACCTGCCCGGCGAGCCGCTCGACGACCTCGCCGACGAAGAGGTGAACGAGGCCAGGGAGCTGCTGCGCTGGCTCGCCGCCGACCACTTCACCTTCCTCGGCTACCGCGAGTACGAGCTGAAGGACACCGACGCGCTGGCCGCCGTCCCCGGCACCGGTCTCGGCATCCTGCGCTCCGACCCGCACCACAGCGTCGACGAGGCGCACCCCGTCAGCCCGTCCTTCGACCGGCTGCCCGCCGACGCCCGGGCCAAGGCCCGCGAGCGCAAGCTCCTCATCCTCACCAAGGCCAACAGCCGGTCGACCGTCCACCGCCCCAGCTACCTCGACTACGTCGGCGTGAAGAAGTTCGACGCCGACGGCAATGTCGTCGGTGAGCGCCGCTTCCTCGGGCTGTTCTCGTCCGCCGCCTACACCGAGTCCGTGCGCCGGGTGCCCGTCATCCGCCGCAAGGTCGCCGAGGTGCTGGAGGGCGCGGGCTTCTCGCCCAACAGCCACGACGGCCGCGACCTGGTGCAGATCCTGGAGACGTACCCGCGCGACGAGCTCTTCCAGACGCCCGTCGACCAGCTGCGCTCCATCGTCACCTCCGTGCTGTACCTCCAGGAGCGCCGCCGGCTGCGGCTCTACCTGCGCCAGGACGAGTACGGGCGCTACTACTCCGCGCTCGTCTACCTGCCGCGTGACCGCTACACCACCGGTGTACGGCTCCGCCTGATCGACATCCTCAAGGAGGAGCTGGGCGGCACCAGCGTCGACTTCACCGCCTGGAACACCGAGTCGATCCTCTCCCGGCTGCACTTCGTCGTCCGGGTCGCCCCCGGCAGCGAGCTGCCCGACCTCACCGACGCCGAGGCCGACCGCATCGAGGCCCGGCTCGTCGAGGCCGCCCGCTCCTGGGCCGACGGCTTCCAGGAGGCGCTGAACGCCGAGTGCGGCGAGGAGCGCGCCGCCGAGCTGATGCGTCAGTACGGCCACTCGTTCCCCGAGGGCTACAAGGCCGACCACACGCCGCGCGCCGCCGTGGCCGACCTGGTCCACCTCGAAGCGCTCAAGAAGGACCAGAAGGACTTCGCTCTCAGCCTGTACGAGCCGGTCGGCGCAGGCCCCGGTGAGCGCCGCTTCAAGATCTACCGGACCGGCGAGCAGGTCTCCCTGTCCGCCGTGCTTCCGGCGCTCCAGCGGCTCGGTGTCGAGGTCGTCGACGAGCGTCCGTACGAGCTGCGCTGCGCGGACCGTACGCACGCCTGGATCTACGACTTCGGTCTGCGGATGCCGCAGACCAATGGCAACGGCAACTACCTCGCCGACGACGCCCGCGACCGGTTCCAGGACGCCTTCGCCGCCGTGTGGACCGGTGAGGCGGAGAACGACGGCTTCAACTCGCTCGTGCTGGGCGCCGGTCTGAACTGGCGGCAGGCGATGGTGCTGCGCGCCTACGCGAAGTACCTGCGTCAGGCCGGATCGACCTTCAGCCAGGACTATATGGAGAGCACTCTCCGTAACAACGTCCACACCACCCGGCTGCTGGTCTCGCTCTTCGAGGCGCGGATGTCGCCCGAGCGTCAGCGGGCCGGTACGGAGCTGACCGACGGGCTCCTCGAGGAGCTGGACGGGGCCCTGGACCAGGTCGCCTCGCTCGACGAGGACCGGATCCTGCGGTCCTTCCTCACCGTCATCAAGGCCACCCTGCGCACCAACTTCTTCCAGATGGCGGACGACGGCAAGCCGCACGGTTACGTCTCGATGAAGTTCGACCCGCAGTCCATCCCGGATCTGCCGGCGCCCCGTCCGGCGTTCGAGATCTGGGTCTACTCGCCGCGCGTCGAGGGCGTGCACCTGCGCTTCGGCAAGGTCGCCCGAGGCGGTCTGCGCTGGTCCGACCGGCGCGAGGACTTCCGTACGGAGATCCTCGGCCTGGTCAAGGCGCAGATGGTGAAGAACACCGTCATCGTGCCGGTCGGTGCCAAGGGCGGCTTCGTCGCCAAGCAGCTTCCGGACCCGGCCGTCGACCGTGACGCCTGGATGGCCGAGGGCATCGCCTCCTACCGCACCTTCATCTCGGCGCTGCTCGACATCACCGACAACATGGTGGCCGGCGAGGTCGTGCCGCCCAGGGACGTCGTCCGTCACGACGAGGACGACACATACCTGGTCGTCGCCGCCGACAAGGGCACCGCGAAGTTCTCCGACATCGCCAACGAGGTCGCCGTCGGGTACGGCTTCTGGCTCGGCGACGCATTCGCCTCCGGCGGTTCCGCCGGGTACGACCACAAGGGCATGGGCATCACCGCCCGCGGCGCCTGGGAGTCCGTCAAGCGGCACTTCCGCGAGCTCGGCCACGACACCCAGACCGAGGACTTCACCGTCGTCGGCGTCGGCGACATGTCGGGCGACGTGTTCGGCAACGGCATGCTGCTCTCCGAGCACATCAGGCTCGTCGCCGCCTTCGACCACCGGCACATCTTCATCGACCCCAGCCCGGACGCCGCCACCTCGTACGCCGAGCGGCGCCGCCTCTTCGACCTGCCGCGCAGCTCCTGGGCCGACTACAACAAGGAACTGCTCTCCGCGGGCGGTGGCATCCACCCGCGCAGCGCCAAGTCCATCCCGGTCAACGCGCACATCCGTGAGGCGCTCGGGATCGAGCCGGGTGTCACGAAGATGACGCCCGCCGAGCTGATGCAGACCATCCTCAAGGCCCGCGTCGATCTGCTGTGGAACGGCGGCATCGGTACGTACATCAAGTCGTCCGCCGAGTCGAACCCCGACGTCGGCGACAAGGCCAACGACGCGATCCGTGTCAACGGCCAGGACCTGCGGGCCAAGGTCGTCGGCGAGGGCGGCAACCTCGGTGCCACCCAGCTCGGCCGGATCGAGTTCGCCCGCAACGGCGGCCGGATCAACACCGACGCGATCGACAACAGCGCCGGCGTGGACACCTCCGACCACGAGGTGAACATCAAGATCCTGCTCAACGGTCTGGTCCGGGACGGCGACATGACCGTCAAGCAGCGCAACAAGCTGCTCGCCGAGATGACCGACGAGATCGGCCGTCTGGTGCTGCGCAACAACTACGCGCAGAACGTGGCCCTGGCGAACGCCACGACCCAGGCGTCCTCCCTGCTCCACGCCCACCAGCGCTTCATGCGCCGGCTGGTCCGTGACGGGGACCTCGACCGCGGGCTGGAGTTCCTGCCCACCGACCGGCAGATCCGCGAACTGCTGAACGCCGGCAAGGGTCTCAGTCAGCCCGAGCTGGCCGTGCTGCTCGCGTACACGAAGATCACGGCAGCCCGGGAGCTGATCAAGACCAGCCTGCCGGACGATCCGCACCTGCAGAAGCTGCTGCACGCCTACTTCCCGCAGCAGCTTCGGGAGCAGTTCCCGACGGCGGTCGACGGGCACGCGCTGCGTCGCGAGATCATCACCACGGTCCTGGTCAACGACACCGTGAACACCGGGGGTTCGACCTTCCTGCACCGGCTGCGGGAAGAGACCGGTGCCTCGATCGAGGAGATCGTGCGGGCGCAGTTCGCGGCCCGCGAGATCTTCGGCCTCGGCCAGGTGTGGGACGCCGTCGAGGCGCTCGACAACAAGGTCGCCGCCGATGTGCAGACCCGGATCCGGCTGCACTCGCGCCGGCTCGTCGAGCGCGGTTCGCGCTGGCTGCTCGGCAACCGGCCGCAGCCGCTGGAGATCGCCGGGACGATCGACTTCTTCAAGGCGGGTGTCGAGCAGGTCTGGGCCGAGCTGCCCAAGATGCTGATGGGCGCCGACCTGGACTGGTACCAGTCGATCCTGGACGAGCTCACCGAGGCGGGTGTCCCGGGCGAGCTGGCCCAGCGGGTCGCCGGATTCTCCTCCGCCTTCCCGGCGCTGGACATCGTGGCGATCGCGGACCGCACCGGCAAGGACCCGCTCTCCGTCGCCGAGGTGTACTACGACCTCGCGGACCGGCTGGGCATCACCCAGCTGATGGACCGGATCATCGAGCTGCCGCGGGCCGACCGCTGGCAGTCCATGGCCCGCGCCTCCATCCGTGAGGACCTGTACGCCGCGCACGCCGCGCTCACCGCGGATGTGCTGTCCGTGGGCAACGGGACCTCTACGCCGGAGGAACGGTTCAAGGCGTGGGAGGAGAAGAACGCGGCGATCCTTACCCGGTCGCGCTCCACGCTCGAGGAGATTCGGGGGTCGGACGCGTTCGATCTGGCGAATCTGTCGGTGGCCATGCGGACGATGCGGACGCTGCTGCGTACGCACGCCTAGGGATTGGTGGGGGCGGGGCGGTTGTCGGGGGTGCCCGGCAGCCGCCCCGCCCCCAATCGCCGGACGCGCTCGATATTTACTGCTGCCACGATCTGGGACGCCGGGTGTGGTGTCAGCAGTCGGCCCCCCGTGTCACCGGAGTGATGGTTCGGGGCCTCCCCGTCGCCTCTGGCCACACCCACATGGCCGGATCGTAGGGATTCCGCCCGCCTGGGACGGAGCGCATACGGGATATGCGTCGCCGCCCAGGACGTGAAAGCGGAGGACCAGTGCGCCCAAGACCGTTCGGGGCGTGCCGGTGAGACAGGACTCAGTCCTGCAGCAGGTTGCCGGGTTTGATGTCGCGGTGGATGACCCTGGCGGTGTGGACGGCGTCCAGCGCGCCGGCGGGGCAGCCGCTACGCACCGCCCGGACCGCCGCCCGCACCGCTCCTTCCCGCACTGCTACTTCTTGCCGGTGAACTTCTCGTACTCGGCCACGACCTCGTCCGCCGGACCGTCCATCCGCAGCGTCCCCGCCTCCAGCCAGATCGCCCGGTCGCAGGTCTCGGTGATCGAATTGTTGCTGTGGCTGACCAGGAAGACCGTGCCGGCCTCCTTGCGCAGCTCGATGATCCGTTCCTTGCTGCGCCGCTGGAACCTCGCATCGCCGGTGGACAGCGCCTCGTCGATCAGGAGGACGTCATGGCTCTTGGCGGCAGCGATCGAGAAGCGCAGCCGGGCGCCCATGCCGGAGGAGTAGGTCCGCATCGGCAGGGTGATGAAGTCGCCCTTCTCGTTGATGCCCGAGAAGTCCACGATCCCCTGGTAGCGCTCGCGGATCTCGGCCCGTGTCATCCCCATCGCGAGGCCGCCGAGCACGACGTTGCGCTCGCCGGTCAGATCGCTCATCAGCGCCGCGTTCACCCCGAGCAGCGAGGGCTGGCCCTGGGTGTGCACCCGGCCCTTCGTCGCGGGCAGCAGACCGGCGATCGCCTTCAGCAGCGTCGACTTCCCCGAGCCGTTGGAACCGATCAGGCCGATGGCCTCGCCCTTGTACGCGGCGAAGCTCACCCCCTTCACGGCGTGCACCTCGCGCACCCCGGGGGTCTGCCGACGCGAGACGATCCGGCTGAGCGCCGAGGTGGCGCTGCCCCTTCCGGTACGGGCGCCATTGACCTTGTACGTGATGTGCACGTCGTCCACGACGACGGTCGGTACCCGCTCGTTGTAGTCAGTCACGTTGTCAGCCACGTCCGTACCGCTCCTCCGCCTGCCAGAAGTACACGAATCCGCCCACGCCGCACACGAGCGCCCAGCCCGCGGCGATCGCCCACACATGCGGCGGCAGATGGGAAGCGTCGAAGCTGTCGATGAGCGCGAACCGCATCAGGTCGATGAAGACGGCCGCCGGATTGCACTCCAGCATCACCATCACGAAGTGCGGAACCCGGTCGCCCTTGAGCATCGTGTCCACACTCCACATGACGCCCGAGGCGTACATCCAGGTGCGCAGGATGAACGGCATCAGCTGGGCGATGTCCGGCGTCCGCGCGGCCAGCCGCGCCACCACCATGGAGACACCGGTGTTGAACACCGCCTGGAGGAACAGTGCCGGAATCGCCAGTAGCCAGGACGGCTTGGGGAACTGCCCGAACCCCACCAGGATCATCACCAGTGCGCCCAGCGAGAACAGCAGTTGCTGGAGCTGCTGCAGGGCCAGCGCGACCGGCAGCGAGGCGCGCGGGAAGTGCAGGGCCCGGACCAGGCCCAGGTTGCCGCTGATCGCACGGGTCCCCGCGGTGATCGAGCTGGCGGTGAAGGTCCAGATGAAGACGCCGGTGACGAGGAACGGCACGAAGTCCTCGACGTTGCGCTTGGTGTTCATCAGGACGCCGAAGATGAAGTAGTAGACCGTCGCGTTCAGGAGCGGGGTCATGATCTGCCAGATCTGGCCGAGCTTCGCCTGGCTGTACTGCGCGGTCAGCTTGGCGGTGGCGAACGCCGTGATGAAGTGCCGCCGCCCCCACAGTTGCCGGATGTACGCGCCCAGCGTGGGCCGGGCTCCGCTCATGGTCAGTCCGTGCCGGGCGGCGAGCGCGGCGAGCTCACCCGGTGCGTACACCGGGAAGGGCGTACCGGCAGGGGTGTCGGCCGGGGCCGCTGGTGTTGTTGTCTGGCTCACCACGTTCGCTTTCGGCGAGAGGGCAGGAACACGAAGGCCGACGGGACGGAACCGTATCGTCGCAACGCCGAGGGTAGGGCGCATCCACGTCGCAACGCAACCGTTTCGTCGTTACGGACTATGATTCGGTCATGACCACCGACCCGGGAACCCGCCGCCGTGTCCCCGCCGGAGCCGCTGTGCTGCGCGAGGACGTCACCGACGCGATTCGCGGCGCCGTCTTCGAGGAGCTGGCCGCGGTGGGCTTCGCCCGGATGTCGATCGAGGGCATCGCCCGGCGCGCGGGCGTCGGCAAGACCGCCGTCTACCGCCGCTGGAAGTCCAAGCTGGCCCTGGTCCTCGACCTGGTCTCCGCCGTCGCCGTCCAGGGCATGCCGGCTCCGGCGACCGGTTCGCTGTACGGGGATGTCCGCGCCGTGCTGGAACTCGCCTCCTACGCCCTGCGCCACCCCGTCGCCTCACAGGTCATCCCGGACCTGCTGGTCGAGGCGGCCCGCAGTCCGGAGATCTCCGAGACGATCAAGGCCGCCCTGCTGGACCCGCATCGGGGCATCGCGGCCGTCGTCGTACGCGACGCCGTGGCGCGCGGTGAGCTGCCCGAGGACAGTGACCCGGACCGTGCGCTGGACCTGATCGTCGGCCCGCTCTACTGGCGGCTCGCCGTCGTCCGCACCCCGCTGCCCAAGGGCTACCTCGACGATCTGGCGGCATCCGCCGTCGCCGCACTCGAGAACCGAGCCGGGTAGGTACTACTCCTCGGCGAGCAGCCGGTCCGCGACCCGCGCCGCCGCCCCGCCGTCGTCCAGGTCGCAGAAGTCCCGGCGGAAACTCTCGTAAGCCTCCGCGTGCCGGGCCGCCGACGCGGTCAGTGCGCCGGCATCGCGCAGGATCCCGGCGATCTCGTCCGTGCCGACGAGCAGCGGCCCCGGCGCCCGGGTCTCGAAGTCCAGACAGAAACCGCGCACCGTGTCGCGGTAGTGCTCCAGGTCGTAGGTGTGGAAGAGCATCGGACGGCCCGTGTGTGCGTAGTCGAACATCAGCCCCGAATAGTCCGTGACCAGCACATCGGCGATCAGCAGCAGCTCCGCGGTGTCCGGGTGCGCCGACACATCGCGTACGCCGTGTCCCTCGGGCACGCTCCCGGTCACCCGTGGATGGCGCCGCACCAGCACGGTGTGGCCGTCGCCGAGGGACCGCGCCAGCCCTGTCAGGTCGAGCGCCGGATCCCAGCGGTAGCGGGGCCGCTCGCCACCGGTGCCGGGCGGGTGGGCCAGCTGGTCACGGTAGGTCGGCGCGTACAGCACGACCCGGCGGCCGTCGGGGATGCCGAGCCTGCGCCGTACCCGCTCGGCGGTCTTGGCCCGGTCGGCCGAGAAGAGCAGATCGTTGGCGGGGGAACCCGCCTCCAGGACCTCGCCCCCGTAGTCGAGAGCGCGGCGCAGCAGCGGGGTGGAGTGGCGGCTGGGGGAGACCAGGACGGACCACTGGGCCGCCCGGCGCGGCAGCGAGGCGAGCTGGTGGTGGTCGGCGTACAGGGTGCCGCCCAGATCCGTGCCGAAGCGGCCGAGTGGTGTGCCGTGCCAGGTCTGCACGACGGTCTGGCCGGGCCGCCGCTCGAACCACTCGGGCAGCTGGTCGGCGGTGACGATCCGGCGGGACCGCGCCAGCGCTTCGTACCAGGCGGCGCTGTGCTCGATGACGGGGACGGCGGCGGACGGGATGTGTCCGTGGAGTCCGTCGGTGACCCAGAGGTGTTCCGACTCCACGCCCCGGCGCAGGAGTTCGGTGTGGACGGCGCGCGGTGAGGCGCCGCCCGTGTAGAGGACGGCGTCCCGCAGCGGCATCGCGCGCCGGGCCGGATAGTGCGTGCCGCGCAGTTCGGCCCGGCGGTACGCACCCCGCTCGGCGACCGCGAGTACCGGTCCGGCCTGCACGGTCAGCCGGTCGCCGAACCTGCGGTCCAGGGCGAACTCCCGGCCGGGTGCGGGGGCTGTGGAGTCCGCCCCCGTGCGCCGGAGCGGCAGACGGGCGGTGAGTGCGGTCAGCACACGGACCGGCCGACCGCCCAGATACGCGTCCCAGCGGCCCTCGTGCAGCCCCGCGGCCACCGAGGGCGCGAGGAACGCGGTGAAGCGGCGCCCCTCGTAAGCCCCTTCGTAAGTCCCTTCGGGCGCCCCTGCGCGTGCTTCCCCGTACGTTGCCGCGCGCGGCTCCTCATGTGTGACGGGGACCGTCACCGTCTCGCGCAGTGCCTCGTGCCGCAGTACGAGGTGGGTCGGGCCTTCCTCCTCCCGTACGCCCGTTCCGGCGCCGGTCACCCCCTCCACCCGCAGCGCACCGCCCGACGTCCACGCCGCCCCGTCCACGAACGGCTGCCCGCTCAGGTCCAGCACCAGCTCGCCCGCCGCATCGGCCACGACCGGCGGCGCCGCCTCCGGGGCCGCGGCCAGCGGCACCCTCGACCCGTCCGCCAGCACCAGCCGCGCCCGCCACCGCCCGCCGGGCTCCGGCTCGACCTCGCGGGGCGCCCGGTGCGGCACCTGTGGTGCGGCCGCCATCCCGGCGAGGTCGGTGAGCGGAATCCGTACCGCGAAACGGCCGTCGGCCCGGCACTCGACCGGGTGGCCGAACTCCTGGTCCGCCACCCCTTCGCAGGTCAGCGACAGGGCCTTCGGCCGGGCGCCCTCGTACACCTGGCCGGTCAACTCCAGCTCCTCGCCGATGCGACGGTCCTCGCACCGGGCCGGCAGCTGCGCCAGGGTCAGCCTCAGCCGCCCGTCCAGGTAGTCGAGCACCGCCCGCCGTCCCTCGCCCAGGTCATGGACGAGCGGCTGTACGGACCCCGCCTCCACGGCCCGCACGGCCACCCGGCGGACCGTGCCATGAGCGGCCACCATCATGCCCACCAGCCAGCCGCCGGGCCGCAGCCGACGCGGGTCGAGAGTCAACTCGAAACCCGCGTGGTCGTAACTGTGCAACTGTTGACCGGAGTTGATGGTCGCCTCGGGTGCGGGAACGTTCCGTACCGGCACCGTCCGCAGATGCTGACCGCGGGTCGCGCGCACCATGCCCACCTTCAGCGAGTGGCGCGGAGCCGCGGCCGGCAGATTGCGGATGTACGCGTAACCGCGCAGCAGCAGCTTCCCGTCGTCGCCCCACCGAGCCTCCAACAGCCGCGCCACGGCCGGGAGATCGGTACGGGCAAGGCGGGTGCTGTCCGGGATGCCGGGGAAACCGGCCTGCCGCCGCCCCGGCACGCCGCCGACCGTGAACGTTCCGGCGCCGTTGGCCCGTTCGAAGGCGAGCACGGCCAGCAGCTCCGCGAGCCTGCGCTCCTTCACCAGCTGCCACTTGATCCGCAGCTCCACCGGCAGTTCATGGGCCACTGCCCGGCCCGACCTGGCCGCCCCGTCCATCCGCTCCATCCGGTCCAGGAACGCCCCCGCGTCCGCCATGAACGCATCCCGGTACGCGGGCCCGCCCATCGCGAGCCCCTCCAGGAAGTACACGAAGTCGTCGCGCAGGCATGAGAGGTCGTAGCGGCGCCGCGCAGCGCCGTTCGCCACCCCGCCCCGGCCCGCCAGGAACGCGCTGACCTGCTCGCACGCCGAGATACGGTCCCGTACCCCCTGCACATCCGTACGCCGCCGGGTGATCGACCCCTCCCGGACCCGCCAGTAGTAGACATGCTTGTGCAGCACATCGACCGAGCCTGCGAGGAAGTGCGCCGGGATCATCACCGGGGTGTCCTCGTAGAGCTTCCCCTCCGGGAAGGCGAAGGCGTGCCGGTCCCAGAAGGAGCGCCGGAACACCTTGTTCCAGGCGACCCGGTCGGCGAGCAGTCGCGGATCGCGGCTGATGTGGGTGCGGGCCCGGGTGGCGGTCAGCCAGCGGTACTGCCAGGCCTGCTGCCGCCCCTGCTCGTTCAGCCGCCACACATTGCCGGTCGCGAGGTCGGAGCCGGTCGACTCCAGTGACGCCAGCATCCGCTCAAAGGCGTCGTGGACGACGATGTCGTCGCTGTCGACGAACGCCAGATACGGCACGTCCGCCGTGGTGTGCCGCACGCCGGTGTTGCGGGCCGCGCTCAGCCCCGCGTTGGGCTGACGGACGTAGTGGAAGCGGCGGTCGCGGGCTGCGAACGCCTTGGCGAGGGCCGCGCTGCCGTCCGTCGAACCGTCGTCGACGAGGACCACCTCGATGTCGGAGACCGACTGTTCGGCCACCGACCGCAGGCAGTCCTCCAGATAGTCCTCGACGTTGTGGACCGGGACGACGACACTGAGGCGCGGCTTCATGCCAGGTCAACCGGGGCGGACGCGCCTGGTCACCGGCACTGCCCCGAACGGGTGAACACGCGATTCGGTGCGCGGTGGGTGCGCGACTACCCTCGGCTGCCATGCTCCTCAGTGTTGTCGTGCCCGTCCACCGCGTTCAGGGATATCTCAGGACGAGCCTGGAGTCCGTGCTGGGCCAGGGCCCCGGTGAATGGGAGCTTCTCGTCGTCGACGACGGGTCGAGGGACGGCAGCGCCGAGATCGCCGCCGAGTTCGCGGCGCGCGACCCGAGCGTCGGGGTGATCACCCTCACCGAGCACCGCGGGGCGGGCCCGGCCCGCAACGCCGGGGCGGCAGAGGCACGGGGGCGGTATCTCCTCTTCCTCGACGGCGACGACCTGCTGCGACCGGGCGCCCTGGAAGCGATCACCGGCAGGCTGGCCGCGAGCGAACCGGACGTACTCCTTCTCGGACACGACCGCATCGACTGGTGGGGGGACGTCTCGTCCCCGGTGTCCCTCGCCGAGGGCTTCTCCACCGCCGTCCCGCGCCTCTTCCGCCGCGCCTTCTGGACCGCGCACGGTCTCCACTTCACCGACGGCCCCTATGAGGACGTCCTCCCCGTCCACCGCGCCACCCTCCTGGCCTCCGACGCCGGCACGCTCGACACCCTCGACCGGATCTGTGTCCGCCACCGCATCCGCCGCTCCGGCACCTTCGCCACCACCCCGGGACGCCACCACTTCGCGATCCTCGACGCATACGAACGGCTGCTCGCCGAGACGGGTCACGACCCACGGATCCGGACGGCGCGCACCCACCACCTGCGCGCCGTCCTCGCCGACCCCGGCCGGACCGCTCCCGAGGACCGCGCCGCCTTCCACCGCGCCGCAGCCCTCCCCGGCAACTACGCCGTCCACCGCGCCCGGGAAGCCGTCCGCACCGGCCGCACCCGCACCCGGGCCGCCCTGAGCCACCGCAAGAAGACGCTCCGGGCCCGCATCATGCGCGCCGCCTATCGAACGGATCTGCTCCGCCCCCTGGATTCCAACCTCGCTGTGTACGGGGCCTATTGGAACCGGGGAGTCGCCTGCAACCCGGCCGCGATCCACGCCAAGGCCCTCGAACTCGCCCCGCACATCCGGGGCGTCTGGGCCGTCTCCTCCCGTCACCGCGACCGCATGCCGCCCGGCATCCCGTACGTCATCGAGGGCTCCCGCGCCTACTGGCGGGCGATGGCCACCGCCACGTACCTGATCAACAACTCCAGCTTTCCCGGCGGCTTCACCAAACGCCCCGGCCAGCGCTATCTCCAGACCCACCACGGCACCCCGCTCAAGACCATGGGTCTGGATCAGCGCGCCTACCCGGCCCTCACCAACGGCATCAGCTTCGAGAAGATCGTCGCCCACGCCGACCAGTGGGACTTCTCCCTCTCCGCCAACCCGCACACCACCGAGATCTGGGACCGGGTCTACCCGTCCGGCTACGAGCATCTGAACCTCGGCTACCCGCGCAACGACATCTTCTTCACCGCAACCCCCGAGCAGACCGCCGCGATCCGGCAGCGACTCTCCCTCGCCCCGGACCGGACGGTGCTGCTGTACGCGCCTACCCACCGCGACTACCGCAAGGGCTTCGTCCCCCACCTCGACCTGGAACGACTCGCCCGCGAACTCGGACCGGACTACGTCGTGTTGGTCAGGGCGCACTACTTCTACGGCCGCTCGGCGCAGCTGGACGGCGCCCGGGTGGTGGACGTGACGGCATATCCGTCCGTCGAGGAACTCTGCCTGGTCTCCGACGCGTTGATCACCGACTACTCGTCGCTGATGTTCGACTACGCCTGCCTGGACCGCCCGATCATCAGCTACGCCCCGGACTGGGCCGCCTACCGGGCCTCGCGCGGCACCTACTTCGATCTGCTGTCCGGACTCCCCGGCGACACTCCGGGCGCGGTCGCCACCGACGAGGACGAGCTGCTGGAACTGTTCAGGACGGGCGAGTGGCGCTCGGCGCGGACAGCGGAGTTGCGGGCGGCGTTCCGGGTGCGCTTCTGCCCGTACGACGACGGACACGCGGCCGAGCGCGTGGTGCGGCGGCTGTTCCTGAGCGACAGAGAGTAAGCGCGGCGCAGCCGATGTCACCCGTTCGGGAAAGACCGCAACCGGTGACCCCCGGCCCTGCACAGGGTTGAGCCGTACGGACAACCAGGCCCCCGATGAACGGACGTGCTCAACATGCCGCCACGGCTCAGTGTCGTCGTACCCGTCCACAACGTCGAGCTCTATCTGACGGACTGCCTGAAGTCCCTCGCGGAGCAGACCATGGCCGATCTGGAGGTGGTGATGGTCGACGACGGGTCCACCGACAACAGCGCGGCCCTGGCCGCCGAGTTCGCCGAACAGGACGGCCGGTTCCGGCTGGTGAGCCAGGAGAACGGCGGACTCGGGCACGCCCGCAACACCGGGGTCCGCAACTGCGACCCGGGCGCCCGCCATCTCGCCTTCGTCGACAGCGACGATGTGCTCCCGCCCCGCGCGTACGAACTCCTCGTCGGCGCCCTGGACGAGACCGGCTCGGACATCGCGTCCGGCAATGTGCTGCGGCTGCGGGCCTCCGGAAAGCTCCAGCAGTCGCCCAACTTCCGCAAGCCCATGGCGACGACCCGGCTGCGCACCCACATCTCCCGCGACTGGGACCTCGCCGCCGACCGGATCGCCTGCAACAAGGTCTTCCGCCGGTCCTTCTGGGACGAGCACGCCTTCGCCTTCCCGGTCGGCGCCCTCTACGAGGACATCCCGGTCGTCCTGCCCGCCCACTTCCTGGCCTGCTCCGTCGATGTGCTGAAGGACGCGGTCTACCACTGGCGCGACCGGGCGGGCTCGATCACCACCCGTCGCGCCGTCGTCCGCGGTATCCAGGACCGGGCCTCGCACGTGCTGGGCGTCTCCACCTTCCTCGACGAGCACCGCGGCGCCGCCGACAAACGGCAGTACGAGGCGCACGTCCTCGCCAACGACCTCTGGTACTTCATGGAGGCGCTGCCCGACGGCGACGAGGAGTACCGGCGCGCCTTCCTCACCTACACGAACGAGTTCACCGACCAGGTCGACCCGGCCGTCCTCGACGCGCTCCCGCTGCGGCTGCGCCTGATGTGGCACCTCGTGCGCGAGCGGCGGACCGACGAACTGCTGGCCCTGCTCGCCTTCGACAAGGCCGAGCCGGGAGCATTCGCGGTACGGGGCGTGCGGCGCCGCAGCGCCTCCTTCCCGGCCCTCATCCGGCAGGTGCCGCGCTCGGTGCTGCGGGTCACCGACCGGGATCTGCCCCTCACCGCCCGGCTGCGGGACGCCCAGTGGCGGGGCGGCAAGCTGCACCTCAAGGGGTACGCGTACATCCGGAATCTGCCCGCCACCACGCGCGGCACCGAGTTCCGGGCCGGCTGGCTGCGGGCGGGGCGACGGCATGTGCTGCCGCTCCGGCTGCGCACGGTCGCCGAACCCGAGGCCACCGCCCGGTCCCGGCAGAGCCTGCACGACTACGACCGCTCCGGCTTCGAGACCGTCATCGACCCGGCGAGGCTCCGCATCGATGCGGCCGGCAGCCTCGACCGGCTCACCTGGCACCTGGAGATCGGCATCGCCGGGCACGGCATGCTGCGCCGCTCCGGCCTCTCGACGAGCGAGGCGGCCGCACCGCCGCCCGTGCACCGGCCCGACGGCGACCACCGGATCGTGCCCGCCTTCGAGAGCGGCAGGCTCGCGCTGCACGCCGAGCGGATCGATGCCCGCTTCGAGACGCACCGCGCGGGCGGCACGGGCGACGGCGCAGGCACCGTGGTGATCCACGGGATGATCCGCGACCGTCTCGGCAAGGGGCCGCTGCGCCTCGCACTCATCCACCGGGCCTCCGGTACCTCCTTCGACTGCCCGGTGACCGTGCACGAGGGGGCGGTGCCGTCGGCGGCGGGGTGGCGGCGCTTCACCGCCGATGTCCCGCTCGGCGCCTTCGCCGACGCCCGGCAGGGAGCGGGGGAGGGGGCGGCGCCCGCACAGTTGCCGTACAGCCTGCAACTCGTCGGCCCGGACGGGCGCAGGACACCGATCGATGTGCCGGGGCCCGTACTGCCGGGCCGCTACCCGCTGGGCAGGGAGGGTGACCAGCGGCGCGAACTCGGTCTGACCGCAAGCTCCCGCGGCAATCTGCTGATCAGCGACCGCACCGTACAACCCGCCGTCGACCTGGCGACCTGGACGGAGGACGGACTGCTCCTCCTGGAGGGCACCTTCCCCGACGACCCGGAACGGCCCGTCGAGCTGGTGGCCCGGCACAGCGGGCACGGCGAGGAGGCCGTCTTCCCCCTCACCTCCTCCGGGGCCGTCGGGGCGCGGCGGTTCAGGGCCGCGCTCCGGCCGGACGCCGTCGAGGGACCCGGTGGGAAACTGCCGCTGGGCCAGGGCCATTGGTACCTCTTCCTCCGCGAGAAGGGTGCGAGGGACGACGCGTACGACGCCCCGCTGCGCATCCCGGCCGCCGCCCACCGCACCCTGCCCGCCGCCCGCACCCTCGCGGGCCGGAAGTACCTCATCGAGCGGCGCTTCCACGACCAGCTGCTGATCAACTGCGCATCGGTGCTCACCGCCGCGGAACGCGGTGCACGCGGCAAGCGGCTGCTGCGCGAGGCGTACCGGGGCCTGCGCATGGCACCTCTGCGCGACACCGTGCTGTACAGCAGCTTCGACGGACGCCAGTACTCCGACTCGCCGCGCGCGATCCATGAGGAAGTGGCACGGCGGGGAGCCGAGTTGGAGCATCTGTGGACGGTGCGCGACCAGCAGGCTCGTATCCCGGCGGAAGCCACGGCCGTCGAGCACGGCTCCGCCGCCTGGCACGAGGCGCTGGCCCGCAGCCGTCACATCGTCACCAACACCCAGCTGCCGGAGTGGTTCGAGCGGCGCGAGGGCCAGTGCGTCGTCCAGACCTGGCACGGGACCCCCCTCAAGCGCATCGGTCTCGACCTCGCGGGCACCGCCCAGGCCAACACCGCCTATATCGCCACCATCGAGCGGCGCGCCCGCCAGTGGAGCCTCCTGGTCTCCCCGAACCGCTTCTCCACCCCCGTCCTGCGGCGCTCGTTCGGCTATCGGGGCGAGGTCCTGGAGTGCGGCTATCCCCGCAACGACCTGTTCCACGCCTCGGACCGGGCCAAGGTCGCCGCGGCGGTACGGGAGCGGCTCAGCATCCCCGAGGGCAAGCGGGTCGTGCTGTACGCGCCGACCTGGCGCGAGGACCGGCCGCAGGGCGGCGGCCGCTACGCCCTCGACCTGCAGCTCGACCTGGCCGTCGCCGAACGCGAACTCGGCGCGGACACTGTCCTGTTGGTCCGCCGCCACTATCTGGTCACCGACCGCCTCCCGGACAGCGGCAGCGGCTTCGTCCGTGACGTCTCGCGCTACGGGGACGTCGGCGAGCTGATGCTGGTCAGCGACGCGTTGGTCACCGACTACTCCTCGCTGATGTTCGACTTCGCGCAGACCGGCCGACCGATGCTCTTTCACACCCACGATCTGGCGCACTACCGCGACACCCTGCGCGGCTTCTGCTTCGACTTCGAGGCCCGCGCCCCCGGCCCCCTGATCCCCGGCTCCGCCGGACTCATCGAGGCGCTGCGCGACCCGGAGCGGGCCACCAGGGGACACGCGCAGGCGTACGAGGCATTTCTCCGGGACTTCTGCGACCTGGACGACGGACACGCGGCGGCGCGGGTGGTCGACCGGATGCTCCTGGGCCTTGACCGGCCCTGATCCGCCGGACCGCGGCACGTGCAGCCCGGCCGGTCCCGGTGCCGGCCGGGCAGGGGCCCCGGGGCCATCACGCCCCGCCTGAACCGTTCGAGTGATTCAGGGATTCGGACGTTTGCACAGATGCGCAGGGCATCGAAGTCGCGAGCCATGTAAGTGTGGTCATCGGTGTGTTGCTCAGCGTCGTCGGGTTGCTACGTTCTGTTTTCATGGGTATCCGAATGCGATGCGAAACCTGGGACGTACGACGGGCGAGAGCGGTGGTGCTCATTGCTGCGGCCGCCGGCCTCCTCACCCGAATGCTGATCGCGGCGAACACGCCCGGACCGGCCGACGTGCGGATCTTTCAAGGTTTCGCAAAGGCCATCGTGCGGTACGGCCCCATTCGGATTTACGAACAGCCGCTGCCGGGACTGCCCGTCTACAACCATCCGCCACTGGCCGGCTGGATGCTCCTCGGTCTGCATGAACTCTCCGAACTCGGAATTCCCTTCGGAACGCTGATCAGATCACCCGCCTCGATCGCCGACTTCTTCTGCGCTCTCCTCGTGTTCGAAATCGTGCGCCGGCGCAGCTCCGCCGGTACGGCGGTCGCCTGCGGTGTGG
This sequence comes from Streptomyces sp. NPDC037301, assembly GCF_055602785.1. Taxonomy (NCBI): domain Bacteria; kingdom Bacillati; phylum Actinomycetota; class Actinomycetes; order Kitasatosporales; family Streptomycetaceae; genus Streptomyces; species Streptomyces sp. NPDC037301. Next base: position 40,472 of record NZ_JBVJWD010000024.1, read on the forward strand.
GCGTGGCCGTCAGTCCCGTACTGATCGCCACCTCCGGCTATCACGGCAACACCGACGCGGTCGCCATCACGTTCGCCCTGGCCGCCGCCCATCTGCTCGTGGACCGGAAGTCGCCGCTGGCCGCCGGGGTGTGTGCCGCGCTCTCGATCAGTGTCAAGTTCGTCCCGGTGGTGGTGATCCCGGCGCTGTTCATCGTCGCGCTGCGCTGCGGCCGGCCGGCGCTCATCCGTTTCACCGCCGGGTTCACCGCCCTCGTGGCCCTCGTCTGGGGACCGGTCCTGGTGACCGTGCCGCAGAGCCTCAAGGAGAACGTCCTGGAGTACGCGGGCGGCAGCTACCGGCTCTGGGGCCTCGTCCGGTTCGCCGATGCGCTCGGCCTGTCGCAGTCCTTCATCACCTTCATCCAGGGCGAGGGCCACTTCCTCTTCGTGCTGGTCTGCGTGTCGGTCGGGGTCTGGCTCGCCTGGCTGCGGCCCGCGCAGCTGCCCGGTGTCGTCGCCGTAACGATGGGCCTCCTGCTGCTGCTCTCCACCGCGTCCGCCCTGCAGTACCTGACCTGGGCGGCCGCCGGGCTGTTCGTCATCGGGTTCTGGGAGGGCGCCGCGTACGGCTGTCTGCTCGGCCTGACGGCGGTCCTCGGATACCAGGGGCGCTCCGCCGTGCGCTGGAGCGAAACGGTGCTGCATCTGGGCGAGGCCGGCTGGTTCGTCCTCGCCGCCGGCCTTGTCAGCGGGGTCCGCAAGATCCTCGCCGCGCAGCCGGCCGCACCCCCGAAATCCCCCGCCGAGCGGACCTCGGTCCCGGCGCCCTGCACCCCGCGGCCCACCGGTTCCCCCGTCAACTGACCGCCCCTCCCATGCACCGAGCGCAACTGGAGAACGCCCCGTGAAGGAAAGCCCGAGCCCCAGGATCGGCATCCTGGTGGTCGCGTACAACGCCGAGACGACGCTGGAGAGAACCCTCGACCGCATTCCGGAAGACTTCCGGTCCAAGGTCGCCGAGGTCCTGATTCTCGACGACGCGAGCCATGACGCGACCTTCACCGCAGGCTGCCGCTGGTCGCAGACGGAGGGGCTGCCGCGGACCGTGGTGATGCGGCACACCAAGAATCTCGGATACGGCGGAAACCAGAAGGCCGGATACGCGCTGGCCGCCGAACACGGACTCGACATCATCGTGCTGCTGCACGGCGACGGACAGTACGCCCCCGAATTCCTGCCCGACATGGTCGCACCGATCGAACGCGGCGAATGCGATGCCGTGTTCGGCTCGCGGATGATGAAACCCGGATCCGCTCTCAAGGGCGGCATGCCGATGTACAAATGGCTGGGCAACCGCATTCTCACCCGCCTGGAGAACACCCTTCTCGGCTCGCAGCTCACCGAATTCCACTCCGGGTACCGCGCCTACAGCGTCGCGGCACTCAAGAGGCTGCCGATCCACCGGAACACCGACGCGTTCGACTTCGACACCCAGATCATCGTCCAGCTGCTCAACGAAGGAATGCGGATCAAGGAGATCCCCGTCCCCACCTACTACGGCGACGAGATCTGCTACGTCAACGGCATGAAGTACGCGAAGGACGTCGTCAAGGACGTCCTCGAATACCGGCTCGCCGTCAAGGGATTCGGCACCTGCGCCTGGATCCCCAAGCCCGTCGAGTACGCATTCAAGGAGGGCGACGGTTCCTCGCACGCCGTCATCCTGGAGAAGATGCGCAGCCTCCCGCCCGGCCGGGTCCTCGATCTCGGCTGCTCCGGCGGCCTGTTCGCACAGCGACTCGAAGCCCTCGGCCACGAAGTGACGGGTGTGGACTACGTCGAGGTCCCCGGCGTACGCGAGAAATGCACCCACTTCCACCTCGCCGACCTGGAGGAGGGGCTGCCCGCGGAGATCGGCACCGATTACGACTACGTCGTCGCCGGCGATGTCATCGAGCACCTCTCCCGCCCCGAGCGCGTGCTCGCCGAGGTCGCCACCGTGCTGCGGCCCGGCGGCCATGTGCTGCTCTCCGTACCGAACTTCAGCCACTGGTACTCACGGCTGCGGGTCGCGCTCGGCGTCTTCGACTACGACCGGCGGGGCATCCTCGACGAAACGCATCTGCGCTTCTTCACCCGGGCCAGCCTGCGCCGCACGGTCAGGAACGCGGGCTACGACGTCCTCCACATCGCCTCCACCGGAGCCCCGTTCTGGGCGCTGCTCGGAGGCGGACCGCTCCCCGCGGTCCTCGGCGGGGTGTCGAAGCTGCTCACCCGGATCCGGCCGACGCTGTTCGGCTATCAGCACGTCGCACTGCTCACCCCGCATGCGGCCGAGACGATCATCGCTGGAGAGCACGTCGATGTACAGGACATCCTCGACCGACAGTACGCCCCTGCCGACCGGGTCGGCGTCTGAGGCCGCCGTCCCCCGTCCCACCCCCGCCCCGACGTCCGAAACCCCGGTCGCCGCAGTCAGGAGCAAGGCCTTGACCCTCCCCAGTCTGATGCTGCTGCTGTTCGCCGTGTTCTCGTCGGCGGGCGGCCAGATCATGCTCAAGCACGGGATGAAGGGCGCCGCGGCCGCCGCCGCGCAGGGCGGCGGGTCCCTCGCCGTGCGCGCCGCGACCAGCCCCTGGGTCGTCCTCGGCCTGGTGGTCTTCGCGGTGTCCGCCGTCGCCTGGATGACCACCCTGGCCAAGGTGCCGCTGTCCATCGCCTATCCGTTCAACGCCCTCGGGTATCTGCTGATCGTGCTGGCCGGGGCGACCGTGCTGCACGAGCGGACCTCGATGTGGACCTGGGGAGGCTCGCTGCTCGTGGTCGTCGGCCTCTTCACGGTGATGGCGGGCCAGCAACGCTGAGCAGAGTCAAGCCCGTCCGGCGTTCGAGGACACGCCGCCGGACGGGCCCGGCACAGCACACTCGCCCAGCAACACCCTACGCACCACCCGCTCCGCTGCGCGCCCGTCGTCGTACGGGCAGAACCGGGCCCGGAACGCGGCGCGCAGTGCCTCGTTCGCCGGGCTCCGCCAGCTGCCGTCGAGGAAGATCCGGGCCAGCTCGTCCGTATCGGTGGAGACTGCCCCGGGGGTGTCGCCGGGCTTCCCGGACAGCAGATCGAAGCAGACTCCCCGGACTGTGCGGTACGTCTCCCAGTCGGGGGCGTGCACCACGATCGGACGGTCCAGATGGGCGTAGTCGAACATCACCGACGAGTAGTCCGTCACCAGCGCGTCCGCCGCCAGGCACAGCTCCTCGATCCGCGGATGGTCGCAGACATCGACGAGCGAAGGGTGCTCCGGCAGCCCGGCACCCTCGTAGAAGTAGTGGGCGCGGACCATCACCGCGGTGTCCGGGCCGAGCGCCTCGCAGAGGCGGACCAGATCGAGCCGGCTGGTGAACCCCGCCTCGTAGTCGCGATGCGTCGGCGCGTACAGGATGGCGCGGCGACCGGGCCGGATGCCGAGGCCCTCGCGGATCTGTGCGATCCGCTCGTCCGTCGCCGTCGCGAAGACGTCATTGCGCGGATAGCCCGATTCGAGGGACCGTGCGGCGCCCGGATAGGCGCGTGCCCACACCTCGGTGGAGTGCGGGTTGGCGGAGACGCTCCAGTCCCACCGGTCGACGCGCTGGAGCAGCCGGTCGAAGTTCAGCCCCTGGGCCGCCGCCGGATAGTCCTGCTGGTCGAGCCCCATGATCTTCAGCGGGGTGCCGTGATGGGTCATCACATGGATCTGGCCGGGGCGCTTGGCCAGATGGTCGGGGAAGTTGACGTTGTTGAAGAAGTACGTGGCCCGGGCCAGCAACTGCCAGTAGCGGCGGGTTCCCGGCACCACGTGGTCGATGCCCTCGGGCACCGCGTCCACCTGGTTCTTCGACACCACCCACACGCCGCGCACCTGCGGGGCAAGCTCCTGGGCCTTGCGGAAGACGGCCTCCGGATTGCAGCTCATCCCGCGGTTCCAGTATGCGGCGTAGACGGCGAGCCCGGGGTCCAGCGGAAGCCTGCGCTGCCACCAGTAGTAGCGCGCGGACAGGGTGCGCCTGGCCCGGGCCCGGACCGCGCCGGGCGCCGCCCGCAGGCCCCGGCGCAGGGCCAGGACCGTGTCGAGGGCGCCGAGCAGGACGTACCGGCCACCGCCCATCAGCTTCGGCCGCAGGCCCTGGGCGCCGCCCGCGAAGCGGTGCCCCTCCGGCCGGTGCGCACGGTGGAACGCCGCCACGGACCGTACGTAGCGCCTGCGCCGCCGGGGCACCGACGAGTACCCGGAAAGGAGTTCCCAGGCCGCCCGCTCGAAGACCAGGGTCCGCACGGGATGCAGGAGCGGCCGGTCCCGTACGAACTCCATCAGACCGGCGTACGCGTCGACGAGCTGGTGCGGTGCCGAGCCGTCCGCCGGTTCCGTCGCGTCGGCCGGAACGGGCAGGTGGCGCCGGCTGCGGTGCTCGACGCAGGCGGTGGGGAGCACGGCGACGGACTCGGCCGCGGCGAGGGTCTGCAGTGCGTACATCCGCTCCCCGTGCTGCCCCGGTCCGAAGGACAGCTTCTCGCCCTCGTGGAGGGTGCGGCGCACGGCGCGGTTCCAGGAGACCGGTGCGATGTCCAGGAGTACGGGGTGTTCGAGCAGGGTGAGCCGGCCCTCGGGCAGTTCGCCGAGCAGCTCCAGCGACCGGGTCGGGCGGGGACGGCCCCGGAACGGGCGCCTGTGATGGCCGAACAGCAGCAGTTCGGGGTCACCGGCGGCGTCCAGCCGGTCGGCGACGGCCTGCAGGGCGCCCGGCAGGTGGACGAAGTTGCCCTCCAGGAAGAGGAGATAGTCCCCGACGGCCCGCTCGGCCCCGGCGTTGCGCCGCCCGTCCGGCCCGGCCCCCGGCGGCAGATGGATGGCCTGCACCCGGTCGTCCCGTGCGGCGAACTCGTCGAACAGCAGCCCCGAACCGTCCGGCGAACCGTCGACGACCCCGATCACCTCGATGTCCGTGAACGACTGCGTGAGCACCGACTCCAGGCACTCGCGCAACTGCCCTCGGGCGCGGCGGACGGGGATGATGACACTCAGCCGGGGCATACAGGCTCTTTCTCGGACTCGGGTCTACGGGGGAGGGGTGCGCTCAGGGGTGGTTGGTGGGCTGTGCCCCGGCGAGGCCGAGGCCCTCGGACGCCTGCCGGTCCGCCGGGACCGGGACCGTGGCCGTGGCCGGTGCGGGGACCGGGACCTGCGCCGGGTTGCCCGCCGCCGGTGCGGGACGCCGCACTGCCGGAGGAATCGCGGGCGGCTGCGCGGACGTGTCGCCCAGGAAGACCCGGCGCACCACCCGCTCCGCCGCGTGCCCGTCGTCGTACGGACAGAAACGCTCCCGGAACGCAGCGCGCAGCCGGGCGGAGCGGGTGCCGCACCAGTGGCCGGTCGCGAAGACGTCGAGCAGTTCGTCCTCGTTGTGCGCGATCGCGCCGGGCGGGCAGGAGTGCAGGTCGAAGTAGGTGCCGCGGGCCGCTTCGTATGCCTCGCGGTCGGCGCAGTGGATGACGACGGGCCGGTCCAGATTGGCGTAGTCGAACATCAGCGACGAGTAGTCCGTGATCAGCGCGTCCGAGGCGAGCGCGAGCGCCTCGACGCAGGGGTGGCCGCTGACGTCGATGATCCCCGGGTGCGGTTCGCGGACCGGCGGAGCCGCGTACGAGTAGTGGGCGCGGCTCAGGATCACAAAGCCCGGACCGAGGACCCGCAGCACGCGTGCCAGGTCGAGCGCGATGTGCTGGTCGCGCCGGTAGTCGCGGTGCGTGGGCGCGTACAGCAGGGCCAGCGTGCCCTCGGGGATGCCGATCGACTCGCGCAGCCGCGCCACGTCGTCGGCGGTTGCCCGCTGGTAGACGTCATTGCGCGGATAGCCGTACTCCAGCGTCGCGCAGCTCGCGGAGGCCGACGGATAGGCCTTCTCCCAGACGAGAGTGGAGTGCTGGTTCGCGGAGAGGGAGTAATCCCACTTGTCGACATTGGCCAGCAGCCGGCCGAAGTCCATCCCGCGGGCCGCCGCGGGCCGGTCCTGGAGGTCGAGGCCCATGGTCTTGAGCGGTGTGCCGTGGTGGGTCTGGAGCAGCACCTGGCCGCGCCGCTTGACCAGCCGCCGGTCGAAATTGACGTTGTTCACCAGATACCTGGAGCGGGCCAGCGCCCGCCAGTAGCCGTACGTTCCGGGGGTGAGCCGCTGTGTTGCGGTGGGCACGGTGTGCGCGTCCTCGGGGCGGCAGATCCAGGCGGTCCGCAGGCCGGGGACCAGTTCGCGGGCCTTCGCCTCGATCGCGGCCGGATTGCAGGCGTAGCCGCGGTGCCAGTACGCCGCGAACACCGCCCGGTCCGCCTGGACGGGCAGCCGCAGCTGGATGCGGTAGTACGCCTGGAGCGCGGCGGCCCGCAGCACCCGGTGGACAGCCGTGGTGACCTTCCGCAGCCGGCCGTGCAGCAACTGCGCGGTCCACAGCGCACGGTACGTGCGGTGCGCGCCCAGCCGGATCAGGCCGTGGCGCAGCCGGGCGCGGCGCGGGGCGGGGGCGCCCGGAGTGCGGTAGTGGCCGCAATGGGCGTGGGCGCGGCGGAAGAACTCGGCGCGGCTGCGGCGCGGCAGTCGGCCGGGGGTGGTGAACAGGGTGCAGAAGTGGTCGAGCATCCTGCGGAAGATCAGCGGCCGCCAGGGCGCGAGTTCGGGGCGGGCGTCGATGAACGCGAAGACCCGGTCGTACTGTTCGAAGATGTCGAAGTGCTTGCGGCTGGTGGTGGCCAGGATGTTGCCCTGGCGCCGCTGCCGGTAGCCGACGCACACCCGGTCGAGTACCGCGATCGAGCGGGCGGCCAGCAGCACCGGGTACGTCCAGGGCGTGTCCTCGTAGTAGCCGGGCGGGAAGGCGAATCCCTCGGCCTCGACGAACGCCCGGCGGTACGCCTTGTTCCAGACGACCATCAGGACCTTCAGCAGCCCGGGCCGGCCGGCGAGCGTGAAGGTGGCGGGGCCGGTCTCGGCGAGGTGTTCGGCGAAGGTGTTGCGTACGCTCTCGCCCGTCCAGTACGTACGGGCGTAGTCGTATACCAGGACGTCCGGTTCCCCGGTCTCCTCGATCCGGTCGGCGACGGCCCGCAGGGCGCCGGGGGCGAGGGTGTCGTCGCTGTCCAGGAAGATCAGATAGTCGCCGGTGGCCTGTGCGATCCCGGCGTTACGGGCACGGCCCAGACCCACGTTCTCCGGCAGATGCAGGGCCCGCACCCGTTGGTCGCGGGCGGCGAACTCGTCGATGACGGCGCCGCAGGCATCGGGTGAGCAGTCGTCAACCGCGATGAGCTCGAAGTCCTCGAAGGACTGGGTCAGCACCGAGTCCAGGCTCTCGTGCAGATACGCCTGAACCCGGTACGCGGGCACGATGACACTGAACCGGGGCACAACACATCCATGGGTCGTTCGCAGCGCGGGCGGGTGCTCCGCAAACTTCCGATGGAGTGACAGGGTTACGCCAAAACGTGGCAAATCCGCAAAATTGCAGGTGGGGTGGTCCTGTTGCGGTGAACAGGACCACCCCGTGTTGACGTGCAGCTGTGTGACTACTTCACCGCGCCCGCCATCACGCCGGAGACGAACTGACGCTGGAAGGCGAAGAAGACCGCAAGCGGAATGACCATCGACACGAAGGCGCCGGGTGCCAGCACATCGATGTTGTTGCCGAACTGCCGTACCTGCTGCTGCAGGGCCACCGTGATCGGCGGGGAGTCGGAGTCCGCGAAGATCAGTGCGACCAGCATGTCGTTCCACACCCAGAGGAACTGGAAGATCCCGAGCGAGGCGATCGCCGGACCGCCCAGCGGCATCACGACCCGGGTGAAGAGCCGGATCTCGCCGGCCCCGTCGAGCCGGGCCGCCTCCAGCAGCTCTTTCGGGATCTCCGCGAAGAAGTTCCGCAGCAGGAAGATCGCGAAGGGCAGACCGAAGGCCGTGTGGAAGATGATCACACCGAAGGTCGTCTCGAAGATCCCGACCGCGCCGAAGAGCTTGGAGACGGGGACCAGGGCGACCTGCACCGGCACCACCAACAGCCCCACGACCACGAGGAACCACCAGTCGCGGCCGGGGAACTCCATCCAGGCGAAGGCGTATCCGGCCAGCGAACCGATCACGACGACCAGGACGGTCGCCGGGACGGTGATCATGACCGTGCTGAGGAGGGAGTGGGTGATGGTCGAATTGTCCAGCAGCCGGGAGTAGTTGTCGAAGGTGAGCTGGGACGGGGCCGTGAAGACCTTCCACCAGCCGGTCGACGCGATGTCGTCCGCACCGCGCAGCGAGGACAGCAGCAGCCCGATGGTCGGCATCAGCCAGAACAGGCCCACCAGGATGAGGAAGACCCGCATCACACCGCCGCCGGCACGGGCGGCGATGCGTGCGCCGAGGGACTGTTCGGCCTTCACCGGTTCGGTTGCGGCTGTCGTGCTCGTGGCCGTGTTCGACGCTGTCGTCATCGGCGTCCCTCCTTCCGGATCCGGCGGACGTTGCTGTGCCGTCCCGGGGGACAACCCCCGGACCCCCGGCAGGGGGTGGCGGTCGTGTTCGACGCTGTCGTCATCGGCGCCCCTCCTTCCGGATCCGGCGGACGTTGAAATACATCACCGGGAGTACCAGCAGCAGCAGGAGCACGGCGATGGCGCTGCCGATCCCGAGGTCCGCGTCCGTGCCGAACGAGGAGCGGTAGAGCTGGAGCGCCAGCACGTTCGCATCGTCCTGCGAGGAGCCCGGCGCGATGATGAAGACCAGGTCGAAGATCTTCAGAACGTTGATCATCAAGGTGACCAGCACCACCGCGAGAACGGGCGCGAGCATCGGCACCGTGATCCGGCGGAACACCTGCCACTCGTTCGCGCCGTCCACCCGGGCCGCTTCCAGGAGTTCACGTGGCAGGCCCGCCAGGCCCGCGGCGATCAGCACCATCGCGAACCCGGCCCACATCCACACGTAGGAACCGATGATCCCCGGTGTGACCAGGGTCGGGCCGAGCCACTCGACTCCGTTGTACGGCTCCTTGAAGTTGGAGGCGGGGAGCCGGAGTTCGGCGCCGTCCGCCGAAGCGGGCAGGGTGAACGTACCGTCCGCGGCCGCCGTCGCCGAGGCGACCACCTTGCCGTGCTTGACCGCCTCCACCTCGATGCCCTTGAGCCCCAGCTCCTTGGCGTCGATGACATTGGGGCTGCCGCCGCCACCCCTGGTGAAGTCCAGCCACGCGGTACCGGTGATCTTTCCGGCCCCCGCCGCCGCGGCCTTCGCGGGCTTCGCGTCCGTCGGCATCTTCGCCGGTGCCACACCGACCAGCGGCAGCTGCACCGGCTGCCCGGCCCGTACCGGCGCCTTGGTGACGAACGAACCGCCGGCGCCCGCCTTGAGCGGGTGGACGGGCAGCGGATGCGCCTTCGGATAGCCCGCCGACTCGGCGAATGTGTCGTGCACACCCACCCATACGGCGTTGGCGACCCCGCGCTCCGGGGCCGCGTCGTACACCAGCCGGAAGATGATGCCCGCGGCGAGCATGGAGATCGCCATCGGCATGAAGACGATCAGCTTGAACGCCGTACCCCAGCGGATCCGCTCCGTCAGCACCGCGAAGATCAGCCCGAGGACGGTGGACACCGTCGGCGCGAACACGACCCAGATCGCATTGTTCTTGACCGCTGTACGGATCGTGTCGTCCGTGAACAGCGCTTTGTAGTTGTCGAGTCCGGCGAAGCCCGTACCCGACTGGTCGAAGAACGACCGGTAGACGGAGTACACGATCGGATAGACCACGAGCGCGCCCAGCAGCACCAGCGTGGGCGCCAGGAACAGAGCCGCGATGACCCGGCGGGTGCCGGTCACACTTCTGCGGCTGCGTCCCGGGCCACCGGCCGAGGCATCGGACGGCTTCCTGGGCGCGGGTACCGACGACTGTCCGGACGGATGCTTGTCGGCGGGGGGCACCGCGTCGGCGTCCCCCGCTGCGGCTGTCGTCATCCCGTCAGCTCTTGTACGCCTTGGCCGCGTCGGACTCCAGCTCGGCTTGAGTCCCCGCGATGTCCTTCGGGTTCTTCAGGAAGTCCTGGAGGGTCTTCCACTCGCCCTTCCCGGGCGTCCCGCCGAACGACTGCGGGGCCTGGTCGGACATGTCGAACCGGACGGCGTCACCTGCCGCGACCAGCGCCTTCGCCATCGTGCGCTGTACCTCGTTCGGGTATGCGGCGGCGTCCAGGGCCTTGTTCGGCGAGATGAACCCGCCCTGCTCGGCCATGATCTTCGCCGCGTCGGTCGAGCCCAGCCAGGTCAGCAGGGCCTGGGCGCCCTTGCCGTCCTTCAGTGCCACCGCCGCGTCGCCGCCCGTCACGACGGGGGACTCGGCGCCGACCGCCGGGAACGGGAACACCTTGGCGTCGGTCCCGATCTTCGCCTTCGTCTGTGCGATGTTGACGCCCACGAAGTCGCCCTCGAAGACCATCGCGGCCTTGGGCTGGTCGCCGCCGGTGAAGGTCTGGGTGACCGAGGCCGGGAACTCCGTCTGCAGCGCACCGTCGGCGCCGCCCGCGATCAGCGACGGCTTGCCGAAGAGCTGCGCGAGCGTGGTCAGCGCGTCCTTGACGGACGGGTCCGTCCACTTGATCTTGTGCTGGGCCAGCTGGTCGTACTTCTCCGGGCCGGCCTGGGAGAGATAGATGTTCTCGAACCAGTCGGTGAGGGTCCAGCCGTCCGCGCCACCGACCGAGACCGGGGTGACACCCGAGGCGGAGACCGTCTCGGCCGTCGCCAGGAAGTCCTTCCAGGTCTTCGGTTCGCTCGCGCCCGCGTTCTCGAACGCCTTGGCGTTGTACCAGATCAGGGACTTGTTGGCGGCCTTGAAGTAGACGCCGTACTGGGTGCCGTCCACCGCGCCGAGGTCCTGCCAGACCTTCGAGTAGTTCTGGCCGAGCTGGGCCCTGGCCTCGTTGCCGACCGGCTTGGCCCACTTCTTCTCCACGGCCTGCCGGATCGCGCCCACCTGCGGGATCATCGCGACGTCCGGCGGCTGACCTCCCGCGATCTTCGTACCGAGGAAGTTGACGATCGGGTCCTGCGCCGGGACGAAGGTGACCGTGGCCCCCGTGCGGTTCTCGAACTCCTTGAGGACCTTGACGAAGTTGGCCTGCTCGGCTCCGGTCCAGACCGCCGCGACCGAGAGCTTCTCGCCGTCCAGTTTCGGCAGTACGACGCTCGGCGAGCTCCCTTTGCCGCCCTCGGAGCTCTTGTCCGTCTTGTCTTTTCCGCCGCCGTCGTCACTGCAACCGGTGAGGGCCAGTGCGCCGATGGCGGTGAACACCGCAGCGGCCCTGCTGATCCGAAGGGTTGTGCGCATTGCTTCCCCGTCTCTCACATCGTTGTGTGCGCACAGTCCTACGCCCGGTGTACGGGTGCCGCAATACCGCTTCTCGTGTCAACTCCTTGATCGTGATGGGCTCGTGACGTGATGTCAGTGGATGTCCGGACCCGGCGCCCCTCAGGAATGGACGGGCCCGAACGGGGCTATCGGCTCGGCGTTCACCGACCTGGCCGCCCGCTCCAGCGCACTGGCCAGCAGCGCCAGGTCCGTCGGACCGTTGCCCAGCTCGCGGACCGGGCGCCGGGCCGGCGGATCACCCATCCGCTCCCACTCCAGCGGGACGACGGTGGGGCGCAGGGTCGCCGTACGTGGAATACGTCCCGTCACCCTGCCGCCCTGGAACGGTGTCACCCGCCCGTCCGGATGCCCCAGCCGGCCGCGTCCGGGCGCCGGATCCTCCGGCGACGGCGGGACGACCGGTGCGTCGAGCACGATACGCAGCCGGGCCCCACGGGCCAGGTCCGTGTCCTCCGTACGGTCCGGGCGAGCGGACGTCGCGACCAGGTGGACGCCGAGCCGGCCGCCCTCCCTGGCCACGGCCTCCAGGGCCCGTACGACCGACCCCGCGGCGGGGCGGCCGGGGCTGCCGAGCGCCGGGGCGACCAGCGCGTCGAAGTCGTCGACCAGGACGACGAGCCGGGGCAGCGGGGAGGGGCCGGGGTCCGTGGACCGTGCTGCGGCGGGCCGCAGCCGGAGCGTCCCGCTCATCGGGGAGTCGAGGTCTCCGCGCTGCTCCGCGGCGCTCGGCGGGCGCTGGCCGACCATCCGCTGCGCCACCTCGTGCCGGTGGTGCCACTCGGTGAAGTCGTACTGGTCGAGCAGTTCGGCGCGCCGCTTCAGTTCGCCGCCCAGCGCCTGCGCGAACTCGCGCATCCGTACCGGATCCGAGGCCACCAGGTGTGTGAACGCGTGCGGGAGTTCGGTACACGGGCGCAGGCTCTCACCGCGCTCGCCGCCGGCGCCGTCGACCAGGAGTATGCCCAGCCGGTCGGGCCGGGCTGCCGCGGCCAGCGAGGCGGCGACGGCCCGCAGCAGCTCCGTACGTCCGCTGCCGGCCGGCCCCTCGATGAGAAGGTGGGGGCCCTCCTCCGTCAGATCCACACTGACCGCGCCCCGGGGCCCGGCCCCGAGCACCACGACGGGCCGCCCGGCGGCCACGGCAGCGGTGCTTTCGGCCCAGGCGGCTGCGGGCATGCCGGTGCCCGTGTTCGCTTCCACTGCGGTACGTGCGGCTGCTGCCCCGCTCCCGGCGCCTCGCGCCGCGACCGGGGGTGTGTCTCCGCCGCGCGGTCCGCTGACCCGGTTCGAGGTCCGCCCGGATCCGGCGGAACGGAGACTGCCGGCCCCCTGGACATCACCTCCGCCCCAGGTACCGGACCCGGGAACGGTGCGGGAGCTCGGGGTGTCTCCGGGCGAACTGCCGTAGCGCCCGCCGCCGGCACGGGAGGTGCCGGGGTACGGGGTGCGTCCGGAACCACCGGTGTCGTGGGCGTCGTCGCGCATGAGGCCGTGGCCCGCGGTGCCGATGTGGGTGGTGGTCTCGCTGCCGGGGTACGGGGTGCGCCCCGAGCCGGGGGGGTACCCGCCCGCGCGGTCCGGCCCCGGTGCGCTGCCTGTGCGCTGGGCGCCCACGCGGGGGCCCGCACTGCCCGGGTACTCCGTGCGTTCCGAGCCGCGGGCATCCGCGTCGGCCGCATCCGTACCGCCACCGGCGCCCGCCGGCCCGCCCGCCCAGCGGCCCGAACCGCGGACCGTGGCGCCGGGCTGGTCGTCCGCAGTGGAGGCCCAGCGGGCCATCAGGGATGCCGGGGTGGCACGCGCCAGGCCCAGTTCGTCCAGCAGCCGGGCGGTCGGCGGGAGCGCGGCCGACGCGGGCCGGCCGTGGGCCGACGCCGAACCCTCCGTACGCAGCGGGGCCAGCGCCCGGCCGAACCGCTCGGCCCAGTGCGCCGACACCGCGTCCACCGCGGCGACCGTGCCGCGGCCCGCGGCCCGGCCGTCCGCCGTGCGCAGCAGCCGCAGTGCAGTCGCCACATCGCCGCTCAGCATCGCCACCGCCCCGCACTCACGGAACGCGATCGAGGCGTGGCAGGCGGCCTCGTACGTCGCCGCGACCGGTGAGGTGGGCGTGGCGGCCGGGGTCTCGGCCAGACAGATCAGATGGATTCCGGCAGCGGCACCCGCGGCGGCCAGCCGGGCGGTGTTCTCGCGCAGCACCGCCGAGCCGGGGTCGCCGTCGACGATCACCACGGTGTACGGGCCCGAGTACCGCCCGGCGGCCTCGGCGACCGTGCTGCGGTCCAGGCTCGCCCAGCCGGGCCCCAGCGGCCCGTCGTCCAGCCGGCGCACCAGCTCCGTCGTACGGGCGACGGCCTGCTCCCGGTCGTACGCCAGGAGCAGCCGGCAGTCCTGGCCGTGCATGGGGCGCAGATGGGGCAGCCAGCCGAGCCAGGCCCATTCGCGCCTGCGCTCGTCCGCGCCGCGGGCGCGGTCCGTGCTGATCAGCACGATCTCCAGATCGGCGGGGGAGTGCAGCGCGGCGAGCTGCGCCACCGCTGATCGGGCGAGTCCGGCCAGCCGGGTCCGCGGACCGGCGAGCCCGAGGGAACCGGCCTCCCGCAGCCCCACGGTCACCGGCACGGCGGGCAGCTCGGACCGGTCCGTCGTCCCCAGGCGCACCACGAGCGCCTCCGGGTGCGCGGTGTCGCGCTCCCACAGCCGGGGGCCGGGTCCGAGCGCGGTAAGCAGCACGGCCGCGGGGTCGGGCCAGATGCTCTCCGCGGCGGATCCCGATGGTGTCGCGGGAGAGGCGGCGGCCGGGAACGGCAGCTCGGCCGCGCCTGTCTCGTCGGGCGTCGCCTCGTGCACCGGCTCGCCCTTGTTGCCCGCGAGCCTGCGCGCCCAGGCGCCTATCCCGCCCCGCCGGGGTGTCCCGTCGCCCGGGAAGCGGGGGGAGCGCTCGGAGGGGGACTGGCGGCGGGTGTCGGTCCACCCGCCTTCGCCGCTCTCGTACGTGTGACGGTCGCCGGGCCCCTCGTACGGGGCGGGCGCGGGGTCGGCGGCGGCCGGGGCGTACCCGTGGCCGGCGCCGTACTCCTCGGTGAAGCCGCCATCGGCGGCGGCCGCGCCTGCCGTACCGGACACCCGCAGATGCCCCTCGCCGTCCGGGGCTGTCGCCAGCGTCGGCGTACGCGCGCCCGAGGTCAGCCGGAGCGTCGATTCGCCGAGCCGCAGCAGCGCGCCGGGCTTCAGACGGACCGGGCGGGCGCGGACCTCCGTGCCGTCGAGCAGGGTGCCGTTGGTGGAGCCCAGGTCGGCCACCGAGACCAGGCCGTCCGCGGAGACCGTCACCGTGCAGTGCAGCCGGGACACATCGGGGTCGTCGAGCGGGACGTCCGCGTCGGCGGAGCGGCCGATCCGGATCCGGCCGCCGTGCAGCAGATGGACCCCGCCCGCGTCGGGCCCCGCGACCACGTGCAGCTGCGCCGGAACGGCGTCGTCCGCCACCTCGTCCTCGCCCGGGACCTGGAGCGAGAGCACCGCTCCGTCGACCAGCGGGGGCTCGCCCAGTGCGCACCGCTGCGCGTCGAGCCGCTCACGCCCGGCGAACAGCACCACCGCACCGCTGCCGAGCGAGCCGTCGGGCCCGGAGACGGCCGCGGCCAGATTGGACGCCACCGTGGCGAGCGCCGTCCCCGTCGGGGCGGTGACCAGCACGTCGCAGGCGCGCGCCGGAGTCTGGCCGCTGCGCGGCGCGAGGACGGTCAGCCGGATCTGCATCGCCGTCAGCGGTCCCTTCTGCGCGGGGCGCCGGGCAGGGGAAGCCCTGTGATTCCCCCCACCCGACCCGGACGCGTCGTCCGGTACAGGTTCGTCACGTGCCACAGGGCTCCCTACCCCACAGTCCGTGCTGGAGGCATCCTCGCACCTGCCACTGACAACACGCCCGGGGGCCACCGCTAAGTGATCTTGAAAGGTCGGCTGTGCGCCCATAAGTGCCTGCTTGGAACGTTCTCCGCGGCAGCGCAACGGATCCGGGTGAGCGCCCGGAACGGTTCATCGCATGTGCGTGCGGCAACCATCCGCCCGGTGTGAGCGTCTTGTTCCGCAACCGGCCGGTACCTCCTTCAGGAGGTAATCGGGCCCGGTGGGCAAGGACGGCGACGGCAACCGGGCGGACCCGCCCGACCTCGCCGGTCACCCCACTAGAGTGGGCCGGAACTCCCGGGGGATCCGGGAGCACCGCAAGCACCACGATCAGCAGGGAGCGCATGACGTGCGGCCGGTAGGCAGCAAGTACCTGCTCGAGGAGCCGCTGGGACGCGGCGCCACGGGCACCGTCTGGCGTGCCCGCCAACGGGAGACCGCAGGTGCCGAGGCGGCCGTCGCCGGCCAGCCCGGCGAGACCGTGGCGATCAAGGTCCTCAAGGAGGAGCTCGCCAACGACGCGGACGTCGTGATGCGGTTCCTGCGCGAGCGCTCCGTGTTGCTCCGGCTCACCCACGAGAACATCGTGCGCACCCGCGACCTGGTCGTCGAGGGGGACCTCCTCGCCCTCGTCATGGACCTGGTCGACGGCCCCGACCTGCACCGTTACCTCCGCGAGAACGGCCCGCTCACCCCGGTCGCCGCCGCGCTCCTCACCGCGCAGATCGCGGACGCGCTCGCCGCCAGCCACGCCGACGGCGTCGTCCACCGCGACCTGAAGCCCGCCAACGTCCTGCTCGACGAGCGCGACGGCCAGATGCACCCGATGCTCACCGACTTCGGCATCGCGCGCCTGGCCGACTCCCCGGGGCTGACCCGGACCCATGAGTTCGTCGGCACGCCGGCCTATGTGGCGCCGGAGTCCGCCGAGGGCCGGCCGCAGACGTCCGCGGTCGACATCTACGGCGCGGGCATCCTGCTGTACGAGCTGGTCACCGGGCGCCCGCCGTTCTCCGGAGGCACCGCCCTCGAAGTCCTGCACCGGCACCTCAGCGAGGAGCCCCGCCGCCCCACCACCGTCCCGGCGCCGCTGTGGACGGTCATAGAGCGCTGCCTGAGCAAGGACCCCGACCGGCGGCCCAGCGCCGAGAACCTGGCCCGTGGACTGCGTACCGTCGCGGCGGGCATCGGCGTGCACGCCAGCTCGGCACAGATCGCCGCGGCGGACGGCGTGGGCGCCCTGCTCGCACCCGACCCGGCGCCCGCGGCCGTTCCTCAGGCCCCCGGTGCGGCAGATCCGACGCAGGTGCTGCCCAGCAACGCGGGCTCGTACGATCCGAACGCCGCGACCAGCGTCATGCAGCACGCACCCGGCCCGGGCGGGCACGCCGACCCGACCTCGGTCATGCCGCCCGTGCCGCCGCACCCGGACGGCCCTCCGCAGCCCGAGGGGCCGCACCCCTGGCAGTCCCAGCTCCAGGCGGCCCGCGATCGCAACGAGCAGACGCAGGTCCAGTACCTCGACCCGAGCCAGGACCCGCTGCGCCGCCGCCCCCAGCGGTCCCAGCCCCAGCAGCAGCCTCAGCGACGCCAGCACCCGCCGCAGCAGTACCAGCAGCAGCCGCAGCAGTACCCCCAGCCCCGGCAGCAGCAGTACCAGCCGCAACCCCAGCACCAGCCCCAACAGCAGTACCAGCGGCAGCAGTACGCACCCCCGCAGCAGCCGCCGTCCCAGCCGCCGCCCCAGCAGCCGGCCCCGCGGCAGCCCCGCGAGCCGCGGCAGCGCAGCGCCAACCCGATGAAGATCCCCGGCCTCGGCTGCCTCAAGGGGTGTCTGTTCACCCTGGTGCTGCTGTTCGTCGCGGGCTGGCTGATCTGGGAACTGACCCCGCTGCAGGACTGGATCGGCCAGGGCAAGAGCTACTGGCAGGCGATCAGTGACGCCGTCTCCAGCGTGACCGACTGGGTCTCGAAACTGGGCGGCAGCAGCGGCCCCTGAACGGCCGATACACCATCAACTCTGTAGCTATATCGACTTCTGCGGGCCAGTTTCCACCGCATTTCGCCCGCAGAAGTGAAGGTTGGCGCCATCCCGGGCACTCAACACCCCGATCGACGCGTAACTTTGTCGACCGGGGGTCATGAGCGACGGTCCATCGCCAGCCGCTGAGGGAGCAGACTTGGCACGGAATATCGGCAGCCGGTACACCGCCCACCAGATCCTGGGGCGCGGCAGCGCCGGCACGGTGTGGCTCGGCGACGGGCCCGAGGGCCCGGTGGCCATCAAGCTGCTCCGCGAGGACCTCGCGTCCGACCAGGAGCTCGTGGGCCGCTTCGTCCAGGAGCGCACCGCCCTGCTCGGCCTGGACCATCCGCATGTCGTCGCCGTCCGCGATCTCGTGGTGGACGGCAACGACCTGGCACTGGTCATGAACCTGGTACGCGGCACGGACCTGCGCACCCGCCTCGACCGCGAACGCCGTCTCGCGCCCGAGGCCGCCGTCGCGATCATCGCGGATGTCGCCGACGGCCTGGCCGCCGCGCACGCCGCCGGGGTGGTCCACCGTGACGTCAAGCCGGAGAACATCCTGCTCGACATGGAGGGCCCGCTCGGTCCCGGCGGCTCGCACCCGGCGCTGCTCACCGACTTCGGTGTGGCCAAGCTGATCGACACCCCGGGCCGCACCAAGGCCAGCAAGATCATCGGTACGCCGGACTATCTGGCCCCCGAGATAGTCGAGGGCCTGCCGCCCCGCGCCGCCGTCGACATCTACGCACTCGCGACGGTCCTGTACGAACTCCTGGCCGGCTTCACACCCTTCGGCGGCGGACACCCCGGCGCGGTCCTGCGCCGCCACGTCACGGAGACGGTCGTCCCGCTCCCGGGCATCCCCGACGAGCTCTGGCAGCTCCTGGTCCAGTGCCTGGCCAAGGCCCCGGCCTCCCGGCTGCGTGCCTCCGAGCTCGCGGCCCGGCTGCGCGAGCAGCTCCCGCAGCTGGCCGGCATCCCGCCGTTGGACGTGGACGAGCCGGACGTCGAACCGGAACCTCAGACCTACGACGAGCAGCAGTACACCCCCGCACCCGAGGAACCCCGCCGCCGCGGCGCGGTCCCCCTGGTCCCCGGCTCGTCCGCCGACTCCAACCGGGACACCCACACGAGCATGCGTGTCCCGGCCCCCGACGAACTCTCCGGCGGCCCCCGGGGCACGGCCAGGGCCCCGCGCTCCCCGGGCCGGCCCCGCCCGGGCTCGGCCCGCAACAAGTCCGCGGCCGTCCGCAAGCGCCGCCTGACGCTGGGCGCCGCGGCGCTGGTGCTGGTGGTGGCGCTGGGCGTGGGCGGCTGGCTGGCGCTGGGCGACGACGCCGCGGACGCGCCTGCGCAGGACACGAAGAACTCGGCGCCGGGAACACCCTGACCCCCCCGGGCCCCGTGAGCACCCCCTCGCCGTACGGCCCGGGGACGCGGCGCCCATACGGCCGCAAAGTCGTGATCATGCGGCCCGAGGAATGTCCGCGCCGACAGCCGTTACGCTGGACCCGTGGCAGTCGTCGATATTTCCGAAGAGCTGAAGTCCCTCTCCTCGACCATGGGGTCGATCGAGGCCGTCCTGGACCTGGATGCGCTGAGGGCGGACATCGCCGCGCTCGAGGAGCAGGCGGCGGCGCCGTCCCTCTGGGACGACCCGGACGCGGCGCAGAAGATCACCAGCAAGCTTTCGCACCTCCAGGCCGAGGTCCGCAAGACCGAGGCCCTCCGCGGCCGTATCGACGATCTTGAGGTTCTCTTCGAGCTCGCCGAGGACGAGGGCGACGCCGACACCCTCGCCGAGGCCGAGAGGGAGCTGGAGTCCGTCAGGAAGGCGCTCGACGAGATGGAGGTCCGTACCCTCCTCTCCGGCGAGTACGACTCCCGTGAAGCGCTGGTCAACATCCGTGCCGAGGCCGGTGGCGTCGACGCCGCCGACTTCGCCGAGAAGCTCCAGCGCATGTACATCCGCTGGGCCGAGCGGCACGGGTACAAGACCGAGGTCTATGAGACGTCGTACGCGGAAGAGGCCGGCATCAAGTCGACCACCTTCGCCGTCCAGGTCCCGTACGCCTACGGCACCCTCTCCGTCGAGCAGGGCACCCACCGGCTCGTCCGGATCTCGCCCTTCGACAACCAGGGCCGCCGCCAGACGTCCTTCGCGGGTGTCGAGGTGCTGCCCGTGGTCGAGCAGACCGACCACATCGAGATCGACGAGTCGGAGCTGCGCGTCGACGTGTACCGCTCGTCGGGCCCCGGCGGCCAGGGCGTCAACACCACGGACTCCGCGGTGCGCCTGACCCACCTCCCGACCGGCATCGTCGTCTCCTGCCAGAACGAGCGCTCGCAGATCCAGAACAAGGCGTCCGCGATGAACGTCCTCCAGGCGAAGCTCCTTGAGCGCCGCCGCCAGGAGGAGCAGGCCAAGATGGACGCCCTCAAGGGCGACGGTGGCAACTCCTGGGGCAACCAGATGCGGTCGTACGTCCTGCACCCGTACCAGATGGTCAAGGACCTGCGTACGGAGTTCGAGATCGGCAACCCGGAAGCGGTCTTCAACGGCGAGATCGACGGCTTCCTGGAGGCGGGCATCCGCTGGCGCAAGCAGCGGGAGAAGTAGGCGGGCCCCAGCAGTCTGTTGCTGCTTCCTGTTCTTACGGCGGTGCCGGAATCCCGACGGGGTTTCCGGCACCGCCGTTTTCGTCGGGGAGGAGTACGGGGCGGCACCCGAAAGGGAGTTGGGGTTCCGAGTTGCGCAGGTGGCGTGGCGAGTGCGTCACAGTCGTGATTCTGAATGAGGGTCAACTGCGATCAAAGCGGTGCACATTACACGGAACGGCCTTGACGCAGGCCTTAACTGTGGACAGGGTGCTAGGGCAGCATGCGTATGTCTGGGACGGATGTGAACGGGGGCGGGCGGCATGGCCACGGCTCCATGTGGCGCTGTTCGGAGCAAACCCCGCAGAACCGGGGCCCGCATATGGCTGCTCCACTGACGAGAACAGCTACTGGGGGTAGCAGCAGATGACCAAGAAGACGCGAGTACGCGTCGCGCGCATAGCCGCAGGTGCGGTGATCGCGGCGGGTGCCTCGCTCACCGCTGCCGGTGTGGCATCGGCCGCCGGTATTGGAATCGGGATCGGCGTGGACGCCGGTGACGCCTCCGTCAACGCCCAGGTCGGCAGCGCCGGCGAGGCCAACGGTGGTAACGGCGGGGAACCTGGTGGCGTCGACCAGGGCGGCGGCACCAACGAAGGTGGTGCGGGTAACCAGGGTGGTGCCGGTAACCAGGGCGGTGCGGGCAACCAGGGTGGCGCGGGCAACCAGGGCGGTGCCGGTAACCAGGGCGGTGCGGGCAACCAGGGCGGTGCCGGTAACCAGGGTGGCGCGGGCAACCAGGGCGGTGCGGGCAACCAGGGCGGTGCGGGCAACCAGGGCGGTGCGGGCAACCAGGGTGGTGCGGGCAACCAGGGTGGTGCGGGCAACCAGGGTGGCGCGGGCAACCAGGGTGGTGCCGGTAACCAGGGTGGCGCGGGCAACCAGGGTGGTGCCGGTAACCAGGGCGGTGCGGGCAACCAGGGTGGCGCCGGTAACCAGGGTGGCGCCGGTAGCCAGGGTGGTGCGGGCAACCAGGGTGGCGCCGGTAACCAGGGTGGCGCCGGTAGCCAGGGTGGTGCGGGCAACCAGGGTGGTGCCGGTAACCAGGGTGGCGCCGGTAGCCAGGGTGGCGCCGGTAGCCAGGGTGGTGCGGGCAACCAGGGTGGTGCCTCGCACGGCGGCGTGACCGGTGGCGACACCGGCTCCACCACCGGTAATGCCTCCGCAGGCTCCGCGACGGGTGGCGGCGACGCCGACACGTGCACCGTCGACCTCGACGGCGCGAAGTGCGCGGACAACACCACTCCCGACTCGGTCGGCAACCAGCCGGTCGAGCAGGGCAAGGGCAAGGACGAGCTCGCCGAGACCGGTGCCGCCGAGACCACGTTCCTGCTGGTCGGCGCCGCGACGATGATTGCCGGAGGCATCGGCTTCCGGATCCTGCCGCGCCTCGTGAACGGCCGTACGGTCGCCTAAGGGCCGCCTGCGGTACAAGTGCACACAGAGGGGCCCGGGACGCCAGTCGGCATCCCGGGCCCCTCTGCGTACACGTACACGCTCTTGGCAGGCGGACGGACGGCCTCGCTACACGGTCTGGTGCGCCAGCAGCGCCAGCGCGCCCAGCAGCACCACCAGCAGGGCCACCAGCGTCACGGGGCTCAGCCCCGCGAACATTCCCTGCTCCTGTTCCTGCTGCAGCCGTGCGCGACTGGCCCGGCACACAGGGCAACGGCCCTCGTTCACGGGCGCCGCGCAGTTTGCGCACACCAGTCGGTCATAGGTCATGCGCTTTCCTCCTCCCGCGCGGCGGAGCCGCATACGCCTTCACTCCGCACAACGCTCATGGAAACGCGACTGTTCCCCCCACCACTGTGCCAGCTCGCGCGGATTTCGGCGCGGCCCGCCGGACATCACCCGTTCCGTAGCGCTTCGGCCCCGCTTCCGACCAGTCCCGTTCCGCCATAAATCGCCCATCCTCGGACGCGCGCCTGCACGCGTCAGCCCGGTTCGCGTATGGTCACGCACACCTACTCCCGGCCGACCGTGGTGCATTCGTGATCCGATTCGACAACGTCTCCAAGACCTACCCGAAGCAGAGCCGTCCCGCTCTACGGGATGTGTCTCTCGATATCGAGAAGGGCGAGTTCGTCTTCCTGGTGGGCTCCTCCGGCTCCGGCAAGTCCACCTTCATGCGACTCATCCTCCGCGAGGAGCGCGCCAGTCAGGGCATGGTTCACGTCCTGGGCAAGGACCTCGCGCGCATGTCCAACTGGAAGGTGCCGCACATGCGCCGCCAGTTGGGCACGGTGTTCCAGGACTTCCGCCTCCTCCCCAACAAGACCGTTGCGGAGAACGTGGCGTTCGCGCAGGAGGTCATCGGCAAGCCGCGCGGTGAGATCCGCAAGGCGGTGCCCCAGGTTCTCGACCTGGTCGGCCTCGGCGGCAAGGAGGACCGGATGCCCGGTGAGCTCTCCGGTGGTGAGCAGCAGCGCGTGGCGATCGCGCGGGCGTTCGTGAACCGTCCGATGCTGCTGATCGCGGACGAGCCGACCGGCAACCTCGACCCGCAGACCTCCGTCGGCATCATGAAGCTGCTGGACCGGATCAACCGGACCGGCACCACTGTGATCATGGCGACTCACGACCAGAACATCGTCGACCAGATGCGCAAGCGCGTCATCGAGCTGGAGCAGGGCCGTCTCGTACGCGACCAGGCCCGCGGCGTCTACGGCTACCAGCACTGAGCATCGAGCACTGAAAGGACGCCATGCGCGCCCAGTTCGTCCTGTCGGAGATCGGCGTCGGCCTCCGTCGCAACCTCACGATGACCTTCGCCGTCGTCGTCTCCGTCGCCCTCTCGCTCGCCCTGTTCGGCGGCGCGCTGCTCATGCGCGAGCAGGTCAGCACGATGAAGGACTACTGGTACGACAAGGTCAACGTCTCGATCTTCCTGTGCAGCAAGAGTGATGTGACCTCGACGCCCAAGTGTGCCAAGGGCGCTGTCACCGCCGAGCAGAAGAAGGAGATCGAGGGCGACCTCAAGAAGATGGACGCCGTCCAGACCGTCACGTACGAGTCGGCCGACCAGGCGTACAAGCACTACCAGCAGCAGTTCGGCGACTCGCCCATGGCGAGCAACATCACGCCGGACCAGATGCAGGAGTCGTTCCGGGTCAAGCTCCACGACCCGAAGAAGTACAAGGTCGTCGCCACCGCCTTCGCCGGCCGTGACGGGGTGCAGTCCGTCCAGGACCAGAGATCCATCCTGGACAACCTCTTCCAGCTGATGAACGGCATGAATGTGGCCGCCCTCTTCGTGATGGCGCTGATGCTGGTCATTGCGCTGATGCTGATCGTGAACACCGTCCGGGTGTCCGCGTTCAGCCGGCGGCGCGAAACCGGCATCATGCGGCTCGTCGGCGCCTCCGGCTTCTACATCCAGATGCCGTTCATCATGGAGGCCGCGTTCGCCGGCCTCATCGGTGGTGTGCTCGCCTGCGTGATGCTGTTGGCCGGCCGGTACTTCCTGATCGACGGCGGTCTGGCACTGCAGAGCAAGCTGAATCTGATCGACTTCATCGGCTGGGACGCGGTCTTCACCAAGCTGCCCCTGGTCCTGGCAATCGGTCTGCTGATGCCCGCCGTTGCCGCTCTCTTCGCGCTCCGCAAGTACCTGAAGGTGTGACAAGCGCCCCTGTGGGGCGCGGCCAACCGGCCGTGCGCCACAGGGGCGTTGTCCTAGACTCGACGCCATGTCGGGCCCCGCGCAATGTTTCGGGCCCCGCGGCGTGCGCCGCGGGGCGGCCCTGACGTTGGTCTTCGCGACCGTGCTGGCCACCGCGGCGGCCACCGGCTCACTGCCGCACGACGGTGCGAAGTCCTCGGACATAGCGGCCCGTTCCGTTGCCTCCACCGTCGACGTCGACGAGGTGGCCGACGCCGCCGCCCGCGCCGTCGCCGACGGCAAGTCCGGTAAGGAGGCGGCCGAGGAGGCCGTCAGCCGCAGCGGCGACCGCTGGGGCGCGGTGTACGACGAGCGGCAGTACGAGGAGTTCGAGCAGGCCCTCGACGGCTTGTACACCGGTGTCGGGATCGCCGCGAAGCGCTCCGCGGGCGGGCTGGTCGAGGTGGCCCGGGTCCAGCCCGGCGGCCCCGCCGACCGGGCCGGCATCGAGCCGGGCGATCTGCTCCGTACGATCGACGGTCACCGGATCGACAAGCGCCCCGTTGCCGAGGCCGTGGCCCTGCTGCGCGGAGACCGTACGGAGGCGGACGCCGGCACCGCCGTCGTGCTGGGGGTCCAGCGGGGCGCCGCCCTTCGGACCGAGACGCTGCACCGGGCCAGACTCACCACCGAGGCCGTCACCGTGCGGCGAATCGGGCCGGACCGTTCCGATTCCTCCGCTGCTGTACTGATCGAGGTCGACTCGTTCACCAGGGGCTCGGGTGCCAAGATCCGCGACGCGGTCCGGGACGCACCGGGGGGCGCCGGGGTGCTCCTCGATCTGCGCGGTAACTCCGGCGGCCTGGTCACCGAGGCCGTGACCGCCGCCTCCGCCTTCCTGGACGGCGGCCTGGTCGCCACGTACGACGTGCACGGCGAGCAGCGTGCCCTCTACGCGCAGCCGGGCGGTGACACCGTCCGCCCCCTCGTCGTCCTCGTCGACGGCGGCACGATGAGCGCCGCCGAGCTCCTCACCGGCGCGCTCCAGGACCGGGGCCGCGCCGTCACCGTCGGATCGCGCACCTTCGGCAAGGGTTCGGTCCAGATGCCCAGCAAGCTCCCGGGCGGCTCGGTGGCCGAGCTGACCGTCGGCCACTACCGCACCCCGGCGGGCCGCGGCGTCGACGGCCGCGGCATAACGCCGGACCTCGTGGTCAGCTCCGGGGCCGAGCAGCGGGCCGAGATGGTATTGAGTGGCCTCGGGGGTGGGTCGTAGTGCGAAAATGGCTGCACTATGGCTAAGGAAAAGGACACAGGGCGCAAGCTCATCGCGCAGAACAAGAAGGCGCGGCACGACTACCACATCCTCGACACCTACGAGTGCGGTCTCGTACTCATGGGTACCGAGGTCAAGTCGCTGCGGCTGGGCCGGGCCTCCCTGGTGGACGGCTTCGTCCAGATCGACGGGGGCGAGGCCTGGCTGCACAACATCCACGTCCCCGAGTACGTGCAGGGGACCTGGACCAACCACTCGGCCAAGCGCAAGCGCAAGCTGCTGCTGCACCGGGCGGAGATCGACAAGCTGGAGTCGAAGGCGGGCGAGACGGGTCACACGATCGTGCCGCTCGCGCTGTACTTCAAGGACAGCCGGGTCAAGGTCGAGATCGCGCTCGCCAAGGGCAAGAAGGAGTACGACAAGCGGCAGACCCTGCGCGAGAAGCAGGATCTGAGGGAGACCAACCGCGCGATCTCGGCAGTGCGTCGGCGCCAGCGCAGCGCATAGCCGGGGAGCGCACGGGCGGGCCGGCAGGAATAGGCTGGCATCGTCGTGCGTTGGTCACGTACGATGGCACTGCACCCCGCGGCGGGTGCGCGTTTTGAGCGGTTGACAATTAAATACGCCAACATGGGGATGATCGGTTTCGACAGCGGATGTCGAAGCAGGGGAAGCGAGCCGAGGAAGCGGCAATGATCTCGTAAACCATATGTCGCAACCAATAATCGCCAATTCCAAGAGCGATTCCCAGTCCTTCGCCCTCGCTGCCTAATAAGCAGTGAGTGAGGGACCCTTAATGGGTGTCAGCCCGGGGGTGTTCCCGACCCGGACCCTGGCATAATCTAGGGGACTAAACCACTGATCCCGGTCACGGGGTTCGGTGGGAAATCAAACAGTGGCTGGGCCCGTCGGAGACTTGTTCGCGAGATCTCCGGGGCCGAGAAAATCGCAGCGAACTGCGCTCGGAGAAGCCCTGATTCTGCACCGTTGGACGCGGGTTCGATTCCCGCCATCTCCACAATTCCCATGTGAACGAGGACCCCGTTGCCCACCGGCAACGGGGTCCTCGTTTTTGTGCCGGCCATCAGTTCCGGGGGGCCCGGACCCCGGCCGCCGCGACGACCAGCGCCAGCCCGGCCGCGCACACCGGTACGACATAGCCCGTGACCTGCCCCATGTGCTCCACCATCCAGCCGCCGGTCGCCGAACCTGCGGCGATCCCGCCCAGCAGCGCGGTCACGGCCAGGGTCATGCCTTCGTTCAACCGGCCCTCGGGGGTGAGGCGTTGCACCAGCGTCATGCCGGTGACCATGGTCGGGGCCGTCGCCGCACCGGCCAGCAGCAGCGCGCCCGCGAGGGCGAGCAGCGAATCGGTCGAGGAGGCGGCCAGCAGCGGCAGGGACATCAGTGTCGTCATTCCCGCCAGGCAGCCCAGCAGCCGGCGCCGGATGTCCGCGGCCGGGCGCAGCGATCCGTACAGCAGTCCCGCTGTACACGATCCGGCAGCCTGGAGGGCCAGGATCGCGCCCCCGGCGTGGGCGATCGTGACGACCTCCATCGCGCCGAAGACCGCGCCGGTGGCGAGGAAGGCGGCGAGCAGGGCCGGCATGCCCGGGGCGCGGAGCGGGGAGCCCGCGTGGGTGCGGGGTGCCACCGGCGGTTCGGTGGCGCGCTGGGCGGCGAAGATCAGCACGCCGGTCATCAGCAGGATCGCCCCGACGAGCGTTCCGGCCTCCGGGAAGAGCGCCGCGCACAGCAGGGCGGCGAGGGCCGGGCCGAGCATGAAACAGAGTTCGTCGGCGGCCTGTTCGAAGGAGTTCGCGGTGTGCAGGGCGGCCGGATCGCCCCGGTGCAGATGGGCCCAGCGGGCCCGGGACATCCCGCCGGTGTTGGGGGTGGTGGCGGTCGCGGCGTAGGAGGCGAAGAGCGTCCAGACCGGGGCGCCGTAATGCACGCAGAGCAGCAGTGCCAGCGATCCGAGCGCGGCGATCGCGGTGGCGGGTACGGCGACCCTGGCCTGTCCGTACCTGTCGACGAGCCGGGCCGTCCAGGGTGCGACCACCGCCGTGGCGGCGAGGCCGGTCGCGGTGACGGCACCGGCCAGGGCGTACGAGCCGCGCGAACCGGCGATCATGATCAGCGCGCTGACGCTGAACATGCCCATGGGAAGCCGGGCGAGGAGATTGCCCGCGGTGAAGGCGCGGGCACCCGGGGTGGCGAGCAGCCGGCGGTACGGGTTGGTGGGCGCCGTCCGGATGGGGGTGGCGGTGCGCGGGGCGATGACCAGCAGGTCCCCGGAGACGGTGAGTATGGGGTCGGTGTGCGGGGCTCTCTCGTACGGCATGGATCAACCCTCACGGCGCACGAGCCATGGGGTCCAACACCTTCTCCGAGCGATTAACGCATCTGTGTTGTAAATTCCTGGGTGTGGCCTCCTCCGCTGCCGATACGGGCAACCAGACGCATACCCATACCGACCCCCGGCTGCTCCGCGCCTTCGTCGCCGTCGCCGAGGAACTGCACTTCACCCGTGCCGCCGCCCGGCTCTACATCGCCCAGCAGGCGCTGAGCCGGGACATCCGCCGGCTGGAGCGCGATCTGGGTGCGGAACTGTTCGTACGCACCACCCGGCAGGTCACCCTTACCGCCGACGGCGAACGGCTCCTCCCGTACGCCCGGCGGGTGCTGGAGGCGCACGCCGATCTTGCCGCGGCCTTCGCCGACCCTGCGGCCCGGCCGCTCTTCGTCGACCTCAACACCGACGGTATGACGGCCGCCCGCGTACTCGCCCGCGCACGGGAACTGGCGCCGGCGTGCGAGCTGATGGCGCGCTTCGAGAGCGGGCTCACCTGGGCCGCGGGCGAGATCCTCGCAGGGCGGCTCGATGTCTCCTTCGGCCGCGCCGCCGGACTCGACCCCGCGGTGCGGGCCCGGCTCGGCGTACAGCCGGTGCGGTACGAGCCGATGGCCGTTCTGCTCCCCGACGATCACCCCCTCGCCGCGCACGAGGTCGTCGCACTGGACGACCTGGCCGGCGAGACCGTCTACGCGGGCGCCGGGAATCCGCGCACCGAGGAATGGACGGACCTCGCCCGGCTGCTCTTCGCCGAATGGGGCATCGAGCTGGCGCCACCCGCCCCACTCGCGATCGGTGTGGCCGAATTTCAACGGGTCATGGCGAAGTCGCGGCAGCCGGTTCTGTGCGTCGTCGACTTCTCTCCGGTGCCGGGCACCGTGATGCGTCCGCTGGCCCGGCCCGTACCGCTCTCGCCGCTCCTGATGGTCTGGCGCAAGGGACTGCGCCACCCCGGCCTGGACGCATTGCGTAAAGCCACAGCTCAGCTCGGCTCCGAGGAGGGCTGGATGGTGCGGCCGGACGGAAGCTGGCTGCCCGAGACCGATGCATCTCTCATGTTGAAATCCACCTGATTGGGGGAAAGAAGTGCCGTTTTCGTGCGCCACATTCATCGCCCGGGTGCAATGTGGTGGGGGCGCGGACAGGGTGGGGGCCCGGTCCGGAAGCACATAATCGGACAGTCGTGCGCACCCGATCCTTGAGTGGGGGGAAGTGCGTACACCTGTGGAAACCTGGCGTGAAAGTGCCCGTTCGGGGCACACACATGAGCCGAACGAAGTCACGGTCCAGCTCGACGGCCTGGGTCGGCAGCTCTCCGAGCTGACCGCGCAGCCGAGCGAACCGGAAGGCTCGGGCGGGCCCGTGTTCGTCGACGAGAGCGGCCGGCGCAGCAAGACGTTCAGGCGTCTGGGCTGGATCCTCGCCGCGGTCTGTGCCGGTTATGCGGTGACGCTGGCCGTCGCCGTGCTCGGCGGCAGTTCGAGCGCGCCCTGGCTGCCGCATCCCGTACTTCGGCGACCACTTCGGTACGTACATCGGCGCCTCGTACACGGCGCTGATGCTGCTCCTCGTCTGGCCGCTGATGGCGCTGATGATCCCGGCGATCGGCTGGGTCGAGGACGTAGCGGCGAAGCGCGCACCGAGGCTCTGGCCGAACGGTTCGCGGAAGTCCCGGTGACCGGGGGACGGTATACCTTCGCCGGACCGGATTCCGCCCTGCCCGTGCCCGGCAAGTCGCAGCTCAGCCGTATCGAGGCGTAATCACGACCACTCGATGTCATCTGACGTAACGGGCGGGAAATATGGGTGAACCAGGTCTGTCACGCATCGTTGGCAGGCTCGGCCCTCGGCATCATCGGGCAGCAGCGGGACGAGAGCCGGGTAGACCACATGCACGCGGACGAACAGCACGGGCCCCTCGCGGGCTTCACCGTCGGGGTCACCGCCGCGCGGCGCGCGGCGGAGTTCGGCGCGCTGTTCGAGCGACGCGGCGCCGCCGTCCTGTACGCGCCAGCCCTGCGGATCGTGCCGCTCGCCGACGACAGCGAACTCCTCGCCGCCACCCGGCGAATCATCGACTCCGCCCCCGAAGTGGTCGTTGCCACCACCGCGGTCGGCTTCCGGGGCTGGATCGAGGCCGCCGACGGCTGGGGCCTCGGCGACCGGCTGCTGGAAACCCTGCGCGGCACCGAACTGCCGGCCCGCGGCCCCAAGGTCAAGGACGCCATCCGGGCCGCCGGGCTGACCGAGGCGTGGTCGCCCGCCTCCGAGTCCCTGGCCGAGGTACTGGACCGGCTCCTGGACGAGGGCATGGAGGGCCGCCGGTTCGCCCTCCAGCTGCACGGCGAACCCCTCCCCGGCCTCATCGAGTCGCTCCGTGCCGCGGGCGCCGAGGTCGTCGCCGTACCCGTCTACCGCTGGGTGGACCCCGAGGACATCGCCCCGCTCGACCGGCTGCTCGACATCACCCTGGCCCGCGGCCTGGACGCCCTCACTTTCACCAGCGCCCCGGCCGCCGCCTCGCTGCTCGGCCGGGCCGAGAAGCGGGGGCTGATCCCGGAGCTCCTGAGCGCCCTGCGGGACGACGTCCTCGTGGCCTGCGTCGGACCGGTCACCGCCCTGCCGCTGCAGGCCCGCGGCATCGACACCGTCCAGCCGGAGCGCTTCCGGCTCGCCCCGCTCGTTCAGCTGCTGTGCGACGAACTCCCCTCCAGGGCCCGTATGTTGCCGATCGCCGGGCACCGGGTGGAGATCCGCGGTCACGCCGCGATCGTCGACGGCGAGCTGCGCCCGGTGCCGCCCGCCGGAATGGCCCTGCTGCACACCCTGGCCCGTAGGCCGGGCTGGGTGGTGGCCCGCGCCGACCTGCTGCGCGCGCTGCCCGGCAGCGGAACGGACGAACACGCGGTGGAGACGGCCATGGCGAGGCTGCGCACGTCACTGGGCGCACCCCGCCTCATCCAGACGGTCGTCAAGCGCGGCTACCGGCTGGCGCTGGACCCGGCGGGGGACAGCGAGTACGGCGATTCCTGAGGAGGCCGCGGGTGCTGCCGCGCCGTCAGGAACGCGGCACGCAGGAGAAGGGCGAGTGCGGCCGTGCACAGGACGGCCCGGACGGCGTTCCAGGCCACCCACGCGTCCTCGAACCTCTCGCGTACGGCTCCGGGATCGGCGATCCGCGCCGGATCCCCGGCGTGTGCAAGGGCGTTGTTCAGCGGGACGTTGACGCCCGAGGTGAGCAGGAAAGCGACGGTGTACGTGACGAGGGCGGCGAGGATCCACCGTCGCGGCCCCGGGGACCGGCGCTGCTGCCAGGCGGCGACCGCCGTGAGGACCAGCGCGCCGAAGAATCCGGCGAAGAAGACCGGATTTTCGATGACGTCGTTGATGTTCTGCATGACCTCGATGAAGGTCCGGTCGTCGCTGCGCCCGAGGGCCGGCATGACGGCACAGGAGAACACGTAGAACGTGCCCGCGACCAGGCCGGTGGCGATGGCCGCGCCGCCGAGCACGAGGTGGTCCAGGGTGCGGGAGGGGGGTGTGGGCCGGGTGGTTGTCATGTCTCCCAGTAGAGCGGCGGGGGCGGCCGCGCTCCATGGCCCGGACGCGCAGCTCCCTACGCGAGCGTCCAGAGGGAACGCGGCACTCGGTCCGCCCGCTGTTGTCAGTGCGGCTTGCTAGAACAGTCGCAGGCACAGAACGGTGAGCGGAGGGGGACCTGTGGGTACCTGGGGCAGTGGGAATTTCGACAGCGACACGGCGGCGGATCACCTGTCGGGCATCACCGGGCGACTCCTCTCGGAGATCGAGGAGGCGATGGCAGGTGACCCGGTGGGCCTGGAGCCCGACGAATACTGGGGCGTCGCGGTGCCGTGCAACATCGAGCTGCTGTGCCTGATCGCCGAGCAGCACCACGTCGGTGCGGCGGTGCCCGGTGCGGCGGTGGTCGAGGGCTGGAAGAAGACCTTCATGCACGTGTGGGAGCGGACCATCGACGGTCTTGAACCCAAGCCGGAGTACAAGGAGAAGAGACGGGCGGAGCTGATCCGCACCTTCGACCGGCTGGCAGGGACGGCCTCGGCGGAGGCGGCGTGAGGAGGCCGGGATAGCGTGAAGGGGTGATCAATGACATCCACCGGCTCGACGCGGAGGTGCGACTCCGTCCCGTCACCCCGGCCGATGCCCCCTCCCTCGCCGTGGCGCTGACCCGCAGTCGCGCGTACATGCAGCCCTGGGAGCCGGCACGGCCCGACGACTTCTACACCGAGCAGGGGCAGCAAGAACGCCTGGCCGGAATACTCGCGGACCGCGACGCGGGGCGGGTGATGCCGTGGGTGCTCGCCGATGAACAGGACCGCGTGGTGGGCGGGTTCAACCTCAACGGTATTGTGCTCGGGCCGTTCCGCAGCGGGGTTCTCGGTTACTGGGTCGATGTCGAGTACGCGGGTCGCGGGCTGGCCACGGCCGCCGTCGAGCGGATCTGCGAGTTGGCCAGGGACGAGCTGCGCCTGCACCGGGTCGAGGCAGGGACGGTGCTGGACAACGTGGCGTCGCAGCGGGTGCTCGCCAAGTGCGGCTTCGAGCAGTACGGGATGGCTCCGCGCTACCTGCACATCAATGGTGAGTGGCGCGACCACCGGCTGTTCCAGCGGATCCTGCACGATGGGCCGTTGATGGGGTGACCGTTGGCTGTGGGAGTGTCCTCGAACGCCGGACGGCCCTGTTCTCGCCGTGCGGGCGTGAAAGTTGAGCGTGCCCGGCGATTGAGGACAAAGACGGTTACCGGACGCCCCCGGTGCGCCCCCGCGCATGCCGGTGTCCGTCCAGCGGCCACGGCGGCCGTGCCGGAAGAACCTCCGCGAAGCCGTATCCGCTCTTCTCGGCAACCCGGCAGGACGCCTCGTTGTCCACCTGATGCAGCAGGTCCAGCCGCACGAGCCCGTCCCCGGCGAACGCTTCGAACGCCCAGCCGGTGAGCGCCCCGAGCGCCCGCGGCGCGATTCCGCGGCCGCGCGCCCGCGCCGCCGTCCAGTAGCCGACCTCCGCGCTGCCGGAGCCCGGTGCGGGGTACTTGAGCGCCACATTGCCCACCAGTTCGTCGCCGAGATCGCGATCGACCACCGCGAAACTGAAGCGGTTGCCGGATTCCCGGCCCTCCTGCTGCACCCGCAGCCAGTACTGAGCCTCCGCCTCGTCCGTGACCAGCATGCGCAGCATGGCGCGCATCGCAGGATCGCGGTACGCCTCGATCAGGGCGGGCCCGTCGTCGGGCAGCCACGGCCGGAGCAGGAGCGGGCCGGCCGCAAGGGTGGCGGTACGGAGATCGTCGTCCATCAGGACACCGTACGGGCTCGCGTGCACCGGCCCGCGTGGCAGCAGGGGTTCCGGGTCTGCCGCCCGAGGGGCACTCTGGGGGAGACCTCCACCGGAGACCCGAGGCGGTGACATGCGCATGACGGCGGGCAAAAGCTCGTACGACTGGCGGTTCGACTCCGGCCGCCCCTGCCTGGATCTGGTGGCCACGGGAATCGGCACCTTTGGCGCATGCGAACTGCTCGACGGCGCCGAGCGGCTCGCCGACTGGCTGGTGGCCGCCGGACTCGTACCGAGCGGCACCCACCTCGGCGCAGTGGACGACACCTGGGTGGTGCGCTTCCGGCAGTTGAGGACCGGCGTCGACCGCCTGCTGACCGCCGAACTCGGCGGCCGCAGAGCCGAGAGCGCCCTGGAACGGGTCAACGCGCTCGCCGCGACCGCACCACCGGGACTGCGGGCCGTACGCGGACGAAGCGGCACGCTGGTACGGACACTGAGCGCCGATCCCGAATGCGGAGCACTGCTGGCCGCCGTGGCCCGCGACGTCGTGGAACTCCTGACCGACCCCGTGGCGCGAGCCGGCCTGCGCCGCTGCGAGGCCGGCAACTGCCGCCGCCTCTACCTGGACACCTCGCGCGGCCGCCGACGCCGCTGGTGCTCCAGCGAGGTGTGCGGGAACCGGGAGCGGGTGGCCCGGCACCGGCGCCGGGCGGCGGCCGTGGCGATCACGGACACGGATGCGGGAGCGCCGTAAAGAATCTTGAAAGCGGATTGAATGGATCGTGGCCCCCCCTCGTGTTCATGGTCAAGGAGCTCAACAGGGTCTCGACCGGGAGGTTCGGGTGCGCAAGGATGCGGCCGTGGCCGATGACCGTCCGCACAGGGCTCGACATCGCAGTGAGCCGCCTCCGTCCCCCTCCGACGTCCCCGACGAGGAGTTGATGCGGGCGCTCTACCGCGAACACGCCGTGCTCCGCCTCGTCGCCGACGACCGGCGGCGCGCTGAGGACGTGGTGCAGGAAACGCTCATCCGTGCCTGGAAGAACGCCGGCCGGCTCAACCGCGCCGTCGGCTCCGTCCGCCCCTGGCTGGTGACGGTCGCCCGGCGCATCGTCATCGATGGTCACCGCGGGCCACCGACGATGGACCGCGGTGACATCGACCATTTCGAGGTGCGTACGTTCGACGGCAAGCGGCTGGTGGAGGTCGACGCCTGATCGAGACCCCGCCGTGCCATTTCGATACGCGTGGCAGGTGCGCGGCGGCCCCCGCTTCGCATAGGGTTGACGGCTGCCCAATGCACGTCAGAAGGGGGCCTCGGTGGCCGCGCAGGATGCCGCTGTCGATTCGATGCGGGACCGGGAAATCGGTGTCGAGCAGGAACATCTCGACCGTGTTTATCACCGCCTCGAAGAGAAGATCCACGAGGCGGAATTTCTCATGAGTGACGCCGTCAAGCGCGGCCAGGTCGGTACCCCCGGAGCGCTCGCCGAGCGCGACGCCCAGGTGTTCCGGGCCGGAATCCACCTCAACCGGCTGAACAGCGAGTTCGAGGACTTCCTCTTCGGAAGGATCGATCTGCTGCTGGGCAAGGACGGCGAACGGGGCTCGGACGGCGCGTACACCTCCGTCGAACCGGCCGACGACGCCGTACGCGAGGACGACTCCGCCGATATCGCGGAGACGCTGCACATCGGCCGGATCGGGGTCCTCGACTCCGACTACGCGCCGCTGGTCATCGACTGGCGCGCACCGGCCGCCGCACCGTTCTACCGGTCGACGCCGAAGGAACCGGGCAGGGTGGTACGCCGCCGGGTCATCCGCTCCAAGGGCCGCAAGGTCCTCGGGGTCGAGGACGACCTGATGCGCCCCGAGCTGACCGCGTACCTGGGCGGCGACAAGCTTCCCGTCATCGGTGACGGCGCCCTGATGGCGGCGCTCGGCCAGGCCCGCAGCCACACCATGCGGGACATCGTCTCCTCCATCCAGGCCGAACAGGACCTGGTGATCCGGGCCCCCGCCGCCTCGGTCACCGAGGTGTCCGGCGGCCCCGGCACCGGCAAGACCGCCGTCGCCCTGCACCGTGCCGCGTACCTCCTTTACCAGGACCGGCGGCGTTACGCGGGCGGCATCCTCGTCGTCTCGCCGACCCCGCTCCTTGTCGCGTACACCGAAGGCGTGCTGCCCTCGCTGGGCGAGGAAGGACAGGTCGCGATCCGCGCGGTCGGTTCGCTCTCCGACGAGGCGGCCGGCGTCGAGGGCGCCACCACGTACGACGAACCCGCCGTCGCCCGGATCAAGGGCTCCTCCCGGATGCTCCAGGTGCTGCGCAAGGCGGCACGCGGCGCACTGGAACAGCCCGGCACCCCCCACAAGGCGGAGGACCGGGACGGCCAGCTGTCCTTCGGCGACGAAGCCGACGAGGCCCCGGCCACCCCGACCCGGCTGCGGGTCGTCGCGTTCGGCGCCCGTGCCGAGCTGAACGCCGACGAACTGCACCGCATCCGGCAGTCCGTCCTCGGCGGCACCGCCCCGGTCAACCTGCTGCGCCCGCGCGCCCGCAGACTGCTCCTGGACGCCCTGTGGAACAAGTCCTCGGGCCGGGGCCGCTACACCGACCCCGAGCTGGCCGCCGAACTGCGCTCCTCCTTCGACGAGGACGTCTCCACCGAGACGCCCTTCCTCGACTTCCTGAACGCCTGGTGGCCCGAGCTCACCCCACGCGGGGTGCTCGCCGCGATGGCCGACGAGAAGCGGCTCGGCCGCTGGGCGCGCCGGGTCCTCAACCAGGGCGAGGTGCGCCGCTTCACCCGCTCCCTGAAGAGGCTCGACAGCGAAGGGAACGGGCCGCTCTCCGTACACGACGTGGCGATCCTCGACGAGCTGCAGACGCTGCTCGGCACCCCGCACCGGCCGAGGAAGAAGCGCGAATTCGACCCGCTGGACCAGCTCTCCGGTCTGGAGGAGCTGATGCCGCAGCGCGAGGAGACCCAGCGCGAGCGGGCCGAGCGGCTGGCCGCGGAGCGTACGGAGTACGCGCATGTCATCGTCGACGAGGCGCAGGACCTCACGCCCATGCAGTGGCGCATGGTCGGCCGCCGTGGCCGGCACGCCACCTGGACGATCGTCGGAGACCCGGCGCAGTCCTCCTGGTCCGATCCGGACGAGGCGGCCAGGGCACGCGACGAGGCACTCGGCAGCCGGCCGCGCCGCCGCTTCACCCTCACGGTCAACTACCGCAACCCGGCGGAGATCGCCGAGCTGGCCTCGAAGGTCCTGGCGCTCGCGATGCCCGGAATGGAGTCACCGGCCGCGGTCCGTTCCACGGGTGTGAAGCCGCGCTTCGAGACCGTACGGGACGGCGATCTGGCCGCATCGGTGCGCGAGGAGGCGCGGCGGCTGCTGGCCGAGGTGGACGGCACGGTGGGTGTGGTCGTCGCGATGCACCGCCGGGCGCAGGCGCGCAACTGGCTCGCCGGGCTCGGCGAGCGGGTGGTGGCGTTGGGCAGCCTGGAGGCGAAGGGCCTGGAGTACGACGCCACGGTGGTCGTCTCGCCCGCGGAGATCGCGGACGAGTCCCCGGCCGGTCTGCGGGTGCTGTACGTGGCGCTGACGCGTGCGACGCAGCAGCTCACGGTGGTCTCGGGGGAGCGGGACCTGCCCGACGAGGACGGCGTCCCGGACCTGCTGAGGGACTGAGGCAAGGAGCGAAGGCACCGCCGTCGGGGCAGATTTTCGAACCGGCCTGTCCAGCAGGAATCACTTCTGCGGGGTCTTTGTTAGCCTGGTGTCGGCACCGGCTCGATCCAAGCCCCCGGGCCCAACCTTCGTCGCTTCGAGCGACCACTTGCCGCGAGGCGAGCATGGCGGGTCGGTGCCGCTTGAACAAGAAGACAGACCCGCGTCACCTTCTGGTGGCGCGGGTCTGCTGTTGTTTGCGGACCTGACAGCTTCTTTACGGGCTTGGCGGCTTCCGGCCCCGGCGAGGAGCGGTTGGGGGTTCCACTGAAGCAGTTATCTCTCGTATGGTGGAAAATGCTTTCCGAAACGTGGCAGTCATTACCGGCTACCGGCCAGTAGGTGCGACGATCGGGAAGCGTGTCCGAGGCGAGCGCCCCGGCCGCGCGGCAATGAAGCTAAGGAAAGCGAAGGACTCGGCCATGGCAACGGCGCCCAGCGTCTCGTACTCGATGACGGTCAGGCTGGAGGTGCCCGCGAGCGGCACAGCAGTCTCCCAGCTGACCACGGCCGTGGAGTCCTCCGGCGGTTCGGTCACCGGCCTCGATGTGACCGCCTCCGGCCACGAGAAGCTGCGGATCGACGTCACCATCGCCGCCACTTCCACCTCACACGCCGACGAGATCGTCGAAAACCTGCGCGGCATCGAGGGCGTCGTGCTGGGCAAGGTCTCCGACCGTACGTTCCTGATGCACCTCGGCGGCAAGATCGAGATGGCGTCCAAGCACCCCATCCGCAACCGTGACGACCTCTCGATGATCTACACCCCGGGTGTGGCCCGAGTCTGCATGGCGATCGCCGAGAACCCCGAGGACGCCCGCCGCCTCACCATCAAGCGCAACTCCGTCGCAGTTGTGACGGACGGCTCCGCCGTGCTCGGCCTCGGCAACATCGGCCCGATGGCAGCCCTCCCGGTGATGGAGGGCAAGGCGGCCCTCTTCAAGCGGTTCGCCGGCATCGACGCCTGGCCGATCTGCCTGGACACCCAGGACACCGACGCCATCGTCGAGATCGTCAAGGCGATCGCCCCCGGCTTCGCGGGCATCAACCTGGAGGACATCTCCGCACCCCGCTGCTTCGAGATCGAGGCACGGCTGCGCGAGGCCCTGGACATCCCCGTCTTCCACGACGACCAGCACGGCACCGCGATCGTGGTCCTGGCCGCGCTGACCAACGCACTGCGCGTGGTGGGCAAGGGAATCGGGGACGTACGGGTCGTCATGTCCGGCGCCGGAGCGGCCGGTACGGCCATCCTGAAGCTCCTCATCGCCGCGGGTGTCAAGCACGCCGTCGTCGCCGACATCCACGGCGTGGTGCACGCGGGCCGCGAGGACCTGGTCTCCGCCGACGCCGACTCGCCGCTGCGCTGGATCGCCGACAACACCAACCCCGAATCCATCACCGGCACCCTCAAGCAGGCCGTCGTGGACGCCGACGTCTTCATCGGCGTCTCCGCTCCGAACGTGCTGGACGGCGCCGATGTCGCCGCCATGGCCGACGATGCGATCGTGTTCGCGCTCGCGAACCCGGACCCCGAGGTCGACCCGGCAATCGCCCGCCAGACGGCGGCAGTTGTCGCCACCGGCCGCTCCGACTTCCCGAACCAGATCAACAACGTGCTGGTCTTCCCGGGTGTCTTCCGCGGTCTGCTGGACGCCCAGTCCCGCACCGTCAACACGGAGATGATGCTCGCCGCGGCGGGCGCCCTCGCCGATGTGGTGGCCGAGGACGAGGTGAACGCGAACTACATCATCCCGTCGGTCTTCAACGACAGGGTCGCGGGAGCGGTCGCCGGTGCCGTCCGGGACGCCGCGAAGGCGGCGGGCGGCGCTGTGACGGGCTCGGGCGACCTCGGCTGAACCACCCCACTCACAGAACCCGCCACGGCCCCTGCCGGCGTCGCCCACGGCCGCGGTGCCCCCACGTCGGCCTGACGTACGGCGCGTCGCGGGTCGCGGTGCCACAAACGCCCCTTTAGGGTGGGCGGGCGGCGCGTCCCGCAGAGCCCCGCATCCGCTGCGGACCGCTTTCGGGGAGTCGACGGAACGTCACCACGACGAGGCAGTGGTGCTTTTCGTGTGACTCCGGAGGGTGCCGGATTGGCTTTCCCGCCGCAGGTGGGGGCAGGATGCGTAATCGGGCGCGAGGGTCTGACGACAGACCCGGGTCCGGGGACTGTCCGAGGGCCCTGGCAGCATCGGCTTCGATCTCACGCCTCACAGGCAAGAAGAACACGGGAGTAACAACATGAACCGCAGTGAGCTGGTGGCCGCCCTGGCCGACCGCGCCGAGGTGACTCGCAAGGACGCCGACGCCGTGCTGGCCGCGCTCGCCGAGACCGTCGGTGAGATCGTCGCCAAGGGCGACGAGAAGGTCACCATCCCCGGCTTCCTGACCTTCGAGCGCACCCACCGTGCCGCTCGCACCGCTCGTAACCCGCAGACCGGCGACCCGATCAACATCCCGGCCGGTTACAGCGTGAAGGTCTCCGCGGGCTCCAAGCTCAAGGAAGCCGCCAAGGGCAAGTAAGCCCCACAGGCGCGACGAAGGGCGGTCACCCGACCAGGGTGACCGCCCTTCGGTGTACCGGCCCGAGAGGGCCCGTTCTGGGCTTCTGCCGCCATCGCGGACCAGGGGTACGGACCCGGCCCCTCCCGCAAACGAGGAACGGGGGCCCGGGGCGGCGCCCCGAACCCCCGTCAGCAGCCGTCGGGCGCCGAGCCTCAGACCAGTGCCCCGCCCGGCAGCTCCACCTTCGCGCCGAGCTTCTCCAGCTTCTCCATGAAGTTCTCGTAGCCGCGGTTGATCAGGTCGATGCCGTGCACCCGCGAGGTGCCCTGCGCCGCCAGCGCGGCGATCAGGTACGAGAAACCGCCGCGCAGGTCCGGGATGACCAGATCCGCGCCCTGCAGCTTCGTCGGCCCGGACACGACCGCGGAGTGCAGGAAGTTGCGCTGACCGAAGCGGCAGTCGGAGCCGCCCAGGCACTCGCGGTAGAGCTGGATGTGCGCGCCCATCTGGTTGAGCGCGGAGGTGAAGCCGAGCCGGGACTCGTACACCGTCTCGTGGACGATGGACAGGCCCGAGGCCTGCGTCAGGGCCACGACCAGCGGCTGCTGCCAGTCGGTCTGGAAGCCGGGGTGCACGTCCGTCTCCAGGGCGATGGCGTCCAACGCGCCGCCCGGGTGCCAGAAACGGATGCCCTCGTCGTCGATCTCGAACGCCCCGCCGACCCGGCGGAAGGTGTTCAGGAACGTCATCATCGAGCGCTGCTGTGCGCCCCGCACGTAGATGTTGCCCTCGGTGGCCAGCGCCGCGGACGCCCAGGAGGCCGCCTCCAGACGGTCCGGGATCGCCCGGTGCGTATAACCGTCCAGCCGGTCGACACCGGTGATCCGGATCGTCCGGTCGGTGTCCATCGAGATGATCGCGCCCATCTTCTGCAGTACGCAGATGAGGTCCTCGATCTCCGGCTCCACGGCCGCGTTGGACAGCTCCGTGACGCCCTCGGCGAGCACGGCCGTCAGCAGCACCTGCTCGGTGGAGCCCACCGACGGGTACGGCAGCCGGATCTTCGTGCCGCGCAGCCGCTGCGGGGCCTCCAGATACTGGCCGTCCGCCCGCTTCTCGATGGTCGCGCCGAACTGCCGCAGCACGTCGAAGTGGAAGTCGATCGGCCGACCGCCGATGTCACAGCCGCCGAGCCCCGGGATGAACGCATGGCCCAGCCGGTGCAGCAGCGGGCCGCAGAAGAGGATCGGGATGCGCGACGAGCCCGCGTGGGCATCGATGTCGGCGACGTTGGCGCTCTCGACATGGGTCGGGTCCAGGATCAGCTCGCCCGGTTCGTCACCCGGCCGGACCGTCACACCGTGCAACTGCAGCAGCCCCCGCACCACCCGCACGTCGCGGATGTCGGGCACATTGCGCAGCCGGCTGGGTCCGCTGCCGAGCAGCGCGGCGACCATTGCCTTCGGCACCAGGTTCTTGGCGCCTCTGACGCGGATCTCGCCCTCCAGCGGGGTTCCGCCGTGGACAAGCAGGACATCGTCTGTGCCGGTCATGAATCTCGCGTTCCGGAGTGGTCGGGCAGGGGGCCAACCGAAAGGGTAATGGCCCACAGCCCCCCTTCCGTAAGAGAGCGGGGGGTGTGCGAACGTCATGAATTCGCCACAACACGCTCTGCTCCCCGACTCTTGCGGAGGGTTACCGTCCGCAACGCCCTCCGGGCGGTGCGCTCCGCGTGCATCCGTGCGCCCTGAGCTGCACCCGGTCCCCCTCGGTGACCGGGCGGCCCCCCCTGGCCCCCGCGGAGAGCGAAGATGCGGGATCATTTCTGCCATGACCGAGGTGTCCTCGCTCACAGGGCGACTGCTCGTGGCCACACCCGCGCTCGCGGACCCGAATTTCGACCGCGCGGTGGTGCTGCTCCTCGACCACGACGAGGAGGGCTCACTCGGCGTGGTCCTGAACCGCCCGACCCCGGTCGGCGTCGGCGACATCCTCACGTCCTGGGCCGGCCTGACCGGTGAACCCGACGTCGTGTTCCAGGGCGGCCCGGTCTCGCTCGACTCGGCGCTCGGTGTGGCCGTCATCCCCGGCGACGAGGGCCCGCTCGGCTGGCGCCGGGTGTACGGGGCGATCGGCCTGGTGGACCTGGAGGCCCCACCGGAGCTGCTGGCCGCGGCGCTCGGCTCGCTGCGGATCTTCGCCGGGTACGCCGGCTGGGGCCCCGGACAGCTGGAGACGGAACTCGGCGAGGGGGCCTGGTACGTCGTCGAGTCCGAGCCCGGAGACGTCTCCTCCCCGCGCCCCGAACACCTCTGGCGGGCGGTCCTGCGCCGCCAGCGCAGCGAACTGGCGATGATCGCCACCTACCCGGACGACCCTTCGCTGAACTGATACTCCGGGCTTTCAGTACCCTTGCGGTTATGAGCACTCTTGAGCCCGAGCGCGGGGCAGGTACGGGCACCCTCGTAGAGCCGGCGCCGCAGGTGTCGAACGGCGACGGCGACCACGAGCGCTACGCCCATTACGTCCAGAAGGACAAGATCATGGCGAGTGCCCTGGAGGGCACCCCCGTGGTCGCACTGTGCGGGAAGGTCTGGGTACCGGGTCGCGACCCGAAGAAGTATCCGGTCTGCCCCATGTGCAAGGAGATCTACGAGTCCATGGGCGCCGGCGGCGACAAGGACAAGGGCAAGGGCGGCAAGGACAAGAATTGACGATCCTCTCCCGGCTCTGAAGCCGGGAGATTCCCTTTGGCCACCCGAAAGTGGCCGGTTGGGTTTCACGCGTCCACCTCCGCCGGAGGGCGGGACTCGGCACCGAAGGGCGCCTGTGCGTGCTGTTGTTGACCGAGCCACCCTCCCCCATAGCCCGAAGGGCATGGGAGGTGCCCCCCCCTGGCGGGCTCGGGCCTCGATTTCGACCGAGGCATTGTGGTCGGCGTCGTCCTCGTGTCCGCAGTGCACGCACGCGAACAGTCGGCCGCAGCCCTTGCGGGACTGCGGATCCGTCCGGCCGCAGGCCGCGCGGGTCTGCGAGGTGTGAAACGGCGGCACCGGTCGCAGCTTGAACGCCGGGAACCGGGCCGGGTGTACGGAGTTGAAGAAGTTGTCGGACGCCGCGTCCAGATGCCGCAGCACCTGCTGGCCGGCCTGCGCGGGGGGTCCGGCCGGCCAGGTCAGCTCGTGCAAGGCGGCTCCTCCCGCCGCCTGCGCCAGAAGTGCTTCACCTCCAACCCGAAGGGCTGAGAACTGCGCATGAATCATCGGTAGCGGGTGCCGCTCTTCGCCGGTTGACGGGCGAAGACCCCGGCGCGTGTATCGGCGCTGATCGGGGACTGCTGCGCGCTCTCGCCCGAACAACCGGCCTCACCGGGATGGCGCAAGTTCATCTGAGACGCTGAACCCATGGATCTGATCCCCGCGCCCGTCGCCGTCGAAGGCCTGGCCCCCGATGGTTTCCTGCTGGACCGGAGCACCACGCTTTACGCGGCGCCCGGCACAGAGACCACGGAGCGCTGGCTGCGTTCCATGGTTGGTCCCGCCCTCGGTCTGCGGCTGGTGCCGGGAGACGAAAGGGCCAAGAATTCGGTCGCGCTGCACATCGACGACGCTCTGGAGCCCGAGGCGTACAGGCTTGGTGTGGTCCGGAGCCAGGGCGTTGAGATCCGCGGCGGCAGCGCGGCGGGGGTTTTCTGGGGCGCCCAGACCCTGCGTCAGCTCCTTGGCCCCGACGCTTTCCGCCGCGCGCCTGTCCAGTCCGACAAGAAGTGGGTCATCCCCTTCACGGTCATCGAGGACAGCCCCCGCTTCCCCTGGCGCGGCATGATGCTCGACGTGGCCCGGCACTTCCTGCCCAAGGACGACGTCCTGCGCTACCTCGACCTCCTCGCCGCGCACAAGCTGAACGTCTTCCACTTCCACCTCACCGATGACCAGGGCTGGCGCATCGAGATCAAGCGCTACCCACGCCTCACCGGGGTCGGCTCCTGGCGGTCCCGCACCAAGCACGGCCACCGGGCCTCCGAACTGTGGGACGAGACCCCGCACGGCGGCTACTACACGCAGGACGACATCCGCGAGATCGTCGCGTACGCCGCCGAGCGGCATATCCGGGTCGTCCCCGAGATCGACATCCCCGGCCACTCGCAGGCGGCCATCGCCGCATACCCCGAACTGGGCAACACCGACGTCATCGACACCACCACCCTCTCCGTCTGGGACACCTGGGGCGTCAACCCGAACGTACTCGCCCCCACTGACAACACCCTGCGCTTCTTCGAGGGCGTCCTCGAAGAGGTCCTCGGCCTCTTCCCCGCCGCCACCTCGCCGTTCATCCACATCGGCGGCGACGAGTGCCGCAAGGACCAGTGGAAGGAGTCCCCGGTCGCCCAGGCCCGGATCGACGAATTCGGCCTGGCCGACGAGGACGAACTGCAGTCCTGGGTCATCCGGCACTTCGACACCTGGCTCACCGCACGCGGACGCCGGCTCATCGGCTGGGACGAAATCCTCGAAGGCGGCCTCCCGGCGGGCGCCGCCGTGTCGTCCTGGCGGGGTTACGGAGCAGGCATCGCCGCCGCCGAGGCCGGCCACGACGTGGTGATGTGCCCGGAGCAGCACGTGTACCTGGACCACCGTCAGGACGGCGGCGCCGACGAGCCGATGCCCATCGGCTTCATCCGCACCCTGGAGGACGTCTACCGCTTCGAACCCGTACCTGCGGGCCTCTCCGAGGAGGCGGCCCGTCACATCCTCGGCACCCAGGCCAATGTCTGGACCGAGGTCATGCAGAACCGGGCCCGCGTCGACTACCAGGTCTTCCCGCGCCTCGCGGCGTTCGCGGAGGTCGCCTGGTCGCCCCTGCCCGCCTCTGCCGAACGGGACTTCGCCGACTTCGAACGCCGAATGACCACGCACTACGCCCGACTTGACGCGCTCGGCGTCGACTACCGGCCGCCGAGCGGTCCGTTGCCCCGGCAGCAGCGCCCGGGCGTCCTCGGACGCCCCCTTGAGGGACCGCCCCCGAACGTGTGATCCCGGTCGCGCTCCGGGTCCGGCCGTCACCCTCCCCGGGAGTGTGACGGCCGGCGGTCGTTCCCTGTAACGCATCGCAGCCGGAACGGAATACCGGAACGCGCCCCTGCCGGCACGGAGGAGCCGGGACGCGCCCCCGCCGGACCGGAACGCGCCCCTGCCGGACCGGAACAAGCCGCACAAGGCTCGCCGAAGAGTGGCAATTCGCCCTCTGCGTCGAAGCGGGGCGAATCG
Source organism: Streptomyces sp. NPDC037301 (assembly GCF_055602785.1). Taxonomy (NCBI): domain Bacteria; kingdom Bacillati; phylum Actinomycetota; class Actinomycetes; order Kitasatosporales; family Streptomycetaceae; genus Streptomyces; species Streptomyces sp. NPDC037301. The sequence continues at coordinate 84,551 of NZ_JBVJWD010000024.1, forward strand.
GGACCATCCCCCTGGTCGGGGACGGATGCTCCCTTCGCGGACCCTCGCGTCGGGCCGGTCGGAAGATGTGCCAGAGTTGCCACGTCCAGGCTTTGAGCACGTACCGTACGGCAAAACAAGCCGGACAGCCGGGACACCGGGAAGGGGCAGCTGGGTTGACCACGCACGCACCGCAGGCGACGCAGTCCGTGACGCTGCCGGCCTCGCTCGACGAGGCCGTGGCGGCGCTGGGCGCCATGCCCGCCGCCGTTCCTGTGGCAGGCGGTACAGACCTGATGTCGGCCGTCAACAAGGGGCTGCTGCGCCCCTCGGGGCTGGTCGGCCTCGGCCGGATCAGCGAGCTCCGCGGCTGGCACTACCAGGACGGCCACGCCCTGCTCGGCGCCGGACTCACCCACGCACGCATGGGGCGGCCCGACTTCGCCGCTCTCATCCCCGCCCTGGCCGCGTCCGCGCGCGCCGCGGGCCCGCCCCAGATCCGTAACGCCGGAACACTCGGCGGCAACATCGCCACCGCCGCTCCGACCGGTGACGCCCTGCCGGTGCTCGCCGCGCTGGAGGCCGAGCTCGTCATCGCGGGCCCCGGCGGCGCCCGCCGCGAGGTCCCGGTCTCGCACCTGCTGGCCGGCCGCGAGATGCTCGAACCCGCCGAACTGATCGGCTTCGTCCGGGTGCCGCTGCTGCACGCCCCCCAGGTCTTCCTGAAGGCCACCGGCCGCACCGGCCCCGGCCGCGCCACCGCGTCCGTCGCGATCGTCCTCGACCCGGCCCGGCGCGGAGTGCGCTGCGCGGTCGGCGCCATCGCGCCGATGCCGCTGCGGCCGCTGGAGGCCGAGCGCTGGATCGCCTCACTGATCGACTGGGACGGCGAACGGGGCCTGGCCCCCGATGCGCTGGCCGCCTTCGGCGAGTACGTCGCCGCGGCCTGCATCCCGGACCAGGCACCGCCCGCCGACGGGGGAGAGGCGCCACCGCTGCCCCCCGCCGTACTGCATCTGCGGCGAACCGTCGCCGCGCTGGCCCGACGAGCGCTGGGGAGGGCACTGTCGTGAGCAACGAGGACCACAACGATCAGCACGGGCAGCGGGAGCAGCCGCGGCACGGGGGCTGGCAGCCGACACCGCAGGGTGGCGAGTACGACGCCGAGGCGACGGCCTTCGTCCACCTGCCGCCGGAGGACCTGGCGGACATCCCGCTGGCCGCGCCCGGCCATGGCTACGTACCGCCGATGATCCTGCCGCTGACCCCCGCGTCCGGGCTCGACCCGGCGGTCACGGGCAGCTGGGTCATGCAGACGCAGAGCCGGCAGGAGCGGGGTACGGGAGCGGAGCAGCCGGCATCCGACGCGGTGCACTGGCCGGACCCGAACCAGCAGCAGCCGCAGTACGGGTACGAGTACCCGCAGCAGGAGCAGTACCAGGAGCCGCCGGCCGCGACGGGCCAGTGGAACTTCACCGAGTCCACCGAGTTCGGCGGTTACGCGGACCACAGTGGTCAGGCTGGGCACGCCGCTTCGGCCGACCACAGCGGTCAGTCCGGGCACAGTGGGCATGCCGACCCCGTCGGCCACACCGGCCAGTGGACGATTCCGGTCGCCGACGGTGACCTCCCTGAGGAGTCCGGCGAGTTCGCGGCGTCGGCTCTGGCCTCCCAGTGGTACGCGGACCGGACCCCGCCGGCCACGCTGCCGGGCGGTGCGCCCGCACCGTGGGCGACACAGCAGCCGGTCGCGGAGCCCGAGCCCGCGGTGGAGCAGCCGGTACCCGGAGCGGACGTCGAGCCGGAGCACGCGCCGGGAGCCGATTCCGCGCCTGCGGTGGAGCCGTCCGCGTACGAAGACAGCACCCTCCAGGACCCGGAGGCAGCACCGAGGACGGCTGCCGAGGACGTACCCGTACCCGCTGCCGGAGACACCCCCGCTCTCGGGGTGGACCTCGCACAGGTCCCGACCCCCGACACCGTCCCGGCGGCCGACACCGTCCCGACCCCCGACACCGTCCCGGCGGCCGACACCGTCCCGCCCCTCGGCACCGTCCCGGCGGCCGACACCCCGGCCGAGCACCTGGTGGAGGCCACGCCCGAGCACCACCCGGCAGAGCCGCCGGCCGACACGGCACCCGGCTCCGAGCCGGACACGGCCCCGGACGCACCACCACTGGACGCCCCGCCGGAAGCCTCACCGCTGCCCAGCGAGCACCCCGCCGCCTCCTACGTCCTGCATGTGAACGGCGCCGACCGCCCCGTCACCGACGCCTGGATCGGCGAGTCGCTCCTCTACGTACTCCGCGAGCGCCTCGGCCTCGCCGGTGCCAAGGACGGCTGCTCGCAGGGCGAGTGCGGTGCCTGCAACGTCCAGGTGGACGGCCGTCTGGTCGCCTCCTGCCTGGTCCCCGCGGCGACCGCGGCCGGCAGCGAGGTCCGAACGGTCGAGGGCCTGGCCGTGGACGGCGAGCCGTCGGACGTCCAGCGCGCCCTCGCCAAGTGCGGTGCCGTCCAGTGCGGCTTCTGCATCCCCGGCATGGCCATGACCGTCCACGACCTGCTGGAGGGCAACCACGCCCCCAGCGAACTGGAGACGCGTCAGGCGCTCTGCGGCAACCTCTGCCGCTGCTCCGGCTACCGGGGCGTCCTCGACGCCGTGAACGAGGTCATCGCGGGCCGCGAGGCGATCACCGACCCCGCCTCGTCGGACTCCTCGTCCCCGGAGTCCGACGAGGCCCGCATCCCGCACCAGGCGCCCCCCGGCGCGGGTAGTGTTCAGCCGCACCTGCAGGACGGAGGCATGGCGTGAGCAACGACGCAGCCACCGCTGCCAACGCGACCAGCACACGGATCACCACCCCGCCGGTCGAAGGCCCCGACACCGAGCCGCCCGCACTCGGCCTCGGTGTCTCCCTCCCGCCCGTAGACGCGCGTGCCAAGACCGAGGGCACCTTCCCGTACGCCGCCGACCTCTGGGCCGAGGGCCTGCTGTGGGCGGCTGTCCTCCGCTCCCCGCACCCGCACGCCCGCATCCTGGCCATCGACACCTCGGCCGCCGTCGAGATGCCGGGGGTACGGGCCGTGGTCACGCACGAGGACGTACCCGGGGAGAGCGCGTACGGGCGCAGGGTCGTCGACCGCCCGGTCTTCGCCTCCGACCTGGTGCGCCACCACGGTGAGCCGATCGCCGCGGTCGCCGCCGACCACCCCGACACGGCCCGGCTCGCCGCCGCGGCCATCGCCGTCGAGTACGAGGTCCTCGAACCGGTCACCGACCCGGAGAAGGCCTTCGCCGCCGAACCGCTGCACCCCGACGGCAATCTGATCCGCCACATCCCGCTGCGCTACGGCGACCCGGATGTCACCGGCGACGTCGTCGTCGAGGGCCTGTACCGCATCGGCCGTCAGGACCCGGCCCCGATCGGCGCCGAGGCCGGACTCGCCGTGCCCCGCCCCGACGGCGGCGTGGAGATCTACACCGCCTCAACCGACCCGCACACCGACCGCGATCTCGCCGCCGCCTGCTTCGGCCTCGAACCGGACCGGGTGAAGGTCGTCGTCACCGGAGTCCCCGGCGCGACCGGCGACCGCGAGGATCCCGGCTTCCAGCTCCCACTCGGGCTGCTCGCCCTACGCACCGGCTGCCCGGTCAAACTGGCCGCCACCCGCGAGGAGTCCTTCCTCGGCCACGCCCACCGCCACCCGACGCTGCTCCGCTACCGCCACCACGCGGACGCCGAGGGCCGGCTGGTGAAGGTCGAGGCACAGATCCTGCTCGACGCGGGCGCGTACGCCGATGCCTCGTCCGAGTCGCTGGCCGCCGCGGTCGCGTTCGCCTGTGGCCCGTACGTCGTCCCGCACGCCTTCATCGAGGGCTGGGCGGTCCGTACGAACAACCCGCCGTCGGGCCATGTACGCGGCGAGGGCGCGATGCAGGTCTGCGCGGCGTACGAGGGCCAGATGGACAAGCTGGCCGCCAAGCTGGGCATCGACCCGGCCGAGCTGCGCCTGCGAAATGCCCTGTCCACCGGCGACATCCTCCCCACCGGCCAGACGGTGACGTGCCCGGCACCGGTGTCCGAACTGCTCACCGCCGTGCGGGACTTCCCCCTCCCCGCTCTCCCCAAGGACGCCCCGGAGGACGACTGGCTGCTCCCCGGCGGCCCGGAGGGCGCGGGCGAGCCCGGTGCGGTGCGCCGAGGGGTCGGCTATGCGCTGGGCATGGTCCACATGCTCGGGGCGGAGGGTGCCGACGAGGTCTCCACGGCCACGGTCAGGGTCCACGACGGCATCGCGACGGTCATCTGCGCCGCGGTCGAGACGGGCCAGGGTTTCTCGACCCTCGCCCGTCAGGTGGTTCAGGAGACCCTGGGCATCGAAGAGGTGCACGTAGCGTCCGTCGACACCGACCAGCCCCCGGCGGGCCCGGCGACGCACGGCCGCCACACCTGGGTCTCGGCAGGAGCGGTGGAACGCGCCGCCAAGATGGTCCGCACACAGCTTCTCCAGCCCCTGGCCCACAAGTTCGGCATGTCCACGGAGCTGCTGCAGATCTCCGACGGCAAGATCACCTCGTACGACGGGGTGCTGTCCACGACAGTCACGGAGGCGCTGGACGGCAAGGAACTCTGGGCCACAGCCCAGTGCCGCCCCCACCCGACCGAACCCCTGGACGAGTCGGGCCAGGGCGACGCCTTCGTCGGCCTCGCCTTCTGCGCGATCCGCGCGGTGGTGGACGTCGACATCGAACTCGGCTCCGTACGGGTCGTCGAGATGGCGATCGCCCAGGACGTCGGCCGGGTCCTCAACCCGTCCCAGTTGGCGACCCGTATCGAGGCAGGCATCACCCAGGGCATCGGCGCCGCCCTCACCGAGAACCTCCGCAGCGCCCGCGGCCTGATCCGCCACCCCGACCTCACCGGCTACGCGCTGCCGACCACCCTGGATGCGCCGGACATTCGCATTGTCGAACTCATCGAAGAACGCGACGTGGTGGCCCCCTTCGGCGCCAAGCCCGCCTCGGCGATCCCTGTGGTGACCTCCCCCGCAGCAGTGGCCGCAGCAGTACGAGCCGCCACCGGCCGCCCGGTCAACCGCCTCCCGATCCGGCCTCAGGCGGCGGTGGCGGCCCCCAACTCCTGAAACCCGCACGTTGGCGTGATCCGGGTCGCAGATGCAGCCCGGAGGCGCGCGGGGCGATGCCGCGACCGTCTCACCGCTCCTCCGGCGCCAACTGCGCGATCACCAGCCCGTACAGCAGCTCCACGTCCACGAACTCACCTTCCCGCGGCGCCCCGCACCGCCAGCTCAGCGGATACGTGTTGCCGTCCGGGGCGGGGATTCCCACGTACTGGTCCCGGGCGGACGGCCCGAAGCACCTGGCGCCCGGCGGCCAGTCGTACTCCTTGCTCGACCCGGGCGGGATCAGGAAGTACGTCCACCGGGCGCCCGCGATCTCCCGTACGACCGGGCCCGGTTCGCCTTCGGTGAGCGTCCCGAGGTGCTGCAGCACCGCCTCGCCACGTACGCCCCGCAGTCGGATGGCGTCGAAGTGGATGCCGGTCAGGTGGAGTCGGAGGCCGGCGGCGGGTACCCATTCGGGGCGTTTCTTGCTCGTCATGACTCCAAGCATCCCGACGGCTGCATAGCGTGACCAGGAGGACGCGGTCCACATCGACGCGATGTGGGGAGGGTGAGGGTGGCTGTGGGGACGAGTGGTGAGCCGTCGCAGGTGCGGAGGCTCGTGGGTGAACTGATCCGTATCCATCGGGTGCGGGCCGGGCTCACGCAGAAGGACGCGGCGGACAAGCTGTTGATCTCGGAGTCGCTGATGGGGGCGGTCGAGCGGGCGGAGCGCATTCCGTCGCTGGAACTGCTGGCCGACGCGGACCGGGTCTTCGTCGCGGGCGGTGCGCTGAAGGCGTGCGTCGAGCTGATCGACGAGGAGAAGTACCCGGCGAAGTTCCTGGACTGGGCACGGCTGGAACGGCAGGCGCGGGTCATCAGCGCGTACGAGACGATGCTGATTCCGGGGCTGCTCCAGACGGAGGCGTACGCGTACGCCCTGTACCGGGCACGCAAACCCGCGTACACCGAGGATGAGATCGTCCGGCACGTCGAGGCGCGACTGGAGCGGCAGGCGGTGCTGATGCGCACGCCACCGCCGTACGTCGGGTTCGTCATCGAGGAGTCGATCCTGGAGCGGACGCTCGGTGGCGCGGAGGTGCTGAAGGAGCAGCTGCTGCATCTGCTGGAGTGCATGCGGCGGATGAACCATCTGACGGTGCAGGTGATGCCGTCCGATCAGCACACGCACGCGGGATTGAACGGGCCGATGCAGTTGATGTGCACGGCGGAAGGCCGCAATCTGGTCTTCGCGGAGAGCCAGGGCGGCGATAGGTTGATCTCCAGGCCGGAGCAGGTGGGTGACACGTTCGACCTCTTCGGCATCCTGCGGGCCCAGGCGCTCAACCCCTGGAAGTCGGCGGAGATCATCGAAACGAAGGCGAGGCAACTGTGACCACCGGGCCCGAGCTCTTCTGGTTCAAGTCCAGCTACAGCAACAACGAGGGCGGCGCCTGCGTCGAAGTCGCCTACGACTGGCGCAAGTCCAGCTACAGCAACAACGAGGGCGAGGCCTGCGTAGAGGTCGCCACCTGCCCCCACACCGTCCACGTCCGCGACTCCAAGCTCACCGACGGCCCCACCTTCGCCGTCGCCCCCGCCGCCTGGGCCGCCTTCCTGGCGGGTGCCGTCGCAGGCTGATCGCGAACGTGTTGCGAGCTGCTGATCCCGGCCCCGCCGTCGTCCTCATTACCGGTGTGATGGCGTCCGGGAAGTCCACTGTTGCCCAGGCCCTCGCCGAGCGGCTGCCGCGGGCCGTTCATGTGCGGGGGGACGTCTTCCGGCGGATGGTGGTGTCGGGGCGGGTCGAGATGGTGCCGGGGGCGTACGAGGAGGCTGCTGCGCAGCTCCGGCTCCGGTACCGGCTGTCCGCGATGACGGCCGATGCGTACGCGGGCGAGGGCTGGACCGCGGTGGTGCAGGACGTGGTGCTGGGGGAGGAGTTGGCCGGGTACGTCGGTCTCGTACGGACCCAACCTTTGTACGTCGTCGTACTCGCCCCCGAGTCGTGGGCCGTTGCCGAGCGGGAGGCGGGGCGGGGCAAGAGCGGTTACGGGGCCGGGTGGACGGTCGAGGCGCTGGACCGGGTGCTGCGGGAGGAGACGCCGCGGATCGGGCTCTGGCTGGACACGACCGGGCAGACCGTGGAGCAGACGGTCGACACGGTCCTCGCGGAGCTCGGCCGGGCGCGGGTGGTGGGAGCGGCGGAGAGCTGAAGTGGCTGGAGGGCCGATACGTTCGGACCTAATGTCTTATTTAACAACAGTTCCTCTATGGTTGGTGCGGTAACGCACCAACCGGAGGAGTCAGCCGCATGAGCAATCTGTTCGTCATCGCCTACGACGATCTCGCCACCGCCGACCAGGTCCGGGACAAGCTGCTGTCCATGAACCGCGAGCACCTCGTCGAGCTGGAGGACGTCGTCGTCGTCGAACGGCGTGAGAAGGACGGCAAGATCAAGCTGCATCAGGCCGTCAACCACGTGGGTAACGGTGCCGCGGGCGGCGCGCTGTGGGGGAGCGTCATCGGGCTGCTCTTCCTCGCGCCGTTCCTCGGTGCCGCGGTGGGCGCCGCGGCCGGCGCCGCCGGAGGGTCCGCCGTCGACACCGGTGTCAACGACGACTTCATGAAGGAGCTGAGCGCCAATCTCCGGCCCGGCGCCGCCGCTGTCTTCGTGCTCGTCAAGACGTCCGCCCGCGACAAGGTCATCCCCGAGATCGCCAAGTTCGGTGGTCAGCTCGTGCAGACCTCGCTCAGCAAGGAGGACGAGGCACACCTGCGGGAGATGGTGAAGGAAGCGCTCAAGGAAGAGACGACGATCGCCTCCTGATCTCCGGACCACACGAGAGAAGGCGACTGCCCGCGCCGAGCGCAGGGTGGTCGCCTTTCGTATGTGGGGACCCGGTGCGGATTCGGGTCGGTGGAAATCGCTTTGGACCGACCGGTCTTATGTGCATTGGGTTGGGAAGGTTCCCTGATGCACGCCAGCGTGGAGCTGAGACGCGAGGCGGTAGGAGTCGGTGCCGGTCTCGATGATGGTGCCGTTGAACCAGCCAGGCCAGAGCGTGTCTCCTTGATGGGTTCGTCGGCTGACCAAAGAGACAGAACCTAGGAGTCCCCGGCCTCCTCGATGTTGGCGACCATCCTGCGCAGCACCTTGAGCGCGGCCACGTACTCTTCATCGCTGATGCCCTTGTGGACCACGGCGCGCAGCTCGGTCACCAGCTCGCGCAGCCGCACCCTGGCAGCCTCCCCGGCATCGGTAAGCTGCAGGCGCTGCCCGGCGTCGAGCCGGAGCCAGTCGCGGTGGAACAGTTGGTCGATGACACGAGCGATCTCATGCGGCCCGTCCGCGAGGGGCGTCAGCTGGATGACGACCTCCTCGCGACTCGGCGCCGCGGGCCCGCCGTTTACCCGGTTGAGCACCCAGTACTGCGGCTGCGTGACGTCGATCCTGGCCATAGCGTCACGCAGATGCCGGGTGACGGCCACGTGGGCGAGGCCACTCCAGTAGCCGATGGGCTGGGTGGCCAGCATGTCGTCGGCGGCGGCCGGATCAGCCGGCGCCTGGTCGGTGGTGATGTCAGTCAGCGGTCCCATGATCGCGACGCTATATCCCCCATCGCACCGCCGGCGCAACGGGCCCGCCCCCCCCACGCTCACACGCCCCTATCCGAGGGGCGAATGCGCGGTTGGCACAGTCGCCCCGTGATGCTTGATGTTGACGGCCGAAGCCTTGGCCAGCGCCACGGGGTTCAAGAATCGCAGCGGACCGATCAGACGGGATGCGAACAGATGCACGTGCCGCGCCACCGACTCATCGCGCGCTGCCGCCGAGAACATCAGCCGCTCCAAGGGGTTGAACGGACGGGCCTTGGCGAAGTCGGCGGCCAGGTACTGGTGGCCGCGCAGCTGGCGCCGGTGTCTGCGTGCGTACGTCACGAGCGACCTGTCGAGGTCGCCCCGACCGGTTGCGGCCGGGGCGACCGCCTCTGCCAACCATTGCGCGGACTGCAGAGCCCACCCGCATCCCACTCCCCACAGGGGATCGCCGGTCAGGGCGGCGTCGCCGATGAACGCGACGCCCGGTGCGGTCGGCTTACGGCTGTGAAGCGGGTAGTCGACAGTGCCGGTGATCTTCGTGATGCGCTCGGCGGAGTCGATGGGCGGTGCCTCGGGCAGGGCGCGGACGAATGCCAAGAAGCTGCCCTCCAGGTCTTCCCGGAAGGCCGGCAGCCGCTTCTTGTCCGGGAGCACCGCGATGACCGTCACCCCGTCGTCGTTCGGAAACGCGTACACCATGTCGGGCTCCAGGAACCAGGCGTGACCGATCCCGCCGTGCAGCGGAAGATTACGGAAGTGCGCGAGATAGCCGAACCGCGCGTTCTCGTACTGCCGAGCAGGCACCCCGGCGAACTTCGCTACGGCCGAGTCCTTGCCATCGGCGCCGACCACCAGCCGGGCCCGGATCTCGCACTCGCCCTGAGGTGTCGACGCGCGCACCCCCACGGTTCGCCCGGCTTCCCGGACCAGCCCGGTCACACGATGACCGAGGAGCAGATCGACGCCAGGGGTCTTTGCCGCATGGGACCTGATCAACGGGTCGAGGGTGCTGCGCCGAATGTTGTACGCGTACGGTAGCTCGGGGCCCTCCGGCGCGGCCCTCGGCTCGATCCATCCCCAGCGCGTGTACCAGCGGGCCTCGTTGCGGACGGCTCCCGCCTTCTCGAGCGCGGGGATGAGGCCGAGTTCGTCCAGCACCGGGTAGGCGTTGGCTGTGATGGAGTGGGTGCAGAGCACCTTGTGCGCTTCGGGGTCCGAGCGGCGTTCCAGCAGTGCGACGCGGACACCGCGTCGAGCGAGCAAGATCGCCGCGGCACTGCCGGCGAGGCTGGCTCCGCTGATGACGACGTCGTAGTCGTATCCCGCGCTCTCAGGCTTGGTCATGCGCTGATCGCCCCCTTCAGGGTGTGGTGCCGTTCGTGGAAGTGGCGCAGTGCCACTGCTGTCAGGTGCATGAACAGTTGTCAAGAGTTGTGGATCGGGTATGTGTGATCAGACTGCGGTGACGACCGTGCGGGGCCGGTGGCGGCCGTTGCGGACCACCAGGCGGTGCCCGCGCTCATCCCGTTCGGCGGCCAACTCGGCTATGTGGTAGCTGACTTCCACTTCCAGCGCGGCGCCGGCATCCGGCGGGCGCCTTCGCGGACGATCTCGTCGATCAGGGAGCCGGACTCGGTGGTGCCGTCGGCGTTCACTACGCTCAGCACGGGCGTGCGTTCCCGGCCCGCGCTGCAACGCGGGCCCACTCGATGACTGGTTGAACAATCACCCGGGAAGGTGCCCCCCTTCGCGTACCCCCGGGGAGCTGATCCACAAGTCCTGAGCATTGCTCCGAAGCGAACGCCGGTTCCGGCTTGCGGTTTCCGCTGCGTCAACTCCTACGGTCGTCTGTGTGGCCGGAGAGACCGGCCTGGCGATGGGAGGCACGGCAATGGCCTGGTCGATCGCGGATGTGGCCCGGATGTCCGGGGTGACGTCCCGGACGCTGCGGCATTACGACGAGATCGGTCTGCTGCCGCCTGCGTGGATCGGAAGCAACGGGCACCGCAACTACGAAGAGGCCGATCTGCTGCGGCTGCAGCAGATCCTGCTGATGCGGGAGTTGGACCTGGGACTGCGCGAGATCCGGGCGGTTCTGGACAGCCAGGTCGACCAGGTGGCCGTGCTGCGCGAGCACCATCGGCGGCTGCTCAGGGAGCGTGACCGGCTGGAGACGCTCGTCCGCACGGTCGGGCGGACCATCGCCGAACTGGAGGAAGGCAAGGACAACAACGACATGGAAAAGATCAACAGGCCGGAGAACCTGTTCGAGGGATTCGAGCACTCCTCTGCTGAGGCCGAGGTGCGCGAGCGGTGGCCGAAGGCGTGGGAGCAGTCCCGACAGGCCATCGAGACGATGACCGCCGAGGACCAGGAGCAGTGGCAGCGTGAGGTGACGGCACAGATGATCCGTATTGCGGAGTTCATGGTGGTCGGCACACCGGTTGCCGATCCTGCGGTGCAGGTCGAAGTGGGCGCCCACCACCAGGGCGTCTGCCGGTTCTGGACCCCGTGCGCGGCCGCGTACAAGGGACTGGGCCAGACCTACGTCGACGACCCGCAGATCCGTGCGAACTACGACAAGATCGCCGACGGGCTGGCCGTCTACCTGCGTGACGCGATGGTCGTCTACGCCGATGCCCGGCTGAGCTGACCGACGGCTCACACTGCCGGGGGGCTGCAGACCCCCGGCGACAAGCAACTCTCCGCCGCGCTCGGAACACCCGACCCACCGGCCACGATCGCGGCGGCACCCCGGCTGTTCCTCCTCGTCGTCCTCGTCGGAGTCGCCCAGCACATCGGAGAGGCGCTGGGTGATGGGGTTCGGTGTGTTCGGTCAGGTAGCTCCTGCCTAGGCTTTGCGGGCGAGCAGTTGAATCTCCTGGAACTGCCGTCGGTCGGTGGGCTGAGGCTCGCGAACCATCCGTGCTACCTCGGCCAACCCGGACTCGCGCAGCATCGCGGCGAGGTGATCAGGCGACCACCGATAGGCCGGCGCGACTGTGTGATCGAAGACCTGCGTCGGGTGAGACGGATCATCGCTTGCCGAAAAGCCGACCAGAAGGTGGCCGCCAGGTGCCAGCACGCGATGGAACTCCGCCAAGATGGCGGGGAGGTCTTGCGGCGGAGTGTGGATGATGGACCAACGGGAGAGTGCGCCGCCCAGCATGCCGTCAGCGATGTTCAACGCGGCCATCGAGCCCACGTCGAACCGCAGGCCCGGATAAGCCTGTCGAGCCAACTCGATCATCGCAGGAGAGGTATCGACGCCAAATGCCGCCAGCCCCAATTCGCCCAGATACGCGGTGATATGGCCAGGTCCACACCCCAGGTCCGCGACCTGACCGTCCCCACTCGCACTTACGGCCTCGGCGAAGGCACCCAAGATCGCGCGGTCCAAAGGCCTGTCCCGCAACTCGTCGCGGAACAGCTGCGCATAGGTGGGGGCAGCAGCGTCGTAAGCCTCGCGGGTGGCACTGAGGGCATCGTGTTCGACCATGCTCGCGACAGTAGTTCCTGGCGCTGAGGCGAGCCGACAGAATCACGATCTTCCCTCCCGCCCGTTCGCCAGGGCTATCGCTGGTGCTCTGACCGGGATGGTTCACCGGGTTGCCGCTCGGGGTGACGGCAATGTGCCGAAGGCTGAGGGGTGGCAAAACCGGTTGCGAGCAGCGATACGACGCGAGCTTTCACCGGTGGCAGGGCCAGGGCGCCGGCGAGGGCGCGCAGCGCGGGCCGGGTTCACGGCGGAGGACGCTGTCCGGGACACCGTGGCGCGCGCCCTGGACCCGGGAAAGCCGCCCGCCCCGGAACTTCCCCGGGGCGGGCGGCTTCGTCTGCGAGGCCGTGACCGGATTCGAACCGGTGTAACTCGAGTTGCAGTCGAGCCCCTGAACCACTCGGGCACACGGCCGTGCGTTCCTTGCTGTGATTCGACCGTAGGGGCGGGTGACCCGGCCACTCAAGAGAACGGGGCGGGCCGCAATGCGACTGCCATACCGCGTTCACGATCGGCTCCGCGGTCCTACGACCAACGTACGAGCGGCGGACCGTCTCGCGACAGGGGCCACATGAGATCTTGCCCCTTACTCTTGGGCTCATGAGTGCCCTGGAACCACGAGACGCCGGTACCGATGCCGGCACCGCCGTCGAAGCGGCGATACCGGTCCCGCCCGCCGAATCCGAAGGGGTGCTCGGGCGGACCTATCGGGCGCTGAGCATCGGCATCGTCTCCGTCGTGTTCCTGATCGCCTTCGAGGCGACGGCCGTGGGGACCGCGATGCCGGTCGCCGCCCGTGAGCTGCACGGCATCCCGCTCTACGCGTTCGCGTTCTCCGCGTATTTCACCACCAGCCTGTTCGCCATGGTCCTCTCCGGGCAGTGGGCGGACCGGCGCGGGCCGCTGGGGCCGCTGGCCACCGGGATCAGTGCGTTCGGGGCCGGGCTGCTGCTGTCGGGCACGGCGGGCAGCATGTGGATGTTCATCGCCGGGCGGGCCGTCCAGGGGCTCGGCGGCGGGCTGGTGATCGTGGCGTTGTACGTGGTGATCAGCCGGGCCTACCCGGAGCGTCTGCGGCCGTCGATCATGGCCGCGTTCGCCGCGAGCTGGGTGATCCCGTCCGTCGTCGGGCCGCTCGCCGCCGGGAGTGTGACCGAGCACCTGGGGTGGCGGTGGGTCTTCATCGGCATCCCCGCCCTCGTGGTGTTCCCGCTGGCGCTCGCGCTGCCCGCGATCCGGCGCCGGGCCTCGGGGCCGGCCGATCCCGCGGCACCCGTCGAGCCGTACGACCGGCGCCGCATCCGTCTTGCGCTCGGGATCTCGCTGGCGGCGGGGCTGCTCCAGTACGCCGGGCAGGAGCGGAACTGGTTTGCGCTGCTGCCGGCCGTCGCGGGGGTTGCCCTGCTCGTCCCCGCCGTGCGCGGGCTGCTGCCCCCGGGCACGGGCCGGGCGGCGCGCGGGCTGCCCTCGGTGGTGCTGCTGCGCGGGGTGGCGGCCGGGTCGTTCATCGCCGCCGAGTCGTTCGTACCGCTGATGCTGGTGACCCAGCGCGGGCTGAGCCCGACGATGGCCGGGCTCTCGCTCGCGGCCGGGGGCGGGACCTGGGCGCTCGGTTCGTACGTACAGTCCAGGCCGCGCCTCGAGCCGTACCGGGAGCGCCTGATGGTGGGCGGCATGGTGCTGGTCGCCGCGGCGATCGCGGCCGCGCCGTCCGTGCTGATCGACTGGGTGCCGGTCTGGACCGTGGCCGTGGTGTGGGCCTTCGGGTGCTTCGGCATGGGCGTGGTGATCGCATCGACGAGCGTGCTGCTGCTGAAGCTGTCGGCGCCGGAGGAGGCGGGGGCGAACTCGGCCGCCCTCCAGATCTCCGACGGGCTGTCGAACGTCCTGCTGCTGGCCGCGGGTGGAGCCGCCTTCGCCGCGCTCGGCGGCGGTGCGGTGGGGGCCGTGCACGGGGCGGCGGAGGCGGGCGCCTCCGGGTCTCATCCGGGGGCGTTCGCGGTGGTCTTCCTGCCGATGGCGGGGGTGGCGCTGGTGGGGGCGTGGGTGGCGGCGCGGGTGCGGACAAGGCCTTAGGTGTCGCGTGGTACCGCGCGGTACCATCCGTGCATGGCTGGTCTGAATCTGCGGTTCACCGAGGAAGAGCTGGACGCATTGCGCGCGCGTGCCGAGTCGGAAGGGCGGAGTATGCAGTCGTTCGCCCACGACGCGGTGATCACCGCCATAAACGAACACTCGCGCCTCTTCAACGAGGCAGCGGACCACGTGCTGAAGGTGAGTGAGGAGCTAAACCGGAGGCTCGCCTGATGAAGTACCTGACACTTCCCGAGCTGCTCAGCCTTGCCGAGCGCCTCGGGGCCGCCGAGGTGCGCGACTACGGGCTGCTCGATTCGGCACTCGCCCGCCCGCAGGCGAGCGTGTTCGGCCAGGACGCCTATCCGGACGTGTGGCAGAAGGCCGCAGCGCTCATGGAGTCCCTGGCGCGCAATCATGCGCTCGTCGACGGAAACAAGCGCATCGCCTGGTATGCCACCTGGGTCTTCCTGCACATCAATGGGCATCGCCTGAGCGCGGACTTCGATGTCGATGAGGCCGAGAAGTTCGTGCTGGACGTGTGCCAGGGGACCCTCGACATGCCCAGGATCGCGGAACGGCTCCCCGGGTTCGCCGTGTAGCGCGCCTCTGTGAAGACGGTCTCAGCGGGGCCGAACCACCGCTCGTTCATACGGGGTTCCGGCCGGCCCCCCGGTAGGGTGGCCCGGTTGTCGTATCGCGTACGAGTCCGTCCCGGCCCGTACGGGCAGCGCCCCACGTACCCGAGAGACCCGAACCGGAGACCGTGACTACTACCGCCTCCCACCACCTCTCACCCGCCTTTCCCGGCCGCGCCCCCTGGGGCACGGCCGGCAAGCTGCGAGCCTGGCAGCAGGGCGCCATGGAGAAGTACATCCAGGAGCAGCCGCGCGACTTCCTCGCGGTCGCCACCCCCGGCGCGGGGAAGACCACCTTCGCGCTGACCCTCGCGTCATGGCTGTTGCACCACCACGTGGTGCAGCAGGTCACCGTCGTCGCGCCGACCGAGCACCTGAAGAAGCAGTGGGCCGAGGCCGCGGCCCGGGTAGGGATCAAGCTCGACCCCGAGTACAGCGCGGGCCCCGTGAGCAAGGAGTACCACGGGGTCGCTGTCACCTACGCGGGTGTCGGCGTCCGGCCGATGCTGCACCGCAACCGGTGCGAGCAGCGCAAGACCCTCGTGATCCTCGACGAGATCCACCACGCCGGTGACTCGAAGTCCTGGGGCGAGGCCTGCCAGGAGGCGTTCGACCCGGCCACCCGGCGGCTCGCGCTCACCGGTACGCCGTTCCGGTCCGACACCAACCCGATCCCCTTCGTGGTGTACGAGGAGGGGAACGACGGCATCCGGCGCTCCTCGGCCGACTACACCTACGGCTACGGGAACGCGCTCGCCGACGGCGTCGTCCGGCCCGTGATCTTCCTCAGCTACAGCGGCAACATGCGCTGGCGCACCAAGGCCGGAGACGAGATCGCCGCGCGGCTCGGCGAGCCGATGACCAAGGACGCCATCGGGCAGGCCTGGCGTACCGCCCTGTCGCCCACCGGGGACTGGATCCCCAATGTGCTGAGTGCCGCCGACAAGCGGCTGACCGAGGTACGCAAGGGCATTCCGGATGCCGGTGGGCTCGTCATCGCCACCGATCAGGAGTCGGCGCGCGAGTACGCCAAGATCCTCAAGAGGGTCACGGGCGAGAAGGCCACCGTGGTCCTCTCCGACGAGAAGGCCGCGTCGAAGAAGATCGACAAGTTCAGCGAGGACGAATCGCGCTGGATGGTCGCGGTCCGCATGGTGTCCGAGGGCGTCGACGTGCCGCGCCTCGCCGTGGGCGTGTACGCCACCACCATCTCCACGCCGCTCTTCTTCGCGCAGGCCGTCGGCCGTTTTGTGCGCTCACGCAGGCGCGGCGAGACCGCTTCCGTCTTCGTACCGACCATTCCGATGCTCCTCGACTTCGCCAACGAGATGGAGGTCGAGCGGGACCACGTCCTCGACAAGCCCAAGAAGGGCAGCGACGAGGAGAACCCGTTCGCGGAGGAGGACAAGCTCCTCGCCGACGCCGAGAAGCTGGAGGACGAGGAGACCGAGGAGCAGCTGCCCTTCGAGGCTCTCGAATCCGACGCGGTCTTCGACCGGGTGCTGTACGACGGTGCCGAATTCGGCATGCAGGCGCACCCCGGGAGCGAGGAGGAGCAGGACTACCTGGGGATTCCGGGGCTCCTGGAACCCGATCAGGTGCAGTTGCTGCTCCAGAAGCGGCAGACCCGGCAGATCGCGCACAGCCGCCAGAAGCCGGCCGGGGAGGCCGACCTGCTGGAGAAGCCGGCCGAGGCGCGGCCCGTGGTCACGCACAAGCAGCTGCTGGGGCTGCGCAAGCAGCTCAACACGATGGTGTCGGCGTACACGCACCAGAGCGGCAAGCCGCATGGTGTGATCCACACCGAGCTGCGCCGGGTGTGCGGCGGGCCGCCGAGTGCGGAGGCCACGGCCGGGCAGATTCAGCAGCGGATCCAGAAGGTCCAGGAGTGGGCCACGCGTATGACGTGAGGACGCTCTCGTGAAGTGCCGGCCCGGAGCGGGGACAGCGGTCCTCGCTCCGGGCCGGCGTCGTTCGTGCGGATCGGGTGCGGCTGCCTGACGAATGGCTACCAGAGGAACGCCGCGGACTGGTTGGCCGTGGCCACGCACAAGACCGTGGCCGACGTCGGGGACGAGGCCACGATCTGCAGTGACCAGTTGGTGGCGCTCGGGGGAGTGGCCAGCACCACGGAATCGGTGCGGTCACCCGCCGCCAGGGTGCCGGAGGTGAGCTTCAGCGGCCCCAGGGTGATCGGGTTGGGGCCGGTCATGCCGGGGTTGGTCTTCCCGGAGAACTGCACCTGACTGGTGACGCCGCCCGAGGTCTTGGTGAGCTTGAGCGTCGTCGTGATGCTGTTCGGGTCGGCACTGGTGCCGATCGGCATGGTGATCGCGGTGGAGTTGATCTTGATGGTCTTGGACGTGCCCGAGTCGGCGGCGGTCAGGGTGGCGAGACCACTGCCCCAGGCCCCGCAGTCGTAAGTGACCGTCGCGGTGAGCGGGGTCACCGCCTGGGCCGTCGGGGCCAGGGCGAGGGCGCCGGCCACGGAACAGGCCGCGGTCAGCACGAGCGGGACGTGGACGCGTCTTCGGTTCGACGGCCGCACTCTCGACGGCCGTACAGAAGTGATCGACATGACGGGAGGAACTCCTTTCGGTTGAATTCCGCGGATTCGAAGAAATCGCGGAATGCGATCTTCTTGCGGATCTGCGTGCCGGGCCCGGCATATCGGATGCAGTGAAACTGTGACCTTCGGAGATGTCAAGAGATGTCAACAGGTGCGTGAAAAGTGCTTGTAGAAATGCTTTTTGGGCATTTCAGATAACGATCATTCTCCGGATAAGGATCAGTCAATTCTCTCTTGACTTCTCTGCGTGCGACCTCCTCAATGTGCGCAAATCAATGGACCATGGAGGGGTGTCTGGTGATCCGACGACGAAGATCCGGTGTGACAGGGTTGCTCGCTGCCTGTTTCGTACTGTCACTGAGCTGCGTCGGGGCCACCGCCCAGGCAGCCGGGCCGGCCGGGCGACAGGCCGCCGGTGCGGTCACCCCGACCGTCCACTGCACCCTGCCCGCCGGTCAGGGTGAGGCGACCGGCCCGCAGGGGATGACCGTCGAGCTGTCACCCGCGGTCGTCGCTCCGGGCGGCAAGGTGCACGCCAAGGTCACGCTGGGCCCGTCCCCCGCCACCAGTCAACTCGCGCTGGACGATGTGCCGACCATCCCCAGCCTCGACCTCGCCATGTCCGGCGGGGCCACTGGCACCGTCACTGTGCGGGGCGCCGAGTTCACGATGGACATCCCGGCCGGGAAGCCCATCGAACTCCCGCCGTACGAGGGCGACTTCCTGGTCCCCGCGGACGCCTCCGGCGAGATCTCCTTCGCCCCGGTCCGTACGCTGACGCAGACCAAGGTGCTCGGTTCGGTCTTCGAGACGCCCTGTGACGTGGTCGACGGGGGCGGCTCCATCGGCACCGTCACGGCGGAGGGCACCGGCTCCGAGCCCGCCGTCCTGGCCGCCCCCGCCGATCCCGTACGTCCCAACACCCCGGTGAAGCTGGGGGGTTCGGGCTGGACGCCGGGCGGCGCGCCCGTGCCTTCGCTCTGCGCGAAGGGCGGTGGCGGCTGCGATCCGCTGAAGTTCAAGAGCCACACCCTCACCATCGACAGTTACGGAACGCTGCACGGCACGGCCACCCTCGCGGAGGCCGGGGCGGTGCCGGACGGCGCGTACGAGGTGAAGGTCAACGACGGCACGAAGGAAGCCACCGCTCCCCTCACCGTCAAGGCCGTCGCGGCCGGCGACCGCGAGATCTCGCTCTCGCGGAGCAGTGGACCCGTCGGCAGTGTGATCACGGTCAGCGGAAAGAACTACAACCCGGACCGCTGGATCAATGTCATCGGCCTCGACGCGACGGGCACCGGGCTCGACGACAGCGCGGTCTACGTCAAGAGCGGCTCGGACGGCACCTTCACCGTCGAGTTCACCGTGATCTCCGATGCCGTCGTCGCCGTCCAGGCCGACGAGGGCAACGACCCCGCCACCGTACGGACCACCCCGTTCACCGTCACCACGGACGGGGGAGGGGGCGGCGGCAGCGCCGACCAGAAGCTGAACACCTCGGTCCGGGCCGGGACGCTGTCCATGGTCCAGGACGGCGACACCGTCGACTTCGGTACGACGGTCCTGGGCACCGGCAGCGGTGTCCAGCGCTCCCGGCTCAACCGGGTCGAGGTGGAGGACGCCCGCGGCGTCAACAGCGGCTGGTCCCTGACCGCCACGCTCACCGGCTTCACCAGCGCCGACGGGAACACCATCCCGGCGGGCGCCGTCCGGTGGACGCCCAAGTGCGCGGCGCAGAACGGGAGCCTGGGCGTGCCGGTGGCCGGATCGCCCGCCGCGCTCGGGAGTGAGGCGGCGAGCCTGTGCCGGATGAATCCGGACGGCTCCCGCCCGTTCACCGGCGGCCGGTTCGACGCCGACGCCGCTCTCGTACTGACGGTGCCCGGAACCACCCGGCCCGGAGATTACAGCGCAACCCTGACGCTCACCCTTCTCTGAGAGCCGCCAGGGACAGGAAGGAAGCCACATACCCGGAGACGCCCGCCTGCTCCGTTTCGCAAGGGAGCAGGCGGGCGTCGCCCATGTCGAATTCGGAGATTTCCCGTAGTCACGGAGGAGCCGCATGTCCTTGCTGCCGAGATCGAGAAGAACGGAAAGAACGGGTGCGGTGTTACGCCGCGCCGTCGCCCTCACCACCGGGGCCGTGCTGGCCTGGACCGGCACAACCATCGCACTCGCCCCCGTCGCCCACGCCGGCACGGTCACCCCGACCGTCCACTGCACCCTGCCCGCCGGACAGGGCGAGGCCACCGGGCCGCAGCAGATGAGCGTCGACCTCTCACCGGCCGTCGTCGACCCGGGCGGCAAGGTCCACGCCAAGGTCACCCTCGGCCCGTCCCCCGCCACCAGCGGACTCAGCCTGAGCGATGTGCCCACCACCCCCAGCATCGACTTCGCCATGTCGGGCGGCGCGACCGGCACGGTCACCGTCACCGGACCACAGATCAACCTCGACATCCCGTCCGGGAAGCCGATCGAGATCCCGCCGTACGAAGGGGACTTCATCATCCCCGCCAGTGCGAAGGGGCCGATCTCCTTCACCCCGGTACGCAATCTGACGCGTACGAAGGTGCTCGGCTCCACCTACGAGACCCCGTGCGACGTGGTCAGCGGCGGCGGCTCCATCGGCACCGTCACCGCCGAGGGCACCGCGGGCCTGCCCGCCACCCTGACCGCGCCCACCACCGCCGTCCGGCCGTCCACCGCGGTCGCCCTGACGGGCAGCCTGTGGACCGCCGGTGCCACCCCCGTGCCCTCTCTGTGCGCGGCGGACGGCGGTGGCTGCGACATCGGCAAGTTCGTCTCCAGCACCCTCGCCATCAGCAGCTCGGGGGAGCTGACCGGAAGTGCGGTGCTCGCCGCCGCCGGCACCGTGGCCGACGGCTCGTACCTGGTGAAGGTCGGTGACGGTACGAAGGAGGCGACCGCGCCCCTGACCGTCAAGGCCTATGTCCCCGGCGGGCCACGGGCCATCGCGCTCTCCCGCGCCGGTGCACCGCTCGGCAGCGTCGTCAAGGTGACCGGCAGTAACTACTTCCAGGACCGGTGGATCAACACCGTCGGCCTGGACGCGAGCGGGGCGACGCTCGACGACACCGCCGTCTATGTGAAGAGCACCCCCGACGGCACGTTCAGCGCCGACTTCACCGTTTCCGACCCGGCCACAGCCGCGATCCAGGTCGACGAGGGCAACGACCCGGCCACCGTACTGACCACCCCGTTCACCGTGACCGACGCGTCCGCGACGCTCTCCGCGGGCGCTGCGAAGGTCAAACCCGGCGGAACGATCGCCCTCTCCGGCGGCGACTGGCCGACCGGTACCGCGCCCGTCGCCGCGCTCTGCGCCGCCGACGGCAGCGCCTGCGACAGCGCACGGATCAGCGGCTCCACCCTCCGGATCAACGCCGACGGAACGCTCGCCGGTACGGTCACCGTGGCCGGATCCACCCCGCGCGCCGTGTACGCGCTCCAGGTCACCGCGGGAGGAGCGCAGGCCCTCACCCCGCTGACCGTCGCCCCGGCCTTTGTCGTCCTCAGCCCGTCGGCAGGTCCGAAGGGCACCGCCGTCACCGTCCTCGGACAGGGGTTCGCGAAGGTCGCCACCGTATCCGTCGTCGGGCTGCGGGCCGACGGATCGCAGACGTCCGACCCGGTGAGGACGAAGGTGGTCGGGCTGGACGGGGCGTTCTCGCAGACCTTCACGGTCAACGCCACCGACACCGTCGCGATCCGGGTCCGGGAGGTCCTCGTCAACCCGCGCACCGAGACGGCGGCGTTCACCGTCCAGGACGGGACCGTCCCCGCCGGACCGTCCTTCGCGCTCTCGCCGTCCGAGGGGCCCCTCGGTACGGTGGTCCAGGTGACCGGCCGGGGCTTCGCCCCCGTCGCCACGGTCTCGGTGACCGGCCGCACCGCGGACGGGAAGCAGACCTCGGACTCGTACGTCACCCGAGTCATCGGACTCGACGGCACCTTCGCCCTCAACTTCGCCGTCCGCGACCCGGCGACGAGGGCGATCAGAGCCTGCGAGGTGCTCGTGAACGGAAAAATTGCACAACAGTCGTTCACGGTGAGTTAACGACCGTTCACGTCTGGTATGCGGAGCGTCGCCGAGGCGTCGGCCGACCTGGACGCGCGTAGACGTCCAGGCTTCGGCCGGCGCCGCGCTGACCGGCGCTTAAGCTTCTTCACCGTAACTCCACTTCCGCTGACGCCCGGATTCTGGACGAGGTCTTCCGCTGAGCGGACTGGCTCGCTACTGTCCCAAAAAATGCACGCCCCGTGGCAGCGCCGCCGCGGAGCGCAGCCGGTTGCCTTGGCCAGGCCGGCGGCCTCTCCGTGCGTCGCCGCTGGGACCGGTGGCACACATTCCGTGAGAACCAGCCGCCGCCGCTCACCAAAGAGGAGAGGGCGTCGTGACCGCGGAGACCTCCCAGACGCTCGACCGGGGACTACGGGTCCTCAAGCTGCTCGCCGACACCGACCACGGCCTGACCGTCACCGAGTTGTCCAACAAACTCGGCGTCAACCGAACCGTGGTCTACCGCCTGCTGGCCACCCTGGAACAACACGCCCTGGTACGCCGCGATCTGGGTGGCCGGGCCAGGGTGGGCCTCGGCGTGCTGCGCCTGGGCCGCCAGGTGCATCCGCTCGTGCGGGAAGCCGCGCTGCCCGCTCTGCGGTCCCTCGCCGAGGACATCGGGGCCACCGCCCATCTCACGCTGGTCGACGGCAGCGACGCGCTGGCGGTCGCGGTCGTCGAGCCGACCTGGACCGACTACCACGTGGCCTACCGGGCCGGCTTCCGTCACCCGCTGGACCGGGGTGCCGCGGGCCGGGCGATCCTCGCCGCCCGCCAGAAGCCGGTGGGTGAGACCGCCTTCACCCTCACCCACGGCGAACTGGAAGCCGGGGCGAGCGGGGCGGCGGCCGCGCTGGTGGGGGTGACGGGGGTCGAGGGGAGCGTGGGCGTGGTGATGCTCGCGGACTCCGTACCCGAACGCGTCGGCCCCCGGGTCGTGGACGCGGCCCGCGAGGTGGCGGACGCGCTGAGGTAGGCAATCTGTGGCGGCCGGGCGGACAGATCCAGCCCGTCCGGCGATTGAGGACAAAGCGGCAAGCCGGGCGGCCCCGGCCTCTCGCGGAGCGCGGGCGGCCGGAGCAGGACGGGTACGCCCCACCACCCGGTCCGCGCACCCCGCCCCGGCGGTTAGATTGGGCGGGTGCTCACTCGTCTCTCGCGCCCCCGCACCCTCGTCCTGTGCGCCCTGCCCGTCCTCGCTCTGTTCGGCGTGGCCGCCTTCGCGCCGCTGCCGTTCACGCTGGCGCAGCCCGGCACGACCGCGAACGTGCTCGGGGACGATCACGGCACTCCCGTGATCAGCATCAAGGGCGCGCCCACCCGCCCCACCAAGGGCGAGCTGCGGATGACGACGATCGTCGCGACCGGGCCCAATGTCGATGTCGGCATCGGTGATGTGGTCGACAGCTGGTTCCGTACGGACCGGGCGGTTCTGCCCCGCAACTCCGTCTACCCGACCGGCGGCTCCGAGAAGGAGATCGAGAAGCACAACCTCGAGGACATGAGGAAGTCGCAGAACTCCGCCGTCGACGCGGCCCTGAACTACCTCGGCAAGCCCAAGGACTCGGTCGACGTCACCCTGCACCTCGCCGATGTCGGAGGCCCCAGCGCGGGCCTGTTCTTCGCGCTCGGCATCGTCGACAAGCTCGACGGCGACGGCTCCGGCGGCGATCTCACCGGTGGCCGCACCATCGCGGGCACCGGAACGATCCAGGCGAACGGCACGGTCGGCGCGGTCGGCGGAGTGTCGCTCAAGACTCAGGCCGCGCACCGCGACGGTGCGACCGTCTTCCTTGTCCCGAAGGCCGAGTGCCGGGAGGCGGGCGCCGAGCTTCCCAAGGGGCTCCGGCTGATCCCGGTCACGACCCTGAAGAGCGCGGTGTCCTCGCTTCAGGCGCTGGAGCAGGGGCGCACGGTCCCGAGCTGCTGACCTCGGCGGCCGGTGACGGTACGGAGGCCTCCGCCGCCGTGCCCGCGGACCCGGACTCGGATCCGGCCGCGTCCATCGTGCGCCACACCGGGAACACCAACGGGCTCAGCGTCGCCAGCAGGTACACCGTGCCCATCGCCAGCAGCGCACCTCTCGCGCCTGCGCTCTCCACCAGCAGGCCGGCCGCGAGACCGCCCACCGGCATGGCCAGTTCGCCGCCCGCCGTGAGCACCCCGGAGACCCGGCTGCGCAGCTCGTCGGGCACGCTCCCGTAGATCACCGTCGTCAGGATCGGGTTCAGCACCCCGCCCGCGATGCCGCTCAGCGCCATGGTCACGGCGAGCGGCAGCGTCGTCCCGGTCAGCGCCGCGACCGCATACCTGGGCGCGCCGCACAGCACCACGCACACCGTGAGGACGGCCCGCCGCGAGAAACGGTGCCCGAACGCCCCGTACAGCAGCGCCCCGGTCAGCCCGCCCGCGCCGAACAGTGCGGTGAGCAGCCCGATGTCCCTGGCCCCGCCCAGTTCGGCGGAGGCGTGCACCGGCAGCAGGACGGCGTTCCAGCCCTGATCGGTGCCGTTCATGAAGAGGACCATCACCACGACGGCCAGCAACAGCCGGTTGCTCAGCAAGTAGGTGTAACCCTCGCGCAGTTCGGCGCGGTACGCCCGCAGCGAGACGGGCGCCGCGGCCTTGCGGGGCTCGGCCGCGCGTACCCCCCGCACCCCGGCCGCGATCAGCAGCGCGGACGTCAGGAACGTCGCGGCATCCAGCAGCAGTACGGTCTCCGCGCCGACCAGTGCGATCAGTACGCCGGCCAGCGCCGCCCCGACCATCCGGGCGCCGCGCGAGACGGCGTCGAAGAAGCTGGCGGCGCGGGCGAGGGTGATGCCGGCGTGCTCGGCGAGATCCGGCACGAGGACGTAGCGGGCCGTGTTGCCCGGGGTGTGCAGGAGTCCGCTGACCGCCATCAGCGCGCACAGCATCCAGAACGCCAGGGCGTCCGCGTAGTGCAGCAGCGGGATGGCGGCGACGGCGACGCCGCACACCAGGTCGGAGGCGACGGAGACCCGGCGGCGTCCGATCCGGTCGATGACAGGTCCGCCGA
Organism: Streptomyces sp. NPDC037301; assembly: GCF_055602785.1. NCBI lineage: Bacteria > Bacillati > Actinomycetota > Actinomycetes > Kitasatosporales > Streptomycetaceae > Streptomyces > Streptomyces sp. NPDC037301. Next base: position 109,160 of record NZ_JBVJWD010000024.1, read on the forward strand.
TCAGTGCGGAGACGACGATCGGCAGAGTCGCGCAGAAGGCGACGACGCCGGCCCGTCCAGCGCTGCCCGTGGTCTCCAGGACGAACCACGGGACACCGATGAGGGTGAGTGAAGTACCGGCCGTGGATATGGAGTTGGCGGACAGTACGGCGATGAGCGGGATGCGGTTCCGGTCCCCCCGGCCGTTCATGCCGTACCGGGTGCGACGGAGGGGCGCCCGGGGTGGCGGGACAGGATGTGCAGTCCCAACTCGACGGCAAACCAGCCCAGTCGGGTGCGCAGCCCGGTGCGCGACGCAGTCGGCGCAAGGTGGAACTCCGTTGCCCGCTGTCGTAGTTCGGCGGCGCGTTGATGGTGCATCAGTAAATGCGTGTCGGGGTGCATGGCGGTGTCCTTCCGGTCGGAGGGGCTCGTTGCCCGGCGGGTTCGTTATTCGGCAGGGCGGGGGAAGAAGTGCACATGGCTGCGGACGGTGGCCGAGCCCTCGGTACCCTCCGGGACCCGGTCCCGGTAGCTCTCGATGAGGTCGTGGATCTTCCCGATCAGCTCCGAGGAGAGATCGGGGGTGAGGCGCACCTTGAAATCGCTGACGTCCCAGCCGCGCCGCCACTCCTCGGGCCATTCGTGCATCGTGCCGAGCCAGGTGTTCAGTTCCTGGGCGTGCGAGGTGGCGATCTCGTGGAGTACGACACCGACGGCGCCGCGCACCTCGGGATCCGGGTGGCCCATGAACCTGCCGCTGTCGAAGGCGGTGCCCATGTGGACGGCCCGCCACCAGCGTTCGCGGCCCTTGCCGCGTTCCGGGTCGTCCTCCACGAAGCCGTACGCCGCCAGTTGCCTGAGGTGGTAGCTGGTGGCGCCGCTGGACTCGCCCAGCCGGTCCGCGAGGCCGGAGGCGGTGGCGGGGCCGAACTCCCGCAGCGCGCTCAGCAGTCGCAGTCGCAGGGGATGGGCGAGCCCGCGCAGGGTGCGGGCATTGACCATGTGGACGTTCTGATCGTCGGCGAAAAAGGGGCTGTCGCCGCCGTCCTCTGTTGCGGGCATGGCTCAACGATAGAGTTGCAAAGCTCTCTTTGCAACGCGTTCTTTGCAACTACTTCTTTGCGTTCTGCCCCGGAGCGCCGCTGGAGGCCGCGGTGGTTCACCCCTTCTTGATGAACCCCTCCTGGATCAGCCAGTCCTTCGCCACCTCGTGCGGGTCCTGCCCGTCGACATCCACCTTCGCGTTGAGCACCTGGGCGACCTCCGTCGTCAGCTTCCTGCTGACCGGGTCGAGCAGCCCCGCGATCTGCGGGTACTTCTCGAAGGTCTTGGTGTGGATGACGGGCGCCGCGTTGTAGTTGGGGAAGAAGTGCTTGTCGTCCACGAGCACATCGAGGTCCATGGCCTTGATCCGGCCGTCCGTGGTGAACACCTCGCCCAGCAGGCAGGAGTTGGACTTCGAGACCTGGGTGTAGATGATCCCGGCGTCCATCTTCTTGATGTTGGCGGCCGGGAGCGACATCCCGTACGCCTTCTCCATGCCCGGCAGCCCGTCGTCGCGCGAGGCGAACTCGTTCTCCACGCAGATCGTCACCGCCGACGGGTTCTTCCTCGCCAGCGCGGCGACATCGGAGAGCGTCCTCAGGTGGTACTTCGCGTTGTTCTTCCTGCTGATGGCGAGCGCGTAGGTGTTGTTGAGGGTGGACGGCGTCAGCCAGGTCACCCCGTTCTTCCGGTCCTCGTCGCGGACCGCCTTCCATTGCTGCAACGGGTCGGCGATCGGCTTCGCATGGCCGAGATAGGTGATCCAGCCGGTGCCCGTGTACTCGTACATCGCATCCGCGCCGCCTTTGATGATCGCCTCGCGCGCACTGATCGAACCGGGCAGGTTCGTCCGGTCCAGGACCTCCGCGCCGGCGGCCTTGAAGACCAGGCCGATCATCTGGCCGAGGATGATGTTCTCGCTGAAGTTCTTCGAGGTCACGGTCAGCGCAGCACCGTCCAGCGGCTTCCCCTGACCCACGGAGCCCGGCACCACGTCGTCCACCATCGGCGAGCCGCTCTTCAGACCGCACCCGGAGAGCGTCAGCGTCAGGGCGAGGGCCCCCACGAGTCCGGCACGCATCTGCCGCGGGCTCATCTCACCCCACCTCCAGTCCGTGCGGTGTCAACGCCACCTCGACCAGCGAGGCCAGCCAGTCCACCAGCAGCGCCAGCACCACCGTCAGTACGGAACCGAGCACCAGCACCGGCATCCGCTGGGTCTGGATGCCCGAGGTGATCAGGTCCCCGAGGCCGCCGCCGCCGACGAAGGTGGCCAGGGTCGCCGTACCGACGTTGAGCACCAGCGCCGTCCGTACACCGGCCAGGATCAGCGGGACGGCGAGCGGCAGTTCGACCTTGGTGAGCGTCCCCATCGCCGACATGCCGATGCCGCGCGAGGCCTCGACCAGGCTCGGTTCGATCGCCTTGAGACCGGCCACCGTGTTGGAGAACACCGGCAGCACCGCGTAGATCACCATGCCGATGATCGCCGTCGACGGGCCGATGCCCAGCCAGATGACCAGGAGAGCCAGCAGACCGATCGCGGGGGTCGCCTGCCCGATGTTGGCGACGGCCGTGACCACCGGGGCGCCCTTGCGCAGCCGGCGGCGGGTCAGTGCGATCCCCAGCGGGATGGCGATGACCAGAACCCAGAACGTCGAGATCGCGGTCAGTTTCACATGCTGCCACCAGCGAAGCTGCACATTGCCGCCGGTGAGCGAATTCCTCGCGATCGAGTCGAGGTGGGTGTTGGTGATCCACAGATAGGTGATGGCCAGGACGATCGCGAGCGCGGCCGGCAGCAGTACCAGCTTGCGCCAGGTGATCCGGCGCCGCGGCCCCGCCGGTGGCGGTGGGGGTTCCTCCTCCTCGTCGTGGAAGGCATGGCCCATGACGTCGTGTTCGCCGGGCGGGCGGTCCTTGTCGGACGCGGGCGCCGGGCGCAGGGAGCGCGGAGGCCGCGCCGATTCGGGATTCCGCGGGAAGTTGGGATTCATGCGCCCGCACCGCCCTCCAGCTCCTGTTCGGTCCGGGGGGCGCGCATTTCCTCCAGGTCGTGCTGGTGCTCGATGGCGGCGAGCCGGTCGGCCTCCAGTAGTTCCTGGACGGAGTTCATCAGGGTGTGCATGTCGACGACCCCGATGAACTCGCCGCGCCGCCCGGTCACCGCGGCCCGTCCGCCGCTGTCGGTCAGCACCGCCTCCAGGGCGTCGTGCAGCGTCGCGTCCCGCGTCACCGTGTCATGGACCAACTGCCCGGCACGCGCCAGCGAACCCCGCGCCCGCATCAGGTCGCCGCGCCGCAGCCACTTGTACGGGCGGTTCCTGCGGTCCAGCATCAGGAGCTCGTTGTGCGGGCCGCTGCGCAGCTTGTTGAAGATCGACTGGAGCGGGTCGTCGACCGTGACCGTCGGGAACTGGACCATCTCCACATCCCGTACGCGGGTGAGGTTGAGCCGCTTCAGCGCGGCCCCGGCACCGACGAAACCCGAGACGAAGTCGTCCGTCGGGTTGGTCAGGATCGCCTCCGGGGTGTCGAACTGCGCGATGTGCGAACGCTCCCGCAGTACCGCGATCCGGTCACCCAGCTTGATCGCCTCGTCGAAGTCGTGGGTGACGAAGACGATCGTCTTGTGCAGCTCGTGCTGGAGCCGGATCAGCTCGTCCTGCAGGTGGTCGCGGGTGATCGGGTCGACCGCGCCGAACGGCTCGTCCATCAGCAGCACCGGTGGATCGGCCGCCAGGGCCCGCGCCACGCCCACCCGCTGCTGCTGTCCGCCGGAGAGCGCACGCGGGTAGCGCCCGTGGAACTCCCGGGGGTCGAGGCCGACCAGATCGAGCATCTCCTCGACCCGGTCCTTCACCTTCGACTTCGACCAGCCGACCATCCTCGGTACGAGGGCGATGTTCTCGGCGACCGTCATGTGCGGGAAGAGCCCGGACGACTGGATCGCGTAACCGATCTTGCGGCGCAGCTTCACCGGATCGATGTCGGTGACGTCCTCGTCGTCGATCCTGATCCGCCCGGACGTCGGCTCGATCAGCCGGTTGATCATCTTCAGGGTGGTGGACTTCCCGCAGCCGGACGGGCCGACGAAGATCACCGTTTCACCGGCCTTGATGTCCATCGTGACGTTGTCCACCGCCGGGCTCGGATTGCCCGGATAGCGCTTGGTCAGGTTGTCCAGATGGATGGTGGCGCCGGAAGTGGTCTTCGTCGTCCCGGCACTGTCGGCGGCCGTGCTCCCGTTGGCGGCATCGGAGCCGGCGTTCCCGGCACCGGCGGTCTCAGACACGGATCCCCCTGGGAATGGTGAGCCGCCCGAGCAGTACGTACGCGGCGTCGAAGAGCAGGGCGAGGATGACGATGCCGAGCGTGCCTGCGAGCACCTGATTGAGCGCGTTGGCGCTGCCCAGCGAGGCGATGCCGCGGAAGATCTCATTGCCCAGGCCGGGGCCCGACGCATAAGCGGCGATGGCGGCGATGCCCATCAGCATCTGTGTGGAGACCCTGATGCCGGTGAGGATCGGCGGCCAGGCGAGCGGCAGCTCCACCCGGCACAGCCGGGCCGGCCGCGACATCCCGATGCCCTTCGCCGCGTCGACGAGCGACGGATCGACGCCGCGCAGCCCCACGATCGAGTTACGGACGATGGGCAGCAGCCCGTACAGCGTCAGAGTGATCACCGTGGGCGCGACCCCGAGCCCGACCAGCGGGATGAGCAGACCGATCGCGGCGAGGGAGGGGATGGTGAGGATCGTCGCCGTCGACGTGATGGCCAGCGACCCCGCCCATCCGCTGCGATAGGTGACGACCCCGATCAGGACACCCAGCACGGTGGCGATGACCATGCACTGGAATACGGCACTGACGTGCTGATACGCGTCGGTGAGCAGCTGTTGATGCCGGTTGCCCAGGTACTCCCAGAAGCTCACACGCCACTCCTCGGCTCAGTCGTTGTCCCCTGCGGCCTGCTCGACGAGCGGGATGACGCGCAGCGGAACCGGGTTCTCCATGACGATGGCCGTGGAGGCCCGGACGATGCCATCAAAACCGACAACCCGGTCGATCACCCGTTGAAGATCGGCGTTGGAACGCGCGACGAGACGGCAGAGCATGTCGCCGTGCCCGGTGGTGGTGTGCAGCTCCAGCACTTCCGGGACACCGGCCAAGTGGGCCCGTACATCGGCGCCTTGGCCCTGTTTGATCTCCAGCGTCGCGAACGCGGTGACGGGGTAGCCGAGCGCCGCCGGATCGACGGTCGGGCCGAATCCGCGGATGACTCCATTCGACTGAAGCCGGTCCAGGCGCGCCTGTACCGTGCCGCGCGCCACGCCGAGCCGGCGCGATGCCTCCAGGACGCCGATACGGGGCTCGCGGGCCAGCAGGACGATGAGCCGCCCGTCCAGATGATCGATCGCCATGGTGCGCCTCCGGGGGGTCGCTGTGGTGGTCATCATGTACAGATAGCCCGGCCATCATCGCTATCGGCTATGCAGATTGCCCAGCGGATTCGCGAACTGTTGCGCACCTTGCGAAGCGGCGAGAGCCTTCGAGCATGACTGAGACTCTGCACACCACCCCCGACACAGCCCGGCAGGCCGACCCCTTCCCGGTCAAGGGAATGGACGCGGTCGTCTTCGCCGTCGGCAATGCCAAGCAGGCCGCCCACTACTACTCGACGGCCTTCGGCATGAAGCTGGTCGCCTACTCCGGACCGGAGAACGGCAGCCGCGAGACGGCGAGTTACGTCCTGACCAATGGCTCCGCCCGTTTCGTCTTCACCTCCGTCATCAAGGCGTCCACCGAACACGGCCGCTTCCTCGCCGACCATGTCGCCGAGCACGGCGACGGCGTCGTCGACCTGGCCATCGAGGTCCCGGACGCCCGCGCGGCCTATGCGTACGCGGTCGAGCACGGCGCCCTCGGCCTCGCCGAGCCGCACGAGGTCAAGGATGAGCACGGCACGGTCGTGCTGGCAGCCATCGCCACGTACGGCAAGACCCGCCACACCCTCGTCGAGCGCACCGGTTACGACGGCCCGTACCTGCCCGGGTACGTCGCCGCGGCCCCCATCGTCGAGCCGCCGGCCAAGCGGACTTTCCAGGCCATCGACCACTGCGTCGGCAATGTGGAACTCGGCCGGATGAACGAGTGGGTCGGCTTCTACAACAAGGTCATGGGCTTCACCAACATGAAGGAGTTCGTGGGCGACGACATCGCCACCGAGTACTCCGCCCTCATGTCGAAGGTCGTCGCCGACGGCACCCTGAAGGTGAAGTTCCCGATCAACGAACCGGCGATCGCCAAGAAGAAGTCCCAGATCGATGAGTACCTGGAGTTCTACGGCGGCGCGGGCGTCCAGCACATCGCGCTCGCCACGAACGACATCGTCGCCTCGGTGCGCGCGATGCGGGCGGCCGGTGTCCAGTTCCTGGACACCCCCGACTCGTACTACGACACCCTCGGCGAGTGGGCGGGCGAGACCCGCGTCCCCGTGGAGACCTTGCGCGAGCTGAAGATCCTCGTCGACCGCGACGAGGACGGCTATCTGCTGCAGATCTTCACCAAGCCGGTCCAGGACCGCCCGACCGTCTTCTTCGAGATGATCGAGCGCCATGGCTCGATGGGCTTCGGCAAGGGCAACTTCAAGGCGCTGTTCGAGGCGATCGAGCGCGAGCAGGAGAAGCGCGGCAACCTCTGAGCTCTCAGCGCGTGAAGGCGGGGCCTCCGGCGAACCCGGGGCCCCGCCTCATGTGTTGGCCCTGCCCGGAGGGCACGATGTCGTTGACGGACGCTCACCCCCGAGACCTCACCGCGACCGCGAACGGCCGGTCCGTGAGCCTCACCGCCGGCCCGAACCACACGGTCATCGGCGTCGTCACCCCCAACCCGATCGTCGGCCTCAAGCCGAGCGGCACCTACACCACGCCGAACTGCTCGCACAGGGCTACGACCCCCTCCAGATGACCGGGGTCAAGGCCCACGCCGCCCTGCGCCGATAAACGGTTCGGGGCAGCGACGGAAGTCGCCGGACGACCCGCGACGTGCGGGCCGTCCGGCGACCGGACCGACGCGGGACCCGGGCGAAATACCGCCCGCCCCCGTCAGCGACTGCTCAGCACATGCGAGGCCGGGGCCTTGGCGGGCGCCTGCTGCTGCCGCGCCGGCGCGGCGGGCCGCGGCTTCGCCGCCGGCTCGGGTGCCCGGGCGGACTCCATGCCCTGCGGGACGTCAGCCGGAGGGCCGCCCAGGGCGTCCAGGGCCTTCTGGGCCGCCGGGCCTTCCAGCGGCGAGAAGTGCGGGTTGATGAGCAGCGCCTCCGCCAGATTGCGGCGTGCCGGACCGTAGTCCTTCAGCGCCTGCTGGATCGCGCCCAGGTGGGCCGTGTACGAGGCGTTCCGCCCATCCGTGCCGACCGCCTGCGTCGCGTACTGCAGCGCGGAGGACGAGTCGCCGGAGCGGTGCAGCGCCCAGCCCAGCGCGTCCGCCACCGCCGCGCTGCGGTGCGACCGGTCCCACTCCGCCTTCAGCAGCTTCACCGCCGCGGCCGGGTCCCCGTGATCGGTCTCGAAACGGCCGCGCAGCAGCGCGTTGTCCACGCCCTCGCCGTCGTCACGCGCGAGAGCCTCGCCGAGCTGTGCGTACTGGCTCCGGGCATCTTCGTCCCGGCCCAGCGACTCGTACAACTCCCCCAGCTCCAGCATGTATTCGGGCCGGGGGAGGTTGGTCAGCGCCTCCTTGTAGTCGCGCTCGGCCTCGTCCGTACGGCCGAGCGCCACCAGCGCCCCGGCCCGGCCCGCGAGCGACGGATGGGCACGGTCGGTCCACAGCGCCGCGCTGTACTGCGCCACCGCCTTGTCGGGCTCGCCCCGCTCCCAGGCCAGTTCGCCCAGCAGATACAGGCATTCCGCCTTCTGCGCCGGTGTGGTGGCCCGGTCCGCCGCGGCCTGCGCGTCGGCCTGCGCGTCCTCGCGCCGGCCGAGGTCCCGGTACTTCTGCGCCGTCCGGATGAGAGCCGGGGCGCCGGAGTGCAGCGCCGTGAACTTCTCCACCGCCGTGTTCGCGGACTTGTAGTCACCGAGGCCGTTGTACGCGTCGATCAGGGCCGGATACACGTTCCACTGTTTCGGCTGCCGCGCCCGTACCGTCTCGCCCCACTTCTTCGCCGTGACGAAGTCGTGCCGGGCATTGGCGAGCGACGCGAGCCCCACCCAGGCCGCCGTGTTCCCGTTCTCACCCGGCTGGATGCCCAGCGAACGCTTCAGCGCCTGCTCGGCCCGGCCGTAGTACGCCGCGTCCGCGGAACGCTGCCCCCACTCCACATAGGCCGCACCGAGCAACGCCCACGACGGCGCGTCGGACGGATGCGTGCCCACCCACTGCTGCCGGTCCCCGATCAGCGCCGTCAGATCGGAGAGCGAGGCGGGGGAGCCCATGTCCCTGGCCTTCAGGGCCCGCGAAACCGGACCGGGCGCGGGCGGTGGCGCGGACTTCTTCTCGTCCTCCGGCACGGCCACCACCGCACCCGTCACCAGTACCGCACCCGCCACCGCACCCATGGCCGCCCTGCGCAGCGTCGTACGCAGCGAAAGGGGCGGCAGCTCGGCCGGGGCCGGGTCCGGCGGTGCGGGGCCGGTTCCGGGGGGTTCAAGGGGAGGCTCGGTCGAATCGGGGGACTCCGGGCGCTGCTGCGGCGTGACATCCATGCCGATCACTCTGCGTCAGTACGAAGAGCACACCGCGTCTTGCGGAGGCTGCGGCAGACGGGTTCACACCAATGGGCCCCGAGTGCCACGCTTGGATCTTGACTTCCTCCCCCTCGTGAACGAGGGGGATTCCTACGGCTCGCGCCGTGGGGGTTTCTGCTTCATCGCCGACTGCCCGCCCGGAGAACTCCGTTGAGGTCTTACACCAGCTCCACAGACTGTCACCGCCAGCCCGGCGGCCAAAAGGTTCTTCGCTGCGTTCACGTCCCGGTCGTGGGTCGTTCCGCAGTCGCACGTCCAGGTACGGACGTGCAGCGGCATCTTCTCGGCGAGGGTGCCGCAGGCGGAGCACAGCTTGGACGAGGGGAACCATCGGTCGACGGCGATCACCTCGCGCCCGTACCAGGCGGCCTTGTACTCCAGCATGGAGCGGAACTCGCTCCAGCTCGCGTCCGAGATGGCTCGGGCGAGCGTGTGGTTCTTGACCATGTTGCGCACGGTCAGGTCCTCGATCACGAGCGTTTGGTTTTCACGCACGAGCCGAGTGGTCAGCTTGTGAAGCAGGTCACGGCGACGGTCGGCGATCCTCGCGTGGATCTCGGCGACCCTGCGCCGGGCCTTGGCCCGGTTGGCGCCCTCGCCCCTGGCCTTGCGGGACAGTTTCCGCTGGGCTTTGGCGAGTCGGTCGCGGTCCCGGCGTTCGTGCCGGGGGTTGGCGATCTTCTCCCCGGTGGAGAGGGTCAGCAGGTGGTCCAGGCCGACATCGATTCCGACCGCGCCGTCGGTGGCGGGGAGGGGCTGGACGGACGGGTCGTCACACAGCAACGAGACGAACCAGCGTCCCGCCGCGTCCTGGGAAACGGTCACCGTGGACGGCCTCGCCCCCTCGGGGAGCGGCCGGGACCACACGATGTCCAGCGGTTCGGTCATCTTCGCCAGGGTCAGCTCCCCGTCACGGAAGCGGAACCCGCT
>NZ_JBVJWD010000025.1:0-36602 GCF_055602785.1 Streptomyces sp. NPDC037301
GCTGGAAGCGTCAGAACTCCCATCATCGCAGGTCAGCAGGCACCTCTTCTCGTTTCCTCATCCACAGGACGCGAGTCACTCGGTGGATCGAGGCTAAGAGGGCACGGGGTGCGTGAGGAACGGCTGTCTGTGGTGTGGGCCCGGCTGCGGCGGATCACCGAGACCGGCGATCCTTCCCAAGCGCTGGGAACACAGGCGCTTACGGAGGCTCGGCAACTCGCCGAAGTCCTCGGCCCCGGCATTGGCGATATAACAGCCTGGTACGCGCTTGGATGGTTTCACTTCTACCGGTACACAGCGCTCCCGGACGGCCACGGCGGTGTGGACCTGGACGCTGCGGTGGAAGCGTTCACTCCCTGCTTTCTCGCCGATGTCAGCGGCCTGCCCGAGCCCCTCTTGCCGCAGCTTGCCCACACTGCGGGCCCGCAGGCCACCGCCTTGGTCGAGAAGGCAGTCTCCACCGACCCGGACCTGCTCTCCGCTGCCGTGGACCTGTGTCGGCGCATCGCGGACGCCATCCCCACCGACGACCCCAAGCGATTCGCGCACCTGCACAATCTGGGGGCCGCGCTGCGATCGAGGTTTCAGCGCAGTGAGGTGTTGGCGGATTTGGACGACGCCGTCACCGCCGGGCGTGCCGCCGTCGAGGCCATCCCCACCGACCACCCTCGCCGAGCGGCGCTGCTGTCCGGCCTGGGGAACGCGCTGCGGGACCGATTCGAGTGGGTCGGGGATCCGGCAGATGTGCATGAAGCCATCGATCTGTTGCGTGCCGCCGTCGAGGCCACCCCCACCAACTACCCCCAGCGAGCTGCATACCTGTCCAATCTGGGGGCAGCGCTTAACCTCCGTTTCGAGCGCAGTGGGGTGTTGGCGGACTTGGACGACTCCATTACCGCCGGGCGGGCCGCTGTCGAGGCCACCCCCGCCAACCACCCCCACCGCGCCAGGCACCTGTCCAACCTCGGGGTTGCGCTGCGAGCGCGATTTGAGCGCAGTGGGGGACTGGCGGATTTGGACGACGCCATCGCCGTTGAGCGGGCTGCTGTCGAGGCCACGCCCACCGACCACCCCGATCAGGTTGGGCGGCTGTCAGCTCTGGGGATCGCGTTTTACCTCCGGTTCGAGCAGGTCGGGGATCTGGCGGACGCGCGTGAAGCCATCGCTCTGCTGCGCGCAACTGTCGAGGCCACTCCGAGCGACCACCCCCAGCGAGCTGCATACCTGTCCAACTTCGGGGCTGCGCTTTACCGCCGTTTCGAGCGCAGTGGCGTGTTGGCGGATTTGGACGACGCCGTCACCGCTTGGCGGGCCGCTGTCGAGGCCACCCCCACCGACCACCCCCAGCGAGCTGCATACCTGTCCAACTTCGGGGCTGCGCTTTACCGCCAGTTTGAGCGCAGTGGCGTGTTGGCGGATTTGGACGACTCCATTACCGCAGGGCGGGCCGCTGTCGAAGCCACCCCCACCGACCACCCCCAGCGAGCTGCATACCTGTCCAACTTCGGGGCTGCGCTGCGATCGAGGTTTGAGCGCAGTGGCGTGTTGGCGGATTTGGACGACGCCGTCACCGCTTGGCGGGCCGCTGTCGAAGCCACCCGCACCGACCACCCCCAGCGAGCCATGTACCTGTCCAACCTCGGGGGCGCGCTGCAGGTCCGGTTCGGAGCCAGTGGAGTGTTGGGGGACTTGGACGACTCCATTACCGTTGGGCGAGCCGCTGTCGAGGCCACCCCTACCGAGCACCCCGAGCGAGCTGTCTACTTGTCCAACCTCGGGGGCTCGCTTCGCGTTCGGTTCACGCACGGTCGGGAGCGGGCAGACCTGGACGCAGCGGTGTCCGCCCTCGACGAGGTGTGGGGGATGATTTCGGCGGCGCCCTCAAACCGTATCCAGGCGGCCTGGGACGTGGCCAGGCTGGTCGCGGGGTCGGATGCGGGGCGGGCGGCGGATGCGGTGGAGGCCGCGGTGCGGCTGCTGCCCGAGGTGACACCCCGCCAGCTGGGGCGGGGCGATCAGCAGCATGTGCTTGGCCAGTTCGCCGGTCTGGCCGGGGATGCCGCTGCCCTGGTCCTGGCCGATCCCCGGGGAAGTCGGCAGAAGAACGCGGCCCGTGCGCTGCGGTTGCTGGAGGCAGGGCGGGCGGTGCTGCTCAGTCAGGCGCTGGATACCCGCAGCGACCTCACCGACCTGAGCCGGCGCCGTCCCGATCTGGCCGCGCGGTTCATCCAGCTGCGCGACCAGCTCGACCAGCCCACCGACGCCCCCTCCCCTGCCGGGAGCGAAGACAACAACGCCGCCAAGGTGCGGCAGGCACGCACTGTGCCCGACCGGCACCGGCTGGCCCACGACTTCGCCCAGACCCTGGACGAGATCCGCGCGCTGGAGGGGTTCGCCTCCTTCGCCCTCCCACCCACCACCGAGGAACTCCTCACCGAGGCCGAACAGGGCCCAGTCGTGGTGTTCAACGTCAGCCGCTACCGCAGCGACGCCCTGTTGCTCACCCGCAGTGGCATCACACACGTGGAACTCCGTCACCTCACCCCCCGTACCCTGATCGAGAAAGTCACCGCCTTCCACGGGGCGCTGCATGCCGCCACTTCGGGCGACAGCAGGGAACAGCGGCGGGAGGCACAGGACATCCTGGCCGGTGTCCTGCAATGGCTGTGGGACACCGCCGCCGGGCCTGTCCTGGAGGTTTTGGGCCACCGCACCACGCCGTCGGCGGAGGCCGACTGGCCGCGGGTCTGGTGGGTACCGGGCGGGCTGCTGGGACGGCTGCCCGTGCACGCCGCCGGCTACCACACCGACCTTGCTGACGACCCCCGCCGGTGCACCGTCATGGACCGGGTCGTCTCCTCCTATACCCCCACCGTCCGCGCCCTGCGCCACGCCCGCCAGCGCACGCCAGTCCCGGACAAACCCGCCCAAGGACTGATCGTCGCGATGCCCACCACCCCCGGTCTGCCCGGCCACGGCCGCCTGCACCACGTCGACGCCGAAGCCGAGCTGCTGCGCCAGCACCTGCCGCACACTGTCCTGCTGCGCGAACCCGACCCCGCGGGCCCCGACAGCCCTTCCCTGAGTACGCCCACCAAGGCCGCCGTCCTGGACCGCCTCCCCACCTGTTCGATCGCGCACTTCGCTTGCCACGGCACCAGCCACCCCACCGACCCCTCCAAAAGCAGACTGTTGCTCCACGACCACGACAGTGCCCCGCTGACCGTCGCCAGCCTCGCCCCTGTCCGCCTCGACCACGCCCAGCTGGCCTACCTGTCGGCCTGCCGCACCGCGGCCATCGACACCACCGACCTGGCCGACGAGGCCATCCACCTGACCTCCGCCTTCCAACTCGCCGGATTCCCTCACGTCGTGGGCACCTTGTGGGAGATCGTCGACCAGGCCGCCGTCACCGTGGCTGACGCCTTCTACACCCGCCTGCACACCCCCGACGGCACCATCGACACCAGCCGGGCCGCCTGGGCCCTCAACCAAGCTGTACGCGACCTGCGCGACGGCCACGACCTGCCCTCGAAACTCGACCGGACCACCGTCCCCTTCCTATGGGCCGCCTACCTCCACGCCGGCGCCTGACCAGCAGTCGGCAGGACCGGCGGCCTGCCCGCGATCCCGAGGCCGCACGGCCGGCGGTATCGAGGCCGGACGGCATCCCACTTCGACGGACACCATGATCGCCATCCCCAGCTGACAGTCACTGATCGACCGGCCGCCAACTCACGGTCCACGGTGCCTCGAAACACACCCGTGCTTCAGACCTTCTCCCTGTCTCCCCCACTTCCCTTGGAGTAGGCTCATGGACCGGAAATGGAGCATCATCCACCGCGCCAGCCCCCGACCCTACTAACTGATCGTTTCAGAATGAGGTACGGAGGCGTCTCAAGCTTGCCGACTGTGGCTGGTGGAGGCCGGGCGCATCGAGACCCTCGACCGCACGCGCCGCACTCGCTGACCGCGTTCCGGGAACCTTCGAAGATTACGTGCGCCGAGCCACCGGAACCCGTGACAGGGTGTCGGCTGCGCTTGACCCCATGAATCATGAATGGAGCTGGAGTGTTACGACGCAAAGACGTTCCCGACCCCGATCCGCGCAGCACGCCGTCAACTACAGCTGGGCAGCTCCTCGGGAACACCGACCAGATAATGGCGCTCACGGCCATGGCCACATTCGCCGCGCTGGGCGGGGGCGACCTGAGAGATCCGCTGGTGCAGAATGCCGCTCTGACGGCGCTGGCCACAGCCGAGCAGGTCGTGGAGAGCCTGCACGAAGCGGGTGTCTTGGACCGCGGCGGAGTCACCCAGCTGAACCGTCCCGCAGCCGCCGCGCGAGACGGCTTCCAGCAGGCGATGGCCCAGCCCGGTCTGCTCCCGCCGACGCCGCCGGCGCCGGCCTCGGGTACGGGGGCCGACGGCGGGAATCTGCGCGACATCGCGGTCTGGTCCGCAGGTCTGGCCCCCGACGAGGCGGCGGCCTTCGTCGAGGCCGTCCTGGCATCCAACGATGCGACGATCGACACCGTGCTCCGCAACGTTGCCGAAATGCTGGACAACTCCGCAGACTCGGGAAACCCGTGGACCAGCAGGTCCGTTATGGCGGCGCTGGCTGGTGACGCCGACCGGGACCTGCTCGTCGGGACCGTCGACGCCCTCGTCTCGGCCGCCCGGATCATCGCCCCGGAGACCAAGCGCACCACGGCGGATGCCGCTCTCGCCAAACTGCGGCACCCGGACGCGGACCGCTTCCGACACCGCCGCCGCGTCGTCCTCCAGCAGCTGCTGCTGGGCTTGGGCGGCTTCATTTACGGCCGTGCACGCGAAGCCGCCGTCTCGTTCCGGGAGCTCGGAGGCGGCGACCTGCGTGACACGAAGGTGCTCAAGGCGGCCCAGACCGCGTTCGACACCTATATGGCGTTGGCTGGGCAGACCGGAATCGGCGTGAGCCCAGGTCTGTACGAGCTGGCCGAACCACAGCTCACCGCCGCCCGAAACTGCTTCAAGCTGGCGTACGACTACACGGTCAAGCGCTCGGGGAGCGGCGCGAGCTGAGCCCGGCATCGCGGCGCCGCTCGGCGCAGACGGGACGCTCGAGCAGTGCCGTGAGGCCTGGGCCGGGACACCATGCCCCCGGCATCGCGCACCAGCGCCGGGTGGACCGGTCGGGTGGTCAGGCCGCCTGGGCGTAGGCGAAACGGCCGAAACATCGCGCGAGTGGGTGATTGGGGCGGGCCGGGCGGGAAACCGTGTCCGGAAGGTCTGCGTGCAATGTCGAGGGACGGAGAACAGGTGATGGCCACCACGGCGGGCACAGCCCGGGCGGCTACGGCGGCGCCGAACAGTCTTCAGCTGCCGGGAATCATCCTCGGAGTGGGGCTCGGCGGGTTCGTCGACGGCATCCTGCTGCACCAGCTCCTCCAGTGGCACCACATGCTCACCAGCACCAACCACGACCACATCGGCGTGAAGTACTACAACCCGCACACGGTGTCCGGGCTGGAGATGAACACCGTCTGGGACGGCATCTTCCACGCCGTGTGCTGGATCGCCGTTCTGACGGGCCTGGCCGTCTTGTACTCCCGGGTCACCCAAAACCGGCGCGCGGTGTGGACCTCTCGGGTCCTGTGGGGCTGGATCCTGGCCGGCTGGGGCCTGTTCAACCTGGTCGAGGGGCTGCTGGACCACCAGATCCTAGGCATCCACCACGTCCACGGCGGCCCCTACCAGGCATGGTGGGACGCCGGCTTCCTCGTCCTGGGCGGTCTGCTCCTGATCGGCGGCTATCTGCTCCAGCGCAGCGGCCGGCCTTTCGACCCGACCACCCCACGCGGTGCCGAGCGGGCCGGGGGCCGCGCCTGATGGGCGGTATGCACCCCATGGGGCACCACGGCGATGGCGGTGGCGGCCTCCTCGGGGCGATAGTGACGGTGCTGGTCCTGCTCTCCGCGGCCGGCGGCTACTTGCTCGCGGCGGGCCGGGCCCGACGCCGCAACCCCGCGCAGGGCTGGAACGCCTGGCGGTCGGCGTCGTTCCTCGCCGGACTGGCCCTTCTCGGCGTCGCGCTGCTGCCGCCGCTGGGGCCGGCCGCGCACACCGACTTCCGCGGGCACACGGCCCAGCACATGCTCATCGGCATGTACACGCCGCTGGCGCTGGTGCTGGCCGCGCCAGTCACCCTCCTTCTGCGCACCCTGCCGCCTGCCCGCGCCCGGCGGGTGACGGCAGTGCTGCACAGCCTGCCCGCCCGGGTGCCGGCCCACCCCGCGTTCGCCCTGTTGCTGAGCACCGGCACTCTAGGGGTGCTGTACTTCACGCCGCTGTACAACACCGCCATGGCCCACCCCGCGGGGCACTGGCTGATGGACGTGCACTTCCTGGCGTCCGGGGGCTTGTTCGCCTACGTCATCGCCGGCCCCGACCCCGCGCCCAACCGGCCCGGCGTGCGGGCCCGCCTGGTGTACCTGGGCATTGCGATCGCCGCGCACGCCCTGATCGCCCAGGCCATGTACGGCGGGTTCTTCGTCGACATCCACGCCCCCATCGAACAGGTCCAGCAGGGCGCGGAGATCATGTACTACGGCGGGGACATCGCCGAACTCCTGCTGGCCGGCGCACTGGTGTCCACCTGGCGGCCCGAGCGCCGCACCAAGGCGGCCATGCTGCCCGAGCGCCCGAAGGCAAGTGTGGCAACACCGCACTGAGCGCACGATACGCAGGAGCCGCAGAGTGATTCCGAGCTGCACCCTCTCGGCCGTACGCGTCGGTCCGACGTTCTGGCACCTCCGCCGGCCCGTCCCGACTCAGCGCACTCAGCCGCTCGGGCCACCAAAGAGCGCGCCAAGGCACGGCTCGGCAACCGCGGCCGGCCCGGCCGCACCTGGCGGCCGGGCAAGGACCCCGTCAAGGTGGACTGCCACACCTTCACCACCAGCGACCAGCCGGTGGCCATTCCCTACGGGGTCTACGACATCGCCCACAACACCGGCTGGGTCAACGTCGGGACCGACCACGACACCGCCGAGTTCGCGGTGGAATCCATCCGCCGCTGGTGGCAGCGCCGCGGACGGGGTGATCACCGGACGCCACCCGGCTGCTGATCACCGCCGACGCCGGCGGTTCCAATGACCCCCGCCGCTGGACATGGAAGAAGCACCTGGCCGTCTTCGCCCTGGAGAGCGGGCTGGAGATCACGGTCTGCCACTTCCCACCCGGCACGCAATGCCGTTGCATAACTACTGAACTATCGAGGGCTGCAACGTGATGACCTTGGCGGTGATTCGCCGAGTCGGTCGCCGGTCCCGGGTGTTGATCCGATAGGAGAGCTTCGAGGAGTACTTGGAATCCGGGCGTTTCAGGTGCCGGTCCGCCTCGCGCAGGCGCCTGACGCCGTTGTCGAGCTTCCGATGCACCTTCGCCGCCAGGACGACCAGGAACTCTTCGATCTTCGTGGGTGTGTCCGAGCATTGGCGGACCATGCTGCGCCGCGCATGCTCGAGGACCTTGACGAACGAGACCCGGTCCGGATCGCGCCCGTTGTCGTTGGCCAGACCTACGATGACCTGCGTGAGGCAGTGGTGCACGGCCAGGTGCGTCCAGACCTCCTGACGCACCAGATCCGGGTCGCCCGAGCGCAGTACCTCGACCGGCCCGCGCTGGAATGCCGGCTCCGTCCCGCGCGCCACCGTGGCGCTCACCCGGCGCCGTTCGACCAGACCTGACGGGCGCCTACCCACGTGGCGCGCACCGGAACGGCCGCGAGGGCGTCGGGGGCGGTGGCGAACAGGTCCTGGCCGAGCACGGTGAAGTCAGCCAGGTATCCGGGAGCGATGCGGCCCTTGAGGTGGGACTCGCCTGTGGCGTGCCCGGAGCCGGCGGTGTAGACGCTTAGAGCCTCACGGACCGTCAGGGCCCGGTCGGCGCCGAGGACATCGCCCTCGCTGGTGCGTCGGGTCACCATCGTCTGGAGGGCGAGCAGCGGCTCAAGGGGACCTGCCGGGTGGTCGGACGAGCCCGCGACGACGACGCCGGCGTCCAGAAAGGAGCGGTGGTCACTGACCCGTGCGGCGCGCGCGTCACCGTAGTAGCGGCGCAGCTTGGAGCCGTGCCCGTGGACGAATGCGCCGAACGGTACCGGGGTGACCTCTGCGGCGCGGATCCGCTGGACCAGCTTCTCGTCGACGAGGGAGCAGTGCTCGATGCGGTGGTTGATCCGCTGCTCGGGGTGGGCGGCGCGGGCCGCCTCGATGGCGTCGAGGACCTGGGAGACGGCCAGGTCGCCGTTGGCGTGCACGCCAACGCGCAGGCCCGCCGCGTGCAGGGCGAGAACTGCGTCGGCGAGCTCGGTCTCGTCCAGGAGTTGGATTCCGTTGTCGGAACCGGTCTCGGCCGGGTAGGGGTCGCGGCACAGGCAGGTGCCCCCGGCCAGCGCGCCATCCATGATGATCTTGGCGCCGACGATGCGCAGCCACTCGTCGCCGAATCCGGCCTGCAGGCCCGCGTGGCGCAGGGGGTCCACGTAGCGATGCCACAGGAGGGCGCCCACCCGCATCGTCAGGCGGCCGCATTCGCGCATGCGCTGATAGGTGCGCAGTGCGGCCGGGGTCGTCACGGCGTCGCAGACGGAGGTGACGCCGGCCGCGTGGTAGGCGGTGAAGACGTCGGCCAGCGGTTCGAGCAGGGCCTCGGGCGCTTCCTGAGGTAGCAGGGTGGGTTCGCCGGAGGCACGGTAGAGCTGGTCGAACCAGGTCCGCTCGTAGAGCCAGCCGTCCAGTCGGCCCGTCGTGTCGCGGCCCAGGTCGCCGCCGGTCTGGGGGCCGCTGCCGTCGTGCAGACCAGTCAGCATCAAGGCCGCGGAACCGGCGACCGCCATGTGAAACGAGAAGTGGATCACCAGGATCGGGTGTCGGGTGGTGATCGCGTCGAGCGCGGTGCGGTCGAGGCGGCCGTCGGGGTCGGTGGCGGGGTTGTAGCCCTGGGCGACGATCCACCGGCCCGGCTCGGTGGCGGCCACTCGCGCCGCGAGCCGCTCCCGGGGGGTTCCGGTGCCCGCGCTCAGGTCGAGGCGGAGAGCGGCGTTGGCCACGTCCATGGGATGGCAGTGTGCGTCGTGGAAGCCGGGCACCACGTGGGCGTCGCCCAGATCGACGGTCTCGGCGCCGGGCAGTGCCGTGTACGCCTCGGCTGCCTCGCCGACTGCGGCGATCCTCTCGCCGACGGTGGCGAGGACCCGGGTGTCGGCCTCGCCGTCCAGGGTGGTGATGCGGCGGGCCCGGACGATGCGAACAGGCGTGGGAGGGGCGATGGGGCCGTGCTGCCTGTTGGTCGCGGCGGTCATGTGTTCGGTCTCCTTCTTGTTCCTCGTTCCCGTGCGGCTGGACACGTCTACGAGGACGGCGGCCGGACGGGAACGAGGGGGCGGTGCGGTGGTGTGGCGACGGCCGGCAGACGGTCGCTCGTGACGGGTGCGTCTTCGGGAAGGGGCTGCAAGGTCAGTGCACGGGTGTCGGGGCCGGCGCAGGGGCCTCCCGCTCCTCCTTGCCGGCACGGATGCCCCGCAGGCGCGAGACCGCCTCGGTCACCACTGCCACCAGGACGTTGACCGTCAGGGAGATGAGACCGTGGCTGACCGGACCGTCGTAGATGCCGCCGAAGGTCAGCCAGATGAGGACGGCCTCACCGGCGACAATGCCCGCCCCCGCCGACGGTGCGCGTAGCAACGGGCGCCTGGTCAGGGCGGCGGCCGTCGCCGGGGCCATCTGGGCGAGGCCGCTGTAGGTGAGCAGGAGCAGGTTGGCGAGAGCATCAGGCCGGGCGATCCCCAGGACGAGGGCGACCCCGACAGCGGCCACCACAGTGGTGTGGTTGACGATGAGCGCGCGACGGCGGTCCTGTACGCGCAGTACATTGCGGGCCACCATGGTCGACATGCCGAGCACGATGGCGGCGGCCGGGACCATGGCAGTGGCGGCCGCTGCGACGGCCACGACGCCCACGAGCCAAGCGGGCAGTGCCTGGGAGACCAGGGTGAGCAGGACTCCGTTGTTCCCGTTCACGGGAGCCGAGAGCGCGGTGATCGCGACAAAGCCTACGATGATCGGGATGGCCTGGGTAGCGCCGTAGACGGGCATCCAGATGCTGTTCTTACGCAGGGCGCGCTCGGAGTCGGCGGCCATGACCGCGGGCCAGCCGTGAGGCATCGTCATGAACAGCACGCTGAACAGACTGGTCAGCATCGCGGTGAAGAACCAGATGGTGCCGTGCGGGCCACTGTGCGGGACGCTGAGCAGCTCACTGTGGTGGGCGCGCAGTTCACCGCCGAGGCTGCCGAGCCCGCCATGAAAGTGGGCGGGGACAGCGACGAGCAGGACGATCAGGACGACCAACATCAGGGCGTCCTTGAAGTACGCGGTTCTGGCGACACCGTGGATGCCGGACCACAACACGAAGGCAACGATGAGCACCGAGGCGAGGATCATCGCGGGGGTGCCGACGTTGTCCTTGCCGGTGGCGAGTTCGACGACCAGGCCGAGTCCGGTGATCTGCAGTTGCAGATAGGGCAGCAGGAAGAGCACGCCGAAGACAGCGGTAACGGTGCCGAGCAGGGGGCTGCGGTAGCGATCGGCGAAGAAGTCACCTTGCGTGACATGGCCGCATTCACGCCCGATGCGCCACACGATCGGACTGATGACGTACAGGCCGACGTAGGCGATGGGCAGGTACGGCAGGGCGTAGACGACCGCGACACCGGAGCTGAAGGCGAGGCCCGCGAGGCCCAGGAACGTGAAGGTCGTGTAGATCTCCCCAGCCTGCAGGAACCAGGTGGTCAGGGCGCCGAAGTTACGGCCTCCGACGCTCCACTCCTCAAGATTCGCGGCGGGCTTGCGACGGCCCATCATGCCAAGTAGGCCGATGACGACTATGCCAACGACGCAGACGACAAGGACGGTACTCATCGGCGCTCCTCCTGGAGGTTTTGGCGGCCGGCAGCGAGCGCAGAGCGGCGCCGCTCGACGAAGGCGAGGGCAGGGGTCAGGGCGAGTACCCAGACGACGGACCAGACCAGCAGGGACGGCATGCCGAACCACAAGTGCGGTCCGTTGACGAAAGGCAGCCAGACAGCTGACAGCAGGGCCACTACAGGCACGACGGTCAGCAACCACGGAAGGCGCATGGC
The DNA here is from genome assembly GCF_055602785.1 of Streptomyces sp. NPDC037301. Taxonomy (NCBI): domain Bacteria; kingdom Bacillati; phylum Actinomycetota; class Actinomycetes; order Kitasatosporales; family Streptomycetaceae; genus Streptomyces; species Streptomyces sp. NPDC037301. The sequence goes on from NZ_JBVJWD010000025.1 coordinate 11,186, forward strand.
GAACTCCGAGACATGTCGCGAGTCGGTGGTCGGCTGCCGAGAGACGGACAGCCACCGCGGCGGACGGCCGGCGGCCGTTGCCAAATCACACAAGGAGCTTGAAACTCCTGGAGTGCAACCCATGGATTTCTGCGTAATTCATTCAGGAGCGATGCCACAGTGACCGATTCCGCCACCGGCTTGCTGGACGAGCTGGATCTGTCCCTGGTCAATGCGCTCCAGACCGCGCCCCGCGCGTCCTGGGCGCGGGTAGGAAGGGCCATCGAGGTCAGCCCGGTGACGGCGGCGCGGCGCTGGGAGCGGCTGCGCGCCCAGGGCCTGGTCTGGGTGACCGCGTACGGCGGAGCCTTCGTCAACCATCACCACTGTGTCGCCATCGTCGGCGTGGACTGCGAACCCGGCCGCATCCCAGCGATCTCGGCCGCGCTTGCCGAGCAACCGCAGATCGCCAGCATCGAGCACACAGCGGGCCACCACGACCTGTCCCTCAACGTCATGGTGGACTCGCTGGCCGACCTCTCCCGGCTGCACACCGAGGTCCTCGGGAGACTGCCCGGGGTGCGTGCCACACACAGCCGGATCGTCACCCGGTTCTTCACCGAGGGCTCCCGCTGGGACATTCGCGCCATCAGCCGCGACCAGCGCGAAGCGGTGCGCTCCGGGGCGCCCCCCGCGGTGGGTGACGTCGATCCCGCACCGGCCGAGGCCGACCGGGAGCTGCTGCTCGCACTCGGCGCCGACGGGCGCGCCGGATACGGCGAATTGGCCCGACGTACGGGAATGAGTGAGTCGACGGTGCGGCGCCGGGTGGCGTGGATGGTGCGCACAGGGGCCGCGCTGCCGCGCTGCGAGGTGGCCCACACCTACTCGCCGTATCCGGTGTTCGCCACCTTCCACGCGAACGTGCCGTCCGACGCGCTGGCCCGGGTCGGCCCCGCACTGGCCGCGCTGCCGGAGGTGCGGATGTGCGCGGCCACCACCTCGAACCACAACCTGGTGGTCAACGGCTGGGTGCGCTCCACCCCCGACGTTCTGCGCCTGGAGTCGTACATTGCTGAGCGCTTCCCGGAGATCGCTGTGACCGACCGCTCCCTCACGCTCGGCAATCCCAAGCGCATGGGCTGGATCCTCGACGAGGCGGGGCGGGCAGTGCGGCACGTACCCATCGACCTGTGGCGGCGGCCGGGGGCCGGCTGAGCCATCAGCTCCTGAGCCGACTCGCCCCTCACAGACCGTGCATACATCAGTACGGTGTTGACGCAGCGTCGGATATCTGGTGGTGGAGATGGGTGGGCCATGGCACAGGAGACTCAGCCTGGCAAGGTGATCGGGGACCGCTTCCGCCTCGACGAGGCGCTGGCCCGCGGCGGCTTCGGCATCGTCTGGAAAGCGCGCGACCTGAACTTCGACATCGACGTCGCGGTCAAGGAGCTCTATCTGCCCCCGGCCACCTCCCCCAAGGAGCACGCCGACCGCCTCGCCCGCGCCGAGCGGGAGCCACGGAACGCCGCCAGGCTGCGCGACCATCCCAATATCGTCGCGGTGCACGACGTGGTCTTCGACGACGACAAACCCTGGATGATCATGCGTCTGGTCACCGGGCACTCGCTCCTCGAACACCTGGAGAACCAGGGCCCGTTGCCGGCGAAGGAGGCGACCCGCGCGGCCCGTAATCTCCTGTCGGCGCTCCAGGCCGCCCACCAGGAAGAGATCGTCCACCGCGACGTAAAGCCCGCGAATGTGATGGTGGCGGACAACGGCGAGTTCCTGCTCACCGACTTCGGCATCGCCATCCACGCCACCGACACCTCGCTCACCACCACCGGCGGATTCATCGGCTCGCTCGAGTACGTCGCCCCGGAGCGCGCGAACGGCGTCGACGACTGTCCGATCAGCGACCTGTTCTCACTGGGCGCCACGCTCTACCAGGCCGTCGAGGGCATCTCGCCGTTCCGCCGGGACAGCCAGACCGCGACGCTCACGGCGATCCTGATCGAGCAGCCGGACCCGCCCCAGCACGCGGGCGGGCTGAAGCCGCTGATCACAGCGCATCGCCGCCCCCCGAGGTCGCGAACAACCCGGTGATCGCCCGATACCCCGGCGACATCACCGTCACATCCAACTCCGCCTCAGCCTTCACCAGCGCCACAGCGCCCCCGCCATCGGCATCCCCTCCCGCGCCATCCGCGCCCGGTCCCGGCGAAGACTGCGCGGCCAGCACTTCCTCCACGGCCACTGGTTGCAGGCCGAAGACCACAGGCCCCCGCTCCCCGTGACGGTGAGCGGGGGCCTGCGGCTGCCTTCCGTGAGACCGGATCGCACCGTGCTGGCCTGCGAAAAGAAAAACGGTGAAACTCGTGAGACCGTCCATCGCGCGCGGGCCGGATCTCAGCGTTGGGCTCTCCCGGCGGGCCACCATGGCTGCGTACCACCACGTCGAACGCCGGTGACCGCCGTACCGGCCTGAGCGTGGACCGGACGACGGCCCGCGAGGTCCGATCGAAGGAGGAACGCATGGCAACCGCCTGGGGTGGTGAGTGGGGCGCATGCAGGGCTCCGGCTCCGCACCGGGGGCACAAGTCCTGTGCGTTCATGCCCCGTTGAGGGGCGCGCCCGGAGCCGATGCGGGCGGATCGGAGGCCGGGGCCCTCGGTCGGCACCTGAGTGATGCTGATCCCCTTGCTGGGCGCGCCGCGTGGGTTCGACGCATCGGGTCGCCCAGCAGTGGCCGGATACCACGTGTGGCCCGCCCACGTCACCGACGCTGGGTGGACGCGCACGCCGGGGCGCCTGCGGTACAGGCGCCCCGGCATCGGTCAGCGGCGGATCTGGTAGGCGCGGGTCACCGTCTGCTCGATGGTGTTGCCATCGGCATCGGTGGCCTGCACGCGCAGCGACACGAAGCCCGCGTTCGCGGGGTTGCCGATCGTGCCGTTGAGGCCGCCGTCGAGGCGGACCTGCCGCCAGTTGGTGCCGTCGTCGTACGAGGCCCACAGCTTCGCCCCGGCGAGCTTCAGACCGTTCAGGCCCTTGGGGTAGCGCACGCCCAGTCCGATGCGGGTGGTGGAGTGCGGCCGGGCGCTGTTGGCCTGGTCGACGTCGAGTCGGTAGTCGACCGACAGGACGGGGAGCAGGGTCAGTCCTTCCTTCCGCTCGGAGTGGAAGCGCCAGTCGGTGCGCACCTTGGTGGAGGTCGTCCAGCCGGGGGCGTCCCGCTGCACGTCGGTGACCACGCGGTATTCGGCGCGCTGTGCCGTCATCGGGAAGGCGACGGGCGCCGAACGGATGCTGCCGAGGAGCTGGCCGTCCCGGTAGACGGTGGACAGCGCCTTGTCGCTGCCGGCTTCGGCGGAGAAGGACTGGTCCGGCGCAGTGTCGAGCAGACCGCCCGACGCCACCACACCGACATCGCCCTGCCGGACGGCAGAGTTGGACTGTGCGTCCGGCAGCGCGGTGCGCACCACAGCCTTGTTCCAGTCGCGGTGCACGCGCTGTCCGGCCTTGAGCGTCGAGGTGTTCGTCAGCTTCCAGGAGCCGTCCGACGTCCACACGGGACCTGCCTTCACCGCTTCCCAGGTGGGCACGTCCGCGGAGACGTACTCGGTCCGGGAGCGCGGCAGGACCACCCGGTCGAAGCCGAAGTACGCCGTCGGCTGCATCGGCGAGCGCGTCAGCCGGGCGTATCCGCCTTCGGTGGCCGGCGTCGAGGCGTGGAACGAGGAGTCCACGGTGGCCAGTTCCTCGTCGCGTACCCGGTAGCGCTGGTCGGCGGGGATGCCGCCCTTGCGGTACTTCAGCAGCTCGTAGGAGTACGGGCTCACCGCGGTGCCGGAGATCCTGATCACGGCGTTGTCCAGGGCCGCCAGCTCCTCGCCCTGGGTTCCGGAGAGGGTCATCGCCGGGATCTTGGTGGCCGTCGGGCCCCAGTTGCCTGCGAGCCAGTTCTCGGGGATGTCGTTGTAGATGAGGATGGCGAGCGCACCGGCGCTCGCGGCGTCTTCGACCTGCTCTCCCACCGTTCGCTCGGCGCTCCGCTTCACCAGGGCGAGCTTGCCCCGGACGTCCTCGCCGGCCTTCGCCACGCGCAGGACGCGGGTGCCGTCGATACGTGCGGAGCCCGTCCAGCCCTCGAGGTAGGCCGCGTCCAGGGTCCGGTTGCCGTGCCCGACGAGGCGGGCGTCGAGTGCGGGTGCGCCGAGCGACCAGCCGGCGCGCGATTCGAAGCGCTCGTTCGCGGTCTGCGACGGGACGGAGTACACGGCCGTCTCGCCGTCCAGCCACGTCTCGCGGTCGTAGACGAGGTCGCCGTCCACGGCCTGGAAGTTCAGACCGATGCGGGCGCGGTTGGTCTCCGTCGGCCGCGAGGTGGTCATGGTGACCGGGCCGGCCTTGGCGCCGTCCAGGGTGAAGGTCCGATCGGAGTCGATCATCGTGCCCGGCTGGGCGGCGTAGGCGTACTCCTCCAGCCGGCTCCAGTCGGAGGTGTAGTGGAAGATCTCCGAGATGAAGGCGTGCTCGCCGCGCGGTACCCGCACCACGACGGTCCCGTCCGCTGCGACCGGGTACGTCTCGGGCAGTCCGTAGCGGCCCAGCTGCCAGGCGGTGACCGCGGCGATGCCGCTCGTCGGCTTGCCGTCGCGGTCGAGCACCTTCAGCGTGACGTCGAAGCGCTGTACGTCCCGGCCGAAGCCGACCGCCGTCACTGCCGCCGTCCGCCCGTCGGCGGAGACCGCGGTGACGTGCGCGCCGTGGGATCCGGTCGTCACGCCGACGGTGTTGAGGGTGAGTTCGACCTCGGCGGTGCCGTGCGCCGGCACGGTCACCGAGTCGGCTCCCAGGCTGAGCACTCCGGCCGGCAGTTCCTCGCCCGCGTTCTCGACCTTCAGGGCGAGGGTGACCGGCTGGTCGCCGTCGTTGACGTACTCGATCTTCTTCCCGACCGGGGCGGTGGCGTCCCAGTCCCGCAGTCCGAAGTCGGCCGTGCCGCTGGCCGATACGGGCTGCCGGAGTGCGCGTGCCACGTCCACGCGGCCGGCGCCCTGGGCGTAGACGGAGGTGGCGGCGGTGGTCTTGGCCGTACTGATCAGCTGGCTCTTCAAACGGGCCGCCGTCCAGTCGGGGTGGCGCTGCGCGAGGATCGCGGCGGCGCCGGCCACGTGCGGCGTGGCCATGGAGGTGCCACTCGCGGTGGTGTACGAGCCGTCCACCGGTGTGCCCATCGTCGTGCCGGCGGCCCGGGCGGCGGCGATCCGCGAGCCCGGCGCGGTGATCTCCGGCTTGAGCCCGCCGTTACCGCCTCGTGGGCCCCGGCTGGAGAAGTCGGTGACCGCGTCGGTGGAGTCCACGGCGCCGACCGTCAGGGCCGCGTCGGCGGCTCCGGGTGAGCCGACGGACGTCGCCGCGGGGCCGCTGTTGCCCGCCGCGATGGTGAACAGCACGCCGGTCTGCGCCGTCAGTTCGTTGACCGCCATCGACATGGGGTCGGTACCGTCGGCGCCTTCCCCGCCGCCCAGGCTCATGGAGATGACCTTCGCCCCCGAGTGCGCGGCCCAGTCCATCCCTTCGATGATCGAGGATTCCGAGCCGCTGCCGCCGTCGTCGAGCACCTTGCCCACGATCAGTCCGGCGCCCGGTGCCACGCCCCGGTACTTCCCGCCGGAGGCGGCTCCGCTTCCCAGGATGGTGGAGGCGACGTGGGTGCCGTGGCCGTGGCCGTCGCGCGCCGTCTCGCCGGGGACGAAGCTGCGGCTTTCCACGATGCGGTCGGCGAGGTCGGGGTGGGTGGCGTCGACACCGGTGTCCAGCACCGCGACCTTCACGCCGGTGCCGTCGAAACCGTCCTTCCACGCCTCCGGGGCGCCGATCTGCGGGACGCTCCTGTCGAGGAGCGCCTTGACCTGCCCGTCCAGCCAGAGGCGCTGGACGCCGCCCGACAGGCGGGCCTTGGGGGTACCTGCGCGGGCGCTGTCGTCGTCGACGGCCTCCCAGAACGCGGCGCCCTTGCGCTTGTCGGCGCTGACGGCGGCTCCTCGTACGCCGGGGAGTTTCCGTGTGAGGCGGGCTCCGCCGGGTGCGGTGTCCTTGGCGCCGGACGCGTAGCGCACGATCATCGGGGTCGACGCGTGGTGGGCATCGTCGTACCCCTGGGCGATGAGTTGGGTGACGTTGAACAGCCGGCCGTCCACCTGGCCGTTGTGCACCAGCGCTTCGACGTCGCGCGGGATCACGTACACATCGGTGCCGACGGTGTACGTCCGCAGCTCGGCCGCACTGCGGTGGTACGGGGTGATGTTGACGGCGAGGGTCTTGCCCGCCCTCGTGGCCACCGTCACCTGGTCTCCGGTGACGAGGGTGACCTTCGTGGTGCGGACTTCTGCTTGGGACGGGGTGGTTACCGCGTCCTCCCCGGTCTTCGGTGCGGGGGTGGCACCGTACACCAGACCGCCGCCGGCCACGGTGGTGGCCATGGTGGTCGCCAAGGTGAAGCCGAGCAGTGCGGCTCTTCGCCTGAAACGCATGCTGAACGCTCTCCTTCCGCCGGCAGGGAGGGTTCCGCGACCGGCGGGTCAAGCCTCGGCAGGAAGGGGCACCGACGCTACGGCCGCGCCTGACGAAGAAGTGACATGTCCACTCGCCGCCACTTTGCGCGTATCGAAGTCGGATGGTCGTCGTACGTGATAGTGCGGACATCGTCCAGGTGTGCGGGTGTGGTTAGATCACGCTGTGTCCGGTGGGTGGTACATCGGTTGGGGTGGGTGGGGGCGTCGTGAGAGGCGGACACATGCTGGAGGCCGCGGGGATCGGGGCGGGGGAGGAGCGGTTGTACCGCTTCCTCGTCGGGGTGCGTGAGGCTGATGCCGCAGTGATCGCGGAGCAGCTGGGGCTCGAAGTGGCGCAGGCACACAGGCTGTTGGCCTCGCTCCACGACAAGGGGCTGGTGGGGCGGGTGGCCGTTTCGCCGGCGGGGGGCGCGGCGCGCTATGTGCCGGTGGCGCCCGATGCGGCGCTGCGTCCGCTGCTGCTGCGTGGGCATGAGGCGCTGGAGGCGGCGCGGCGGGGGGTGGAGCAGCTCACCGAGGAGTACCGGGCCGGGGGGCGGCGGCATGACGCCGGGCAGCTTGTCGAGGTGATCACGGGGGCGAGTGTGATCCGGCAGCGGCTGCGTCATATGGCGTACGGGGCCAGTGAGATGCGGTGGCTCTGCAAGGCCGGCCATGTGGCCATGCCTGCGGCGGAGAACGACGAGGAGTGGGAGCTGCTCGCCCGTGGGGTGCGGTACGAGGCTATCTACGAGCGCGCTCTGCTGGAGGAGCCCGGCATGGTCGACAACGTTGCCCGGAGCATCCGCGCGGGTGAGCAGGCGCGGGCTACCGGGACGCTACCGGTGCGGATGGTGATCGCGGACGGTTCGATCGCCATCTGCCCGCTGATGCACGGCGGTTCGGGTGGTTCGCTGGGTGAGCCGACGGCCGCGGTGGTGCACGGCAGCAGCCTGCTCGACGCGCTGATCGCGCTGTTCGAGAGCCAGTGGGCGGCGGCGTCGCCGCTGCACGTCACGGACTCCGGTGAGCTGGCCGACTTCGGCGGCAGTCCGCGGCCCGGTGCGAACGTCGCCGACGACGAGCGGTATCTGCTGTCCCTGGTCGTCGCCGGGGTCGCGGACAAGTCGATCGCCTCGCAGCTACGGGTCAGCCAGCGCACGGTGCAGCGCCGGATCCAGGTGCTGATGCAGCGCGCCGGCGCCGCGACGCGGACGCAGTTGGTGTGGCAGGCGGCGCGGCGGGGGTGGCTGTCGTGAGAGAGGTGGCTGTCATGAGAGGGGGTGGCTGTCATGAGGTACGAGCCGCTGTTCCCGTACCGCAGAGAACGTCGGTGAGTCCGTCAGGTCGGTTGTCGGTTGACCTGACGGACTCACCGGGCACGCGGCAGGGGGGTGCCGCTCAGTTCGTGGCGAACGCGCGGCGTACTTCCTGTGTCACCTCGTTGCCCCGGTTGTCCCAGGCGCGTACGCGCAGGGACACGTAGCCGTCGGTCCAGGAGTCGGCCGGACGGCGGGCCCGGACGTCGTAACTCCCGTTGCCCTCGGGGGTGGTCGTCGCCGGGCTCCAGTGGGCGCCGGTCGTCGTAGGAGACGGAGACCTCCATGCCCGCCACCTTTGGGCCGGTGAGGCCGTCCTGGTGGCGTGCCTTCACCCCGAAGACGAGGGTGCGGGCGCGTCGCGGTGACCTCGATGCTCGCCCTGCACCTGCTCCAGTCCGCGCTCGTCCACGTCAGCACCCTGCTGGTTCAGCAAGTCCTGGCCGAACCGGCCTGGGCATCGCGGCTGAGCGAGGAGGACCGGCGCGGCCTGACCGCGCTGTTCTGGTCCAACGTCAACCCGTACGGCACCTTCCGCCTGGATATGGACAAGCGCCTCGACCCGGGGCCGGCCGCCGCCGTGCCCCGCCCCCGCACCCCGGCGGACACCGCCGACCGATCGCGTACGGAGACACAGTGAAGGACTTCCAGGACTTCACCGACCCGAGGATGAACGAGGCCTCGTGGCGGGCACGGCGGACGGGAGGGCCTTGGCCGCCAGAGCGGTGAGCAGGAGCAGCACGGCGCTGAGGGTGAGGCCCGCTGACAGAACGGTCGTGGCGGCGAGCGGGGTCCCGCAGGGAGGCCGGCTCAAACAGACGGCGTGGCGGGCGGTGCGGGCCGGTCGGCCGACGCGCACGCCCCCGCCAGGCAACGTTCGCCTGGCCCGTTGCCGGACGAGCCCGCAGGGTCGTTCAGGGCCTGCGGCCGTGGAAGGTGCGGCGCAGGTCGCTCACCCAGACGTCGGGGTTCTCCCAGGGGATGAAGTGGCCGCCGTTGTCGTGGGCGTTGACGTTGACGTGGTTGAACCAATCGGCCTGCGAGCCGGTCTTGAACGCCCGGACGCGCTCGTCGGCGGTGTGGATGCCAGGCGGGTTCTCGTACGTGACCAAGGTGAGGCCGACCGGGGCCTGCACGACCGGGGTGCGGTCGTGGGCGGGGGACCAGGGGTGGCGGTTGGCGTTGGCGTAGTAACGCATCGACGTGGCGATGGAGTTGTTCACCCAGTAGATCGTGGCGTGGGTGAGCAGGTCGTCCTTGGTGAAGACGGACTCGACGTCGCCGCCGTTGTCGCTCCAGGCGTTCCAGCGCTCCAGCAGCCAGGCGAGCAGTCCGGCGGGTGAGTCGCTCAGCCCGTGGGCCAGGGTGGCGCCGTCGAGCATGTGCACGGCGAGGTGGGACGCCGAGCGGTGGTCCAGCTCGATGATGCGGGCGCGGACGTCGGCGGGCTGGTCGTCGGTGAGGGGCCGCTTCCGGGCGAAGTCCCAGGCGCGGGGGCCGGTGAAGAAGTCGAGCGGCAGCCCGGAGCCGATGTGGATGCCGTACAGCGCGTCGGCGTACTTGTGGCCGAGCTGGCTGGAGACGATCCCGCCGATGTCGCAGCCCCCGGCGGCGTACTTCTCGTATCCCAGGGTCTCGGTCATCAGGGTGTGCCAGAGGTCGGAGACCTTCCAGAAGTTGACGTCCGAAAAGCCGGTGAGCGGGCCGGGGAAACCGAAGCCGGGCAGGGACGGCACGATGACGTCGAACGCGTCGGCGGGGTCACCGCCGAACGCGGCCGGGTCTGCGAGCGGGTCGATCACCTTCGACCAGTGCCAGAACGTCCACGGCCAGCCGTGGGTGAGGATCAACGGGATCGGGCGAGGGCCGCGGCCGGGCTTGCGCATGAAGTGCACTGGGACACCGGCGACGCTCACCTGGTAGTGCTCGTAGGCGTTGATGGCGGCCTCGGCCTTGCGCCAGTCGTAGCCGTCCCGCCAGTAGGCGACCAGCCCACGGAGATAGCTGACCGGGACGCCGTAGGACCAGTCCCCATTCCCCTCGTCCAGCGGCGGACGGGTCAATGTGAGACGGGCGCGCAGGTCATCGAGGACCTCGTCGGACACATGGATCGGGGTGGGCTCCAGGGGGAAGGCGTGCGGGGTGGTCACGGCGTGGTTCCTTACTGGGTAGAGGGAAGCGGTGTCGTCGGCCTGTTGGGTGGTTGGGCGGCGAGCCGGGCCATTTCAAGGAGTGCGGGCAGCAACGCGGCGAGTGCCTGCCGGTGGTGCGGGTCGAGCTGGCCGGCCAGGGCGGCCGGGCGACCGATGCGCTCCTTTCGCCGCGACTCGACCACCTTGGTACCGGCGCGGACACTCAACGGCTCTGACGATGGGACGTTTCCACATCCGCCCCGGGGCGGCGTTGCATAGATGGTCGCTCGTGAAACACCCGGCCGCGCGGCAACCCACCTGTGGCGAACATGTTTCATGAGTTGTTGCAAACGACATGCCGGGCCAGGCCGGTGACCAGCCCGGTGGTCAGGGTTCGCCAGAGCGGGAGGTCCTGGTGGTCCCGCGGGCGAAGAGCGTGACCGGCGAGCGCGGTCCGCAGGACAGCGTCGACGGCCTCCGGGTCGGCGACGACCGTGCCGGGTGTCGCCTCGCGCAGGTTGGGGGCGAGGGTGCTCTTGCCGCCGCCGAAGGGGCCGTTGAGCCAGGTGATCACGTGCCCTCCACGGCTGCGGCCATCTGCAGTGGCGGCACCGTCCGGCACCGTGGTTCGTCGGGTGCCAGTCAGTGCATGGCTGGCACACGCCCCGGGGTCGCACCGTGCCCCAGGCGCCGCAGCGCCGACACGACGCAGGTCCACGCTTCGCCCACCTCGCCCACTGTTCCTCTCGAACGCCCATGGCCTGGTCTAGTTCGGCGGAAGCGACTTGCGGCCGGAACCGCCCGGGCGGGAGACCGGCCGTACCGCGTTGGACCCAGCGTTCGCCGCGAAGGGCGACCCACATCCATTCCGGACGTCGGCGGCCGGCGGCAAGGTCGTCCGCCAATTCCTCGGTGAGGCTGCGGGCGCCGGGACCGGCGGGCAGAACACCCTCCTGGTAGTTTCGGAACTCCTCCAGGACCAACTGGAGCGGGCGGACACGGCACACGACGGGTCACCACAAGCTTCTGCAACGAAGCGACAATCCTCTGCTACCGGCCTACTACGGCCCTGACCCGGCGTCAACAAACCACCGCTAGAAGAAGCCCAGCTTCTTCGGCGAATACGACACCAGGAGGTTCTTCGTCTGCTGGTGGTACACGTTCCGCACCGCTGGTGACCAGCGAGAAGGCGTTCCTTGGTGGTCTTCGGGCGAGGCTTGGTCCGGGAATGGCCCGGATCTTGGGGCAACTGACGGTTCGGTGTCGGTTGCGGCCCAGCCCGGGTAGGGACCGCACGGCCTGTTCGTCGAAGCGCCAAGGCGCTCGGCGAGGGGTGGCCGGGGCGGAGATGTCGGTGAAGGCGGTTGTCTCCTTGGCGGAACGTGTCACCTCTTACCCGCCCATCCCTGGAAAGCAGATGGGTAAGAGGTGACGCGTTCCGCCAAGCGCTATTGCGCTCCAGCCAAGATCAACGCCGTCCACCGCTGGTCGAGAGCACTTCTCCGGGCAAGCCGCCTAAACGGATGAACCGCCACGGGTTGAGCCGTCACCAGTGATGACCGGCTTACCTCCGCTCGCGGGGAGAGCACCCTCGTGAACCGGCCCTGACGAAAGCGCTCGACGGTTCACCTCCGCGCGAGTGGAGGCGAACCGCCCGGCCAGGAAGGTCGGTATCTCACTCCGCCTCGGGGAACGTCCCGTTCTCTACCGTTCTGCGGCGGCTCGACGGCCGCCATGATCTCAACTCGGGGTAACCGCCCCGCGACCGAGGAGATTCCGTGCCGTGAATCCGAGCAGCCTGCGCGCGGCCGAGGTGTCGACCGGCGCCGCGCGACCCGGCAGCGGGCGCCGCAGCACGGTGGTGGGGTGGTAGCGGCGCAGCAGTTCCTCCGTCGGGTACGGCACGATGATCTCGGGGGCGCAGAGGTGTACCGCGTGCGCCGCACGGCCGGGTACGTCCAAGGCCAGCAGTGCGGCCCTCGCCGCGTCATGGACCTCGAGGTACGTCCACAGGTCCCTTGCCCCCGCGGCCGGGTCGGCCGTGAGCCGGGCGGCGTGCGCGTTCAGCCGTTCCTCGAATCCGCCCACGTACGGATAGCGCAGGCACACCACGCTCATCCCGTGCCGCCGCGCCATCATCTGCGCTGTCAGCTCGTCGACCTGTTTGGACAGGCCGTAGGGGTCGGCCACCTGGGAGGCCATCGCCTCATCCACCGGTGCGTACGGTGGATGCGGATCCTCGGCGTCTGTCCAGGGCAGGCCCGTGACACCCCAGGAGCTCGCCACCGCCGCATGCCGGATCCCGGCCCGGCCGGCCTCCTCCAGGACAGTGAAGGTGGAGAGGCTGTTGCCCCCGAAGACCTCCAGCGCGGTGTTGCGCTCGGGAGTCGGGATCGCCGCCAGGTGGATGACCGCGTCGGCGCCTTCCAGCGCCGCCCGCACGGTCTTCGCGTCGGCGGCGTCACCGGTCACGACCAGGCGCGCCGCCAGATCGCCGGGGTCGTCGAGGACCAAGGCGTTCGCCTCGATCCCGCGCTCGGCGAGCAGCGCGAGGACCGCTCGCCCGATCCGCCCGGCGGCCCCGGTGACCATCACTCTGCCGACCATCCGGTCACTCCTTTGCGTCGGTGCTTCTACTCGTAGGCGCGCACGGCGACGACGTGTGCCGACGCCGCCCCGTTGGTGGCTTCGACGACGACCCGGATCGCCGATGTGGTGAGCGGCTCCGCCGGCGTGTGCGTCTCGCGTCGCCGCCGATTCTGCGCCGCACGGGCGATGACGCGCCAGGTGCCGTCAGTATCCAGTGCCTCGACGCGGTAGTCGCGAAGGAGGGTGGGGAGGGTGTCGAAGGGGGTGCGGTGGTGGTGCAGGTTGATCAGGTCCTCGTTGACGTCGTCGTCGGCGATGACCTCGATCCGGCCCAGAGCGACAGGTTCGGGCCAGGCCAACTCGAGCCAGGGGGAAGGGGCGTCCGCCAGTGGTGCGGAGACCCACATGTGCGGTCCCGCGTACGGGCGGGCATAGCCGTCGGTGGCCTTGGCGGGGGAGTAGGCCGCGGTCTCTCCCGTACGGAAGCAGAAGGTGCGGCGAAGCAGACCCATGTCCGTCCACTCGCGCAGCGGCTGCGGCGATTCGTCCGACGGGCGCAGCGGGACGCGCGTGAAGCACAGGACGCCGGGGGTCGGGCGGTCGGAGCGGTGCAGGGCGAGGGCGTCGTTGGCGCGGACGACCAGGAAGGCGTTGCGTGGGGTTTCGGGAGACCAGTCCAGGCCCGTCTTGAGCCATTGCCGGGCACCGGCGGCGACGGGCAGGGTGGTGGAGGTGACGAGGCGGCGCGGGACGTAGTTCTGGCCGAGTTCGGGGTCGTACAGATCGATCACGATCTCGGTGTCGCGGTCGGCGTCGACGAGCAGTTCCACCCCGGAGAGGTCCGGGTCCGCGGGGAGGACGAGTCCGGCGTCCGCCGCGAGAGGCCATAGCTCGTCGGAGTCCTCGACTGCCAGGCCGCTCAAGGTGGACGATGCCGTGGCCGTCGCCCGCAGCGCCAGGTCCTCCGGGTCCGTCGAGGCGAGGCCGATGAGCGAGGCATCCTGGCGCAGCAGCGCCCGGTGCAGCTCGGGTACGGGGAGTTCGCGCGGGGTGACATCCCCGGTGGCGCAGAGCGCCGCCGCCGTGCCGGCCGCCTGGCCGATCGTGGCGCAGGTCGCCATGACGCGGGTCGAGCCGAAGGCGACATGGCTGGCGGAGATGTTGCGCCCGGCGAAGAGCAGGTTCTCGGTGTTCACCGAGTAGAGGCTGCGGTACGGAATGTGGTAAATGCCGTCCGCGTAGAGCTGTTTGGCACCTGCATCGGTGGCGTACATGCCCTGCGGCGGATGCAGGTCGATCGACCAGCCGCCGAAAGCGACCCGGTCGGCGAACTCGGTCTGGCCGAGGATGTCGCCCTGGTGCAGGACGTAGTCGCCGAGGAAGCGCCGGTACTCCCGTTTGCCGGGGACCGAGCCCACCCACTCCAGGGTCATGTTCGCCGCGTCGAACTCGCCGGAGTTCTTGATGTGGTCCCAGATGCCGTGGATCACCGACCACAGCTCGTCGCGGATGCGTTCGTTGTCGTGGACGGTGTCGAGCTCGCCGCCGAACTCGATCCACCAGTACGCGCAGCCGTTGTCGCCCGCCTTGATGATGCGGCGCTGCGGGATGGAGGTCCGGGTGATGTCCTTGGCGAAGTTCGGCGGCACGAACTTGACCGGGTGACCGGCATCCTTCGTATAGAAGAGGAGGGTGGAGCCCAGGGTGATGTCGTCGGCCGTCTCCGGAGCCCATGCCTCGTCGTACTCGGTGCGCGATTCCCGGCCGATGCGGTGGTGGGCGCCTGCCAGGTGGCCGATCAGGCCGTCTCCCGTGCAGTCGAGGAAGAGGGAGCTCTCGAAACGTATCCGCCGCTCCGAGCCCATCATCCAGCCGGTGACCGAGGTGATCCGCCGGGCCTCGTCCGGGCCTTCGGCGTCGACCTCGCGCACGTCGGTGTTGAGGTAGAGCGTGATGCCGGGCTCGGCGCGTACGGCGTCCAGGACCACGGCATCCCAGTAGTAGGGGTTCCCGTCCGGGTTGCGGAACTGGTTCTCCACGAGCAACTCGCCCATGATGCCGCCCTCACGGGCATGGTGATTCTTGCCGTGGCCGGTCGCGCCGCACACCCAGACCCGGACTTCGCTGCTCGCGTTGCCGCCGAGCACCGGCCTGTTGTTGATCAGCGCGACGCTCCGGCCGAGCCGGGCCGCGGCGATCGCCGCGCAGACCCCGGCCAGGCCGCCGCCGACGACGGTGATGTCGTGCCGTGCGGTTTCATTCCTCATGTCGTACGTCACTTACTTCCAGTCGGGATTGGCGGCGAGACCGTAGTAGATGCGCGGGGCGCCGTCGAGGGTGAGGGTGATCTTGCCGCCGGAGGCTTTCAGGGAGCGTTCCTGGCCGATGCAGTTCAGCTCCCGCACCGTTCCGTTGGCCGTCCCCGAGTGGGCGACGACCGCGGTCCTGGTCGTCCAGGTGTCGATCCAGGGCTCCGGCGATGCGTACCAAGGATCCTCGCCGTGCTGGGAGTTGAGGATGTAGCCGTCCTTGCGGCTCCAGATGATCGACACCGGTCCGCCAGGAGTGGTGAAGAGGAGCCCCTTGATGTCCTGGTCCGCGAAGGCGAGATGCCGGACGAACTCGGCCTCGTCCAGGACCCGGGCGGCGGTCGCGAAGGCGAGGAGCGAGGGCTTGGCGCTGGTGTCGCGGTTCATCAGGCCGTAGTGGTACTCGGGGTTGGCCGGGTCGGCCTCCTGGGGGTGGTGGATCGTCGAGTCGTGCAGCTGGTACCAGTTGACGGCGCGCACCTTCTCGGCCTTGGCGAGAGCGAGCGTGAGCAGCGTGTTCTCGGCGGCGTGCCGGTAGGTGTCGCTCCACCACGCGTTGGGCCGGGTCGGTGCGTACGCCTCGGTGAGCCACAGCTCCTTGTCGCCGCCGTACTCCTCCAGGACCTGGTTCGCCTTGCGCAGCGCGCCGAGGAAGTTCCAGTATGAGCCGGACGACCCCAGCGTCCACTCCTCGGGCGGCGGGGCGAAGTCGGGCGTGAAGTTGCCGCGACCGGGGTGGAAGGCGAAGGCGTCGATGAGGTCCCAGCCGCCCGCGTCATGGAAGTTCTTGGTCCATACGTAGTCCATGCCACCGAGGCCGGCGTTCATGACCTTCATCCGCGAGCCCGCCGCGTCGAGGCGCGTGGTGACCTGGCGCAGACCGTCCCGGACGTAGGCGTCGGCGCCGCGGCCGGACATCCAGGGCTGGTTGACCTCGTTGCTCACCTCGAAGTACGCGGCCTCGGCGTCCAGGGCCTTGGCGACATTCGTGTCGGCCCAGGCCGCGATCTGCTCCGGACTGCCGCCCACGGGGATGCCGCTCAGCTCCACGTTGTGCCCGATGCCGTTCGCGTCCAGGGTCGCTGTGTCGATGCCCGGGGCGCCCGCGTAGGCGATGCGGATCCACTTGATGCCGAGCGTCCTGACCAGCCCGAGTACAGCGGCCTTGCCGGGCTTGAGTAGCCAGGGGTAGTTGGCGAGGCCGAACATCGACTCCTTGCCCGCCTTGTACGCGAACTCCGGGAGCACGCTCAGATTCGTGCGGGCCAGCGCCTTGTCACTGCCGCTGACCGCCTCCACCTCGGTGAACACGATGTTCTGTGACGGCGAGGTCAGGGGAAAGGAGGCATTCCAGGCGGCGCCCGCCGCGAGGCTCTTGCAGAGCGTTCCACCGGCGATCTTCTTGCCGCCGAAGTCCCGCGCCCACCAAGTCAGGGTCACCTTCCTGGCCGCGGCGGAGCCGTTGACGACCTGCGCCTTGAGCGTCATCGTCTGCCCGGCCGCCTTGTAGAGGTTGAACGGCTGGTCGGTCCACACCTCCACGCCGAGGGGCCTCTTGGCAGCGAGCGCTCCCGCCCCGCGCGGCCGCAGATCGCCGAGGACCAGATCGGCCTCGGTGACCGCGGTGCTCGCGCCGGTCGAGGTACCGGGGGAATGGACCCACGTGGCGTTCGTGCTCGCGGGGTTGGTGGACGGGAGGCAGAAGAAGCCCTTCGATCCCGCCCACGTCTCCACGTACGCGCCGCCCGCGTTCACCTCGTACGGAATGCCACCTCGGGCGTCCCGCTCCCAGACGGTCAGCGCTTCGTACGACTCCGCCGCGCTCGCCCCGTACACCGTGCGGGAGAACATGAAGCCGGCCGGTGTGAGCGTGCTGGAGCCGCTGACCTCCCACTTCATGTGTGCCTTGTGAGGGGTGACGTCGAAGGTGCCGCGCACCGTGACTCCGGACGCGTTGCTCGCCATCGTGTACGTGACCTGAATTGCGGGCCGCCCGTCGGGGAGCGTGATCCGGGCAGGCGTACCGCCGAAGGTGCGCTGCTGGCCGAGCGCGGTGTCCTTGATCATGAAGTGGCTGAGCAGGATGCGGTCGGCGCCCGCACCGTCCTGCACGAGGACGCTGCCGTCGCTACGGCCGACCAGGGTGATGCCGTCGGCCTCGATGGTGACCGGGTCCGCGGCGAATGCGGGAACGGTCGGCAACAGTGCGGCGCCGGTGGCGACGGCCGTGCCCTGGATGAATCTGCGGCGGGCGACTGACATGGAGGTGCCCTTCTCTTGGTCGGGGTGTTCCGGATGCTCCGAATGTGCCGAAGCGGAAGGTGTGGTGGGAGAGTTGCGGGTCCTGCCGTCGGCTCCGGTGGGACTCAGCCCTTGACTCCGGTGAAGCCGAGTCCGGCGACGATGTACTTCTGGCAGACGACGAAGACGAGCACCGGCGGGGCGACGGCGAGCACCATCGCGGCGATCAGTTGGTCCTGCGGAGCCTGCGTGGCGAGCTGGGCGAGAGCGACACTGATCGGTTGCTTCTCGGGGTCGGTGATGGCCACCAGCGGCCAGATGAAGTCCTTCCAGGAGTGCATCACCGCGAGCAGACTGATCACGGCGAGCACCGGCTTGCTCATGGGCAGCACGATCTTGGTGAGCAGTTGCCAGGTACTCGCCCCGTCGACCCGCGCCGCGTCGAACAGCTCCTTCGGCAGGGCGTCGAAGAACTGCTTGGCGAGCAGCACCGTGAAGGCGTTCGTGCCGGCCGGCAACCAGATCGCCCAGTAGGTGTCGCCCAGGTTGAGGTGCAGGAACGGCAGGTCGATCACGGTCATGAAGAGGCTGACCATGTTCACCGTGTACGGCACGAACATCGTGGCGAGGATCGCCCCGTATACGGCCTTGCCGAACCTCGGCCTGAGTACCGAAAGGGCGAAGCCCGCCGTGGCAGAGACGAAGAGCTGCACGAACCACGATCCGCCGACCACCAGGAAGGTGTTCATCAGATAGCGGCCGACACTCAGATCGGTGTACGCCGTCGAGAAGTTGCCCAGGGCCGGCCGGTCCGGCCAGAGGGCCAGGGGCTGAGTGGTGAGCTCGGTGGGCGGTGAGACCGCGCCCTTGACCATCCAGTACAGCGGTCCGATGCCGATGAGCAGCAGCAGGATCAGGGTGAACACCTGGATGGAGCGCACCGCGGCGCGTACGCCGGGGCGTTGGCGGTCGCTGGTGGAGACGAAGGTGGTGAGCGTGGTCATGACGTGCTCCAGCTGCGGGTGGCCCGCAGATACACCGCGGAGAGCAGGGCGAGGGCGAGCACCATCAGGAAGGAGAGCGCGGCGGCCTGGCCGTACTCGCCGTCCTGGAAGGCGTACCGGAAGATCAGTAGCAGGACCGTGAGGGTGGAGTTCTCGGGTCCGCCGCCGGTGAAGACGTACGGCTCGGTGAAGACCTGCACCGTGTTGATCAGCTGGACGAGCAGCAACAGGCCGATGACAGACCTGAGTTGGGGAAGCATCACATGCCAGATCCGCCGCCAGATCCCGGCGCCGTCCACCTCGGCGGCCTCATAGAGTTCGCCGGGGATGCCGACCATCGCCGCGAGGTAGATCAGGACCGCGCCGCCCATGCCCGCCCAGGTGGCCTCCAGAACCAGCGAGAGCATGGCGCTGTCGGAGGACTCCAGCCACAAGTACGGGCCGAGCCCGACCTTGCCGAGGACGTTGTTGAAGAGCCCGCTCCCGGGATCGTAGAACCACTTCCAGAGCAGGATCGCCACCACTGGCGGGATGACCACCGGCAGATACACCAGGAAGCGGTAGACGCCCGCGCCGCGCCGCACCGTCGACATGATCGCGGCCAGGATCAGCGGCGCCGGGAAGCCGATCAGCAGTCCGAGACCCACGAAGAACAGTGTGTTCTGGACGGCGGTGCCGAGCAGCGGATCGTCGAACAGGGCACGGAAGTTGTCCAGGCCGACCCAGACCGCGGGCTCGACCAGGTTGGTCTTCTGGAAGCTGATCAGCAGACTGCGCACGATCGGCCACCAGGCGAAGAGCCCGAAGACCAGCAGCGCGGGGACGAGGAACAGCCAGGCCGTGAACTGTTTGCGGGCGCCGGTGCCACGCCGCCGCTGCGGCAGGGTTCGCGGCGCGGGCTCCTTGGACACAGCGGCCGGGCGCGGGGACGGAGTGAGCAGGGCCATGGGCCGGCTACTTCTGGTCCGCGGCGAGCTTGGCATTGACGTCCTTCTCGGCCGAGGCCAGCAGGGAGTCGATGTCGGCATCGCGCTCGGTGAGCACCGCCTGGACCACCGGGTCGAGCGCGGTGTACAGCTTCTGCGCCTGGTACGGCGGCTCCGGCTTCAGCTTCAGCGTGGCGAGACCGTCGATGTACGGCTTGAAGTTCTGCAGCTTCACATTGATGTACGGCTTGATCGCGGCGTCGATCTCGGTCTGCCGTTTCCTGTCGAAGACCGGCAGCGTCGGCACGCCCACCGCGGACTTCGGGTCGGCAGAGAGCGCCTTGGCCTGCTCGGCGGCGATGCCGGTGCTGTACTGCGGCTTGGCGTAGGCGAAGGTCAGCCACTCCACGGCGGCTGCCGCGTGCTTCTTGTCGGCGGACTTCGGGACCATGTAGATGTCGCCGCCGGTGAGCGTCGCGTCGCCGCCGGACTGCGGCATCGGGGCCACTCCGAAGGCGTCGGTGTTCTCCATGCCGAACTGCATCTTCGCCAGTCGGTACGTCCCCGGGCTGCCCATGAACATGCCGACCTGCCCGGCCGCGAACTGCTTGATCACGTCGTTCTGATTGTTGAGCAGGGTCTTGCCGAGCGAATCGTCCTTCCAGCGCATGTCCTTGAGCAGCCGCAACCCCTTCTTCGTCGGCTCCCCGGTGAGCGTGGCGGTGTACTTGCCACCCTGCTCCTTCTCCAGCTCGCCACCGAAGGCGTACGACAGCATCGTCAGCTGCCAGCCGCCCTGGTTGTCCTTGGACTCGTGGACGAATCCCGCCTTGCCGGTCCTGTCGCTGATCCGCTTGGCGGCGGTACGGACTTCCGCCCAGGTGGCCGGCGGCCTGTCGGGGTCGAGGCCGGCCTTCTCGAAGAGCTCGCGGTTGTAGACCAGGCCCTGGGCGTAAGGATTCTGCGGTACGCCGTACACGTCGCCGGCGCTGTCGGTCAGCGGCTGAAGGACCTGAGGGTTGAACTCCTTGAAGTGCTCCCACTCCTTGAGCTGCCCGGTGATCGGCTGTACCTGCTTGTGCTGGATGAGCCGCTGCGGCTCGGTCAGCGGCACCTTGATGACGTCCTCGACATTGCCGCCGGACAGCTTCGCGGAGAACGTCAGCGGGTCGAAGACCGTGGTCGAACCCTTGACCTTGATGCCCGGGTTGGCCTTCTCGAAGTCGGCCACCTGCTTCTTGAACAGGGCGACCCCCGGCTTGTCGGTGGCCGGCGGCATGCCCTGCACCCGCAGTACGAGATCGCCGTCCCCGCCGGCGCTGCTCGGGGTGAGGGAGGAACAGCCCGCGAGGGTCGCGGTCAGCGCCATGCAGCCAAGTATGGCCGCACAGCGGGAGTTTCTGGGCATAACAGCTCCAAGAAGGGCAGGAGTGGGCTCGGTGCGGTGTAGTGCGGTGCTTTGCTTGTTGTGGTGGTGTGCGCCGTGGATCAGTGGGCGGGTGCGGGGCCCGTCGAGGCGCGGGGGATCAGGCGGGAGCCGATCTCCACGAAGGGGGAAGTGACGTCAAGTCCTTGTCCAGTACGTCCTGTTGTGTTCGCGATCGTCTCGATCAGGAGGTCCCCTGCCCGCGTGGCGATCTCTTCGGGGTCGATCCTGATCGTGGTGAGGCTGGGGGTGGAGACGGAGGCGAGCAGCGTGTCGTCGATGCCGATGACGCTGACGTCGCGCGGCACGCTCATGCCGAGGTTGGCCATCTGGTGCAGCACACCGAGGGCGACCAGGTCGTTGTGGGCGATCACGGCCGTCGCATCGTGGGCGGCGACGAGGGTGGCGGCGTGCACGCCCGTCTCGAACCGCGGCTCGTACGGGCCGAGCTCGGACAGGGAGAGGTCGAGCGCTTCGAAGGACTCCTGGATGGACTTCCCGCGGCTCAGCTCGGCGCGGGACGCGTTGATGAAGACGCAGCGCCGATGACCGTACGCCTTCAACTGCTCGGCGGCCTGCGCGATGCCGGCGGACAGTGAGATCCGGACCTCGGGGATGCCCGACACGTGCCGGTTCACCACCACCAGCGGCATCCGGCCCGCGAGTTCATGGAGCCGGTCCTCGGTGAGGGTGGAGGCCCACAGGATCAGGCCGTCGACCCGCTTCGATACGGCCGCGATGGCGGCCAGTTCGTCCGCCTCGCGCTCGTCGCTGTCGGCGACCAGGACCGTGTAGCCCAGGTGCCGGGCGCGGGCCTGCATCGCCTTGATGATCGGCGGGAAGAACGGGTTGGCGATGTCCGGGACGATCAGGCCGAGCGTTCCGGTGCCGCCGCCGCGCAGTGAACGGGCCGCCGGGTTGGGGGAGTAGCCGAGCTTGGCCGCAGCGTCGAGGATGCGCTGCCGCGTCGTCGGCTGCACCTGGTCGGGTGCGGTGAACGCACGGGACACCGTCGACACCGAGACGCCCGCGGCGCTCGCCACCTCCCGGATCGTGACTGCCACGGACGGCCTCCTCGTCGTCTTGAGCCGGGGGACCCCGGTCGTCTCGCATCTGGATCCTGCGAATGCGGTTGATGTTTGCGAACGTTCCCATGACGTGTCAAGACGTGTGTCAGGACTATTTCATCGAGGAAAACCTTCTAGACGCATGGGTCTTGTGCTTCGACTCGACTACTGCTGATGATGTGTTCTCAAGAACGGCACTGAAGTTGCGGGAACGTTTTCATAGAGGAGTGGAATGAAGATCACAGGCCTGGAAGTGCTGACTCTCCCCGACCACGGCGACAGCATGATGCTGGTCGTGGTCGACACCGACGAGGGCATCCACGGCCTGGGCGAGGTCGGCATCAGGTCGCGCCAACGGGCGGTCGCGGGGGGTCTCGAGCACCTGGCGGAGCTGATCGTCGGCGAGGACCCGCGACGGATCGAGCACCTCTGGCAGGTGATGTTCCGGCGCGGGTTCTTCCCCGCCGACCGCATACTCGGCGCCGCCATCGCAGCGGTGGACGTGGCCCTTTGGGACATCCGCGGCAAGGCGCTCGGCGTACCGGTGCATGAGCTCCTCGGCGGCCGGGTGCGTGATCACGTACCCGCCTATGTGCATGTCGGCGACGGCTACCACGACCGCGCGTGGTTCCTGGACCGCTGCCGCGACCTGGTCGCCGAGGGCTGGCGCCATCTGCGGTTCGCCTCGCCGCACGACGCCGACGGCACGCTTGACGCCCGCAGCTGCCTGCGCGACTCGGTCGACCTCTTCCACCAGGTGCGGGACGCGGTCGGCGACGAGGTGGAGCTGATCCTCGACGTCCATACGCGCCTGGATCCGCCGGAGGCGCTGACCCTGTGCCGGGAGATCGAGGCGGCTCGCCCGTACTTCGTCGAGGACCCACTGCGCTGTGAGAACCCGGACAGCTACCGCATGCTGCGGGCCCGCACCGGCGTACCGCTGGCCGCAGGTGAACAGTACGGCTCCAAATGGGAGTTCAGGACACTCATCGAGGGCGACCTCATCGATTACGCGCGCGTGGACGTCGGGGTGGCCGCGGGCCTGACCGAGGCGAAGAAGATCGCGGCGATGGCGGAGACCCACCACATCAAGCTCGCCACCCACAACCCGCTCGGCCCGGTCACCGCCGCCTCCTCGCTCCAACTCAACCTGGCCTGCCCCAATGCGGCGATCCAGGAGCACCAGACCGACCCCGATCCGGCCATCGCCGCCCTCTTCACCGCGCGGCCGACGATCCTGCCGGGGCGGGTGGAGCTGAGCGAACTGCCCGGCATCGGCGTCGACATCGACCGGGAGGCGGCGCGCCGGTACCAGGCCGCGGCGGCCGAGCGCCCGCACCTGCGCACGGCGGACGGGGCGTTCACCAACTGGTAGGAGCGGGTCTCTTCCGGTCACCGGCCGGGAAGCCGCACAACAGGACAACGGGACATTCGCATCACCGTCCCGGCGGGCCCGCGGCCCGCGTCCGCACACTGAGCACCAATTTCCGACTCCAGGAAGTGAGGCGAGTTCCGTCGTGTCGTTCAGAGGAGCCGCGAGGCCGGTCCGAATGGGCCTTGCCGGCATAGCGTTCATGGGCGTGCTGGTCGGTGCGTCGGCGACGCCGGCCGGTAGCCAGGAACGCGAGAAGCTGCAGGTGACGGCCGTGTCGTCGCGGCCCGGCGTGGTGTCGGGAGACGACGCCCTGATACGTGTCGGGGTGCCCGCGTCCATAGCGGCCGACAGCATCCGGGTCGAGGTGGAAGGCCGGGACGTGACCTCGAGCTTCCGGCCCGCCGGCGATCACGCGCTGATGGGCGTGGTGAAGGAGCTGTCCAAGGGCGACAACAGGCTCACGGCCAGGGCTCGGGGCGCGGGCTCCGGACAGCTGACCCTGAAGAACCACCCCATCACGGGGCCGGTGTTCGCCGGGCCGCACGAGCAGCCGTTCATCTGTGACACCGCCGAGTTCAAGACGGTCACTGGCGGTACCCTCGGGCAGCCGATCGACAAGGACTGCTCGGTCAAGACCCGCGTCGATTACATGTATCGCACCACGGCCGGCAAGTTCGTTCCGTTGCCCGACTCGAACGACCGTCCCGCCGACCTGGCGACCGCCACGACGAGCGCGGGCACGAAGGTGCCGTACATCGTTCGCGTCGAGACCGGCACCATCAACCGCGGCATCTACGAGACGGCCGTGCTGCACGACCCGATGTCCGGCACCCCCGACCCGCTGCAGCGTGGGCCGGGCTGGAACGGGCGCCTCGTGTACGGCTTCGGCGGGGGATGTTCCAGCGGCTGGTACATCCAGGGCCGCAACACCGTCGGCATCATGAATGACACGTATCTGGGCAAGGGCTACGGCGTCGCGTCGTCCACGTTGAACGTCTTCGGCAACAACTGCAACGACCTGCTGGCCGCCGAGACCATGAGCATGGTCAAGGAACGCTTCGTGGAGACGTACGGAGACCCGGCCTTCACCATCGGAAACGGCTGCTCCGGCGGCTCGTACCAGACCCACCAGATCGCCGACAACTACCCGGGCCTGCTGGACGGCATCCTCTCGGGCTGCAGCTTCCCCGACGTCGGCTTCGGGACGATTCAGACGCTCAGCGACGCCCAGCTCCTGAACCACTACTTCAAGGATGTCGCGCCGGACGCGTTCACCAAGGAGCAGCAGAGGGCGGTCGCCGGGTTCGGCAAGTGGGAGAGCATCGGCAGCCTGGCACGGGCCGGCGGCCGTATCGACCCTACGGTGTTCTGTCCGCCGCAGCTGCCCGAGGGGCAGCGCTACGACCCCGACACCAACCCGGACGGTGCCCGCTGTGACGTCTACAGCCACACCGTAAACGTCTACGGCAAGGTACCGGGGACCGGGAAGGCGCGCAGGCCGCTCGACAACACCGGTATCCAGTACGGACTTGAGGCCCTGAACAACGGGACCATCGACATGGACCAGTTCATCGACCTGAACCGGCGCATCGGCGGCCTCGACGACGACGCCAAGCCCGCCGCGGAGCGCACCGTCGCCGATCTCAAGGCGGTACGGACGGCCTACCGCACGGGCCGCATGCTGAACGGCGGTGCCGGCCTCGCCGACGTTCCGATCATCGACTACCGCGACTACACGGACGACGCGTCGGCCGGCGACATGCACATGCGCTTCCACTCCTTCTCCACCCGGGCGCGCTTGGACAAGGCCAACGGCACCCACGCCAACCAGGTCATGCTCACCCGCTCCAACGGGCACGGATTCACTCTCGCCGGGATGGTGTCCGACATGGACCAGTGGCTCACGGGCATCAAGGGAGACTCCGGCAACGACGCCCCCATCGAGAAGATCGTCCGCCATCGGCCGCAGGGACTCACGGACGCCTGCTGGACCCGTGGCACCGGGGCGAAGAAGATCGCGGAGCCCCAGGTGGAGGGCATCGGCAACACCGAGTGCAACACCCTCTACCCGGTGTGGACATCGCCGCGGATGGTGGCCGGAGCCGATGTGGCGAACGACGTCGTCAAGTGCCGCAAGCGTCCCGTGATCCGCTCCGACTACCGAGTGCCGGTGACCGACGGTCAGTTCAAGGATCTGAAGGCGATCTTCCAGGACGGTGTTTGCGACTGGTCCAGGCCCGGGGTGGGTCAGCAGGACCTCGCCGGTACATGGCTCTCCTTCGACCGGAAGTGACAGGCTCGCGGCAGGTGAGCCAAAACTGGGGGCGATGTGACCCCTCGCAGTAAGTCGCACCACCTCGCCGGTTCCGGCCCGCACCCCGCGGGCCGGAACCGCAAAAACCCCCCGCCGCTGTCGTTTCGGAGGGGGGGGGCGGGCTTGGGGAGGAGGGGGAACGGTGGGGGCGCTTCCCAAGCCCCACCCCCCACTTC
>NZ_JBVJWD010000025.1:36612-63887 GCF_055602785.1 Streptomyces sp. NPDC037301
ACTCACACCCCCCTGCTTGTTCCCCCCCCCACCCCGGTGCCCCCCCCCCCACACCCCCCCCCCCCCCCCCCCCGACGGGCTGGTCAGCGACTCGGAAACGGATGACCAGCCTGGGAGCCGCCTACGACGCCGAGCCCGCGCCGCGCACAGTGGACGATGTGATCGCCGACCCCTGCCGGCATGACGCCGCCCGTCCTGTGCCCCCGAACGCTGCCCAGGGCCGAAGGCCAGGTCGAAGCGGTTGTGCGGCTCAGTGAACAGCACCGCCGCCGAGGTGGAGGCCGCCGTGTTCGACCAGGCCGGGCACCGCGAAGCCGGGCACCGCCGACCCTGGGTCACGCTGCGCACGAAACCGATACGCGGGATCGGAGGCCCATTGGCGTCTGGCCATCCCGGCGTCGACGACTCCGGGCGACACGGCGTTGCTGCGGATGCCCCGCGGGGCGAGTTCGCGGGTGAACGTGCGCATCAGCGATCGGACGGCGGCCTTGCTGGCCGAGTACGTGTGACGATCAGGATCCCGGCCGCCTCGACCGCGAGCCGGCGCCGCGCGGCCTCCGACGCGACACGCCGCGGTCCTGCTGATGCCGACCCAACCGACGCCGGGCGCTGGCCCGCCGACGGAGCCGAACACCACTGATTTTGTTCACCGGTTGAACGGTGCCCCTGCCCCCTGCACGCATTCGTGTGCGGCGAACTGACGCGCAGGGCGGGGAAGTCGCCGGTTAAGCCTTGCGGGCGACGGCACACCACATGGGCAGGGCGTCGTCCGGAGTGTCGGACGGTCTGGGACGCCAGCGGGTCAGGGTGACAACGCCCGGCTCCAGGATGTCCAGGCCATCGCAGAATCGTTGCACCTCTTCGTGGGTGCGGGGGGTGGCGGAGGCGTGGCTGGCGGCGCGCTCGTTGTAGATCCGCATGGATTCGGCGACCTCGGGGGCGGCGACGTCGACGGCAGGATGGGACAGGACGAGGTGACTGCCCGGGGCAAGGCGGTCCAGCAGCCGGCGGGTGACGTTCCACGGGTCCTCTGAGTCCTTGATGTACTGCAGGATCGCCACCAGCATGAGGCCGACCGGCTGGTCCAGATCCAGGGTGCGGGAGGCCGCGTCGAGAATCGTGTCCACGTCCCGCGCATCGGCCTGCACATAGTCGGTCTGCCCCTCTGGGCCACTGACCAGCAGCGCCCGCGCGTGAGAAAGGACGATCGGATCGTTGTCGACGTAGACGACACGCGACTCGGGAGCGCCCCGCTGGGCCACCTCGTGGGTGTTTTCTGCGGCGGGGATACCCGTACCGACGTCGAGGAACTGACGGACCCCGACCGCCGCGAGGTGACGTACGGCGCGGCCGAGGAAGGCCCGGTTGGCCCGGACCGACGGCACAATCGTCGGGTTCGCTTGGGCAGCGAGTTCGGCTGCCGCCTGATCCACCGGATAGTGATCCTTGCCGCCCAGCCAGACGTTGTAAACGCGGGCGGGGTGCGCGCTCGTAGGGTGTGGTGCGGACAGTGCGTAGTCGTTCATCGTTCGTCACCTCGTGCGGCTGAAACGGCCAGGTCGG
Organism: Streptomyces sp. NPDC037301; assembly: GCF_055602785.1. Classification (NCBI taxonomy): domain Bacteria; kingdom Bacillati; phylum Actinomycetota; class Actinomycetes; order Kitasatosporales; family Streptomycetaceae; genus Streptomyces; species Streptomyces sp. NPDC037301. Next base: position 38,176 of record NZ_JBVJWD010000025.1, read on the forward strand.
GCCCAGGTTCGGCAACGGTACCCGTGTGATCCGCCCGTCACTGCCGATCAGCGGAAATCGCTTGGCGAGCGTTCTGCACTGGCGCGTTCCATGGCGGACCGTGCGGTACGGGCCACAGGGAACGGCAACACGACGGGTTCAGAGGTTTCAGAGCACCGCGATAACCGACCGGGCCGCAGAGGATCTTGAGGAGTTCGCTGGTGTCCAGGACATCGATCCCGTGGTGCGGTTCGCCGTGGGGGGCGAGCCCGTTCCCACACGGCGTCGAAGAGTGCCTGGGCGACGTGGCGAGCCCCCCGCAGAACGAGGCTGGGGGCGACCTCGCTGCCGGAGCACCGCAGCGGAAGCATCGCCGTCTCGCCTTCGCAGACGATGAGCTTGAGCGGTACACCATCGACGGTCCGGATCCACATCCTCCGGGCGAGGGACTCGTCCACATCGTCGGCAGGATCTGAAGCGTTGATCCACCCTGAGTCCCCAGGCTGTGGGGCCATGACCAGCCGAACGGCGGTCGTGGGCCTGTTGTCGTTCGATGGGGCGCGCGCCATTAAGGGATGAGGCAGCGGTTGCCACGGCGGGGGCCCGGTGCAGCGCCGCGCTGATCCTGCGAGGGTCAGGTGGCCTTGAGCGGGGTGCCGTCGTAGGTTCATCGGAAGGGGCGGGCTTCGTTGTCGTAATCGAGGGTGAACTTGCGTACCTGGTCGATGAGGTCGTGGCGCGAGGTGAGCTCGCCTCGTCGCAGCAGTCGGCGGGCCAGGATGGAGAATAAGATCTCGTCCTGGTTCAACCATGAGGTGTGCTTGGGTGTGTGATGGACGGTGAACCTCGGGTGGGCCGCAAGCCTCGTCGAGGGGGGATCGCCGACGCGTCAGGATCAAGGCATCCCATCCCTCCCTTCGGAGGGAATCCCCGCCTTCGGGCGGGGAGGGAATCCGATCTCGGGGCTGCTCTAACTCGCAGGCTGGAGCGGACGTTTTTGCTGCTCGATGTACTGCTTGACGATCGCCAACGGCGCGCCGCCACACGACCCGGCGAAGTAGGAGCCAGACCAGAACCGGCCGTGCATGATGAAGCGGTTGACGCGTCCGGTGAACTCCTGTCGCAGGTACCGCGAGGACACACCCTTGAGGGAATTGACCAGCGAGGACAAGGCCACCTTTGGCGGGTAGTGCACCAAGAGGTGCACGTGGTCCTCCTCGCCGTTGAACTCGATCAACTCCGCTCCGAAGTCCGTGCACACGTTCCGCATGATCTCCTCGCAGCGCGTCAGCATGTCGCCGTTGAAGACTCCTCGCCGGTACTTGGTCACGAAAACCAAGTGCGCGTGAAGGTTGTGGACAACATGACGGCCTCGGCGGATATCGGTATTTGGTTCCCAGCGTGGTGACATACACCAAGTATAGTAGGCTCAATGGGCGAGGCTGGAAGGAGGTGGGCTGGATGATCCGTGCGTACAAGTTCCTCATGCGGCCCACCGTGGGGCAGACGATCGCGCTCGGCGAGATGCTGCGCGATCACTGCTCGCTCTACAACGGCGCTTTGCAAGAACGCCGCGACGCCTACCGGCATGCCTCGAAGACGGGCGTCAAGTACGGACAGCAGTCCGCTCAGCTCAAGGACATCCGGGCGTTCGATCCCGAACGGCACGGCCGATGGTCCTTCTCCTCGTAGCAGGCGACGTTGCGCCGTCTCGACAAGGCGTTCACGGCGTTCTTCCGCCGGATCAAGGCCGGTGAAAAGCCCGGATACCCGCGCTTCCGTGGAGTGAACTGGTTCGACACGGTGGACTTCCCCAAGGACGGGGACGGCTGCCGGTGGGACTCCACCCCGCACGACCCGGTCACCCGCGTCCGCCTTCAGGGCGTCGGGCACGTCAAGGTGAACCAGCACCGGCCGGTGGTCGGCAAGGTCAAGACTGTGTCGGTCAAGCGAGAGGGCCGTAAGTGGTTCGTCGTCGTGACGGCCGAGCAGCCCCAGCCCGAACCGCTCCCCGCGACCGGCTCCGTAGTCGGTATCGACCTGGGCACAGCCTCGTTCCTCACCACATCCAACGGCGAACACATCGCCAACCCGCGCCATGCCCGCAAAGGCGCCGCGAAGCTCGAAGCGGCACAGAAGCTGCTCAGCCGGTATCCGCGCCGCAAGGCCAAGAACCGCACCAAGAACCATCAGCGAGCGGTGGAGAAGGTCGCCGCTCTGCACGGGAAGGTGCGCCGTCAGCGGCTCGACCACGCGCACAAGGCCGCGCTCGGCCTGGTCCGCGAGCACGACTTCATCGCGCACGAAGAGCTCAAGATCCGCAACATGAGCAAGGCTCCCGCACCGAAGCCTGACCTCGATACGCCGGGCAGCTTCCTGCCCAACGGGGCCGCGAGCAAGGCCGGGCTGAACCGTTCGATCGCTGACGCCGGTTGGGGGGTGTTCCTCGCGATCCTGAACGCAAAGGCTGAGAGTGCCGGGCGGGAAGTGGTAGCCGTGGACCCCCGCAACACCTCCCGGCGGTGCCCCGCATGCGGGCACACCGCCAAGGAGAACCGGCCCACACAGGAGAAGTTCCACTGCGTCTCGTGCGGCCACCGCGCACACGCTGACGTCGTCGGAGCAACCAACGTTTTACGGGCCGGGCTGGTCCGTCGCGACGCCAACCAGGCGTAGCGAGAAGCCACCCCGCTCACGGGGTGGAGGAGTCACATGGCAGGCTCGTGTGCATGAGACCTGACCTGGCACTCGTCCGCGAGCTGATCGAGGAGTCGCCGGTGATCAGTGCCCGGCCAGGTGCCGGCGTGCCGGCCGCGTGGATCAGCGCGGCCGAGTCCGTCGTGGGCACGCTGCCGCCCTCGTACCGGTGGTGGCTGACGGAGTACGGCAGCGGCACGTCTGGCGGTGCGCGGATAGCGACTGTCCCTTCACCCGGGACACGTTCCGATGGGGACGACGACATCACCGGCGGATGGCGCCTCGACGGGGACCGGCTCTGCTTCTGTGCCGAGCCCGATGGTGGTGACACCTATCACTTCGCGCTCGACCGGCAGGCGGGCGAGGAGTACGCGGTGGTCCGCCGCGACCGCGTGAGCGGCCAAGAAGAGCTGGTGGCGGACACCTTCGCGGGATTCCTGACCGTTCAGGTGGCCCTGAGCAACGGATTCGGTGCCGCGTTCACGTCCGCACTGGCCCGGCTCTGGCGGTCGACGCCGGGGGTCCTGCTGCCCAACGGCGTGCTGATCTATGGCCCACACACCATCCTCGAGCGCAACGAGACCTACCAAGTAGGCGAATACGCGCCGGACTGGGTCCTCATCGGGGACGACAGCGGAGGCAGTGGCCTGTTCATGCGGCGCCACCCCTGTGACCGAACAACGGTCTATCTCCTCGATCTCGGGGCCGGCGAGCGGGACATCGACAGCTGCGGCGTCAGCGAGAAGCTGACCGACAACCTCCTCGACTGGCTGCGGTGCGACGGGATCCGAGAGTGCCGCGCGACCACAGGAGGCGCCAGAGAATCCTGAGCGATCGGTCGGACCGCGAAGCTCTCGATCGTCAACAGGGCGAATGCCGTCCCAGCGCGGCCTAACCTGTCGACGAGTGTTCGATGCCGAAAGTCCAATCGAGCATAGTTCGGAAGAACTCGATAACTCCCTGTTCTTCGCTGTACCAAGCGCATGCCAAGTCGTTGACGCGTTGCCACACGATCGGATCCGTGTGGTTGGGTTGCTGAAGCGGGATCGCCCAGCTAACGATGTTCTGTTCCTCCTCGGCGATGAACAGATATCCGTCCGCGATCTCCAGCTCTTCCAGCGTGAAGATCGCGTTGTGCGCGTTGAGTAGTTCCTTGCAGGACCCGAGCTGGTGATGGAACGCGCTGAGCTCGGGCGGGAGGCTCATGCCGAGCCGATGTTCTGTCTCGGCGATCACGGTCAGCGGCCTGGCGTCGGCTGGTGTCCATGCTCGTCCGAGGTATCGGGTCGAAAACTTCCGCAACGACCCGTCGTAGACACCTTCGCGCTTTGCTGTCATCGCCGCAGGCTATCGGTCGGCCTGCTCTGAACTTCGCCCGCACCCGCTACTGAACTTGATTGGGTGATGTCGGGTCGTTTGCCTCACAGCGGCCGACATCAGACAATCAAGTTCAGGAGCGACGGAGTCGGCCGGTCGGAGGCTTGCCGGCTGGTGCGGGACGGGCACCAGGTGGTCATCGTCCGGTCGCCGGACAAGACAGTGTCCGAGTCGGGCCGGAGCTGGACGTCCGGCGGATACTATGAGAAGGAGCGGAGGCGGACCGTCGAGCCCCGTCCCATCACCGTTGAACTGTGGAGTCGGAGCGCCCAGTTGGTCGGCCTGGAGCAGTAGCGCTCCGTGGTCAGCGCACCCACCGTCACCAGCGCCGGGGCCGGGCTCACGTCATGGGCGTGAATTCGGGCAGAGTGAGGGCCGTGAATTCGGGCAGAGTGAGGGCCGAGTGGGCCGGTCGTCCCTCTGCGGAGGGCATGGCGCTGAGGTTGCGCAGCATGTCGTTGCGCTGCTCCAGGGCCCGGGCGGTGATCGGGAAGAGTGCGGCGTCGCCCTCGCGGACCTGTTCCTGGTTTACGGTCACGAACTCACGGGTGTGCTGTTCGTAGGCGGCGAAGCCCGCGGCGTGGTCCCGGTCGGCCAGGGAACCGGCGAGCATGTACGCGCCGACGAGCCCGAGGCTGGAGCCCTGTCCGGTGAGGAACGAGGGTGCGTACGCGGCGTCGCCGACCAGCGTGACCCTGCCGCTGGACCAGCGGGGCATGCTGATCTGGCTGACCACGTCGAAGAACAGGTCGTCCGCGTCGCGCATGGCGGCAAGCATGCCCGGGATCTCCCATCCCGCGTCGGCGAAGACCGCGGCGACCAGGTCCCGTTGGGCTTCCGGGTTCCGGAACGCGTCGAACGGCGGTTCCGGGCGGGCGAAGTTCAGGAAGGCGTGCACTTCGTCGTTGTCCCCCACGGCGTAGAGCGCCGCGGCCTTGCCCGGGGTGTTCCACATCATGGTCTCGTGGGAGAGCCCGAAGGTGTTGCGCATGGTGAACCCGGCGAAGCAGTAGCCGAGGTACCGGTGGAACTGCTCTTCGGGGCCGAACAGGAACTCGCGGGTACGTGAGTGCAGACCGTCCGCACCGAACACCATGTCGAACGTACGTCTGCTGCCCCCGCGGAAGGTGACGTCGACCCCGTGGCCGGACTGGTCGAGGGTGTCGATGGAGTCGTTGAACAAGAACTCCACGTCGTCACGGACCGCCGTGTGGAGAGCGCCGGTCAGGTCCCCGCGCCGCACCTCGAGGTCGCGTTCCGCGACACCGCCGGTGACGGTGTGCGGGTGGACCGAGGCCACCTCGCTGCCGTCCCCGTTGAGGAAGGTCAGCCGGCGCAGGTCGATGTGCGCGTCCTGCAGTTGCGGCAGGATTCCCATCCTCCGGACGACCTCGAGTGCGGTGCCGCGCACGTCGATGGGGTATCCACCGTTACGAAGTGTGCCCGCCTTCTCGACCACCGTGACCGCGAATCCGTATCGGTTCAGCCAGAACGCGAGGGCGGGCCCCGCGATGCCGGCCCCGGATATCAGGACCTTGCGCCTCGGCGCGGTACGGACGTCGCTCAACAGATCAGTGCGGGTCATTCCTTGACTCCTTTGCTCATGGTGCGGGTGACAAGCAGGGACAGCGCCGTGACGGCGCCGGCTATGAAGAAGCCGGTGACGAAGGCCGATTCGGCCGGGACATCCGACCCGGCAGGGGTCCCGGCGGTGAGGATCGCGCCACTGACCTGCACACCCACGGCGTAGCCGAGCACGCGGGTCACCAGGACCAGGCTGGTGGCGATGCCGGTGTCACTGTGATCGACGGATGTGGCGGTGCTGGTCACCATCGCCGTAACGCACAGGCCGTTGGCAAGCGCGATCGGCGCCTTGCCGATGACGAGGTGCCAGACCTCGGTGTGCACGGCTGCCAGGGGGATCAGGACGGCGACCATGATGACGATCCCGGCGGTGACCACCGTACGCGAGCCGAAACGCCGCGCCCCGATCCCACTGATCGGCCCGGCCAGCGACGCGGCCACGGCGCCGGGCAGCAGGAAGAAGCCGATTTCGGTGGCGCTGGCCCCGAATGCGTACTCGTCGGCGGACACCGCGAACAGTTGCGGGACGAGATAGACCGCCACCGAGGTACCGACGCACATCACGAACGTCAGCGCACACGACTTCCACACCGCGGGCCGTGCCAGCATGCGCAGATCGACCATCGGCGAGGCCGCACGCCGCTCAACGGCGATCCATCCGGTCACGAAGGCGGCCAGAACCACGATGAGGGCGCCGAGCACGAGTGGCTGCGAGCCGATGTCGGGCGCCAGCGCGAGTACGAGCGTGAGCGTGACCAGCGTCCCGCTCAAGAGAACCAGGCCGGGCCAGTCGGCCCCGGCGTCGTCCGACCGGCTCGGCGGATCATGCGGCATCAGCCTGTTCACCAGCATGGTGGCCCCGATGACCGCGATCGTCGGCAGCGCGAACATCCAGTGTCGGGACAGCCCTTCCGCCACGGGCCCGGCCGACAGCGTTCCGGCCATCCCGCCCTCCACGAACAGCCCGCTGATCACCCCTATGGCCACCTTCGACTCTCCCGTGGGGAGGTGTTCGCGCACCAGGATGAACGACAGGGGCAGCGCGCCCACCATCGCCCCCTGAAGTACCTGCCCGAGCAGCAGCACGGGCAGGTTCGGCGCCAGGGCGGACACCAGGCCACCGGCCGAGACCACCGCCATCAGCCGGATCAGGACTCGTTTTCCGCCGTAGCGGTCGCCTAACTTGCCTGCGACCGGTGTGACGAGCGCGCCGGTGATGAGGAGCATGATGCTGAGTAACGCCCCTTCGGCTGGACTCATATCCAGCTCGTGTTGCAGGAGCGGGAGCGTCGGCGTCACCACCGACTCCAAGGCACCGGTGGCGACTGCCAGTATGCCGAGGGCCCCGACAGCGGCCTTCCCGATGCGGACCGGGGGAGCCAGAGTTGCGGTCATGGACGTGCAGATATGCCGTACCTCGTACGCGAGCAGCAGCGCTCTGCGCGATTGCCGACACTGGCGGTATGTCCTTCGGCCCGGTCGCGTTCGCCGCGCACTTCCGCTCGCTGTCCGGCCACGGTCGTCAGGAGGCCATCCACGGTCTGGAGACGCGATATTCCTCGGTCATCGCTGCGCGCTCTCCGGATCTTGCCGCAACTGGTCGAGGAGCTGGTCGATGGCTGCCTTCGCCTCCAGCACCGACGCACCGGTCGCCTTCCGCCAAGTGTTTATCGCTTGGATACGGTAGCCCGCACGTGCGTGGGCAATGGCCAGCCGCGCGTGGGGCGGCTGGCCCGGCAGCCGGGCGGGAACGGGTCGGCCGCGTGGCTCCCCGCTGCGGCCGCTGGGGTCGAGCTCGTCGAGTGAGGAGTGCAGCCCGTCGATCGGTGCCCGCACCGCCGACCGGGCGGTGCGGACCGCCACCAGTTCCCAGCGGACGTCCGTCTGCTCGGACCAGTCCTCGTCCAGTCCGATGCCCAGCAGTCCCGGATCGTCGATCAACTGGCAGACGTTGTAAAGGAGGTCATGCTGCATCTGCCGCACCACATCGGTCACATCGTCCGGATTCACGCCGCACGCCAGGATCCGGTGCAGCGCCGCCGCCGATGCGCTGCCGGGAACACCCCCCTGCTCGTGGCCTCCTGACCGGGACTCGATCCACGACGGGGAGCCGTCGGTGTAGGCATCCTCGTCGACAACCATGTTCCACATGGCGGTAAGGAACGACTGGCGTGCCTGTGCCGGCCAGCCATCGGGATGGGGATCTTCGTCTTCGGCCATGCGCCAATACTGCCAGCCGTTGGTGGGAGCGTCGCCGACGGGATAGATGGGGTGCACCATCGCTGCCCGCTTCCCGCTGTCACCTGGAATTGCGGCTGCCGGATCGTGCGAGGGCTTGCGGGCGGAGGATATTGCCGAGGTCGGCCTGCGTGAGGAGTCCCTGTGCCAGGACGATGTCGGCGACGGCGCGGCCGGTGACGAGCGTTTCCTGCGCGGCGGCGCCGGCCTGGGCGTAGCCGATGTGCGGGTTGAGGGCGGTGACGTTGCCGATAGTGTTCTCCACCGTGGCGCGGAGGTGGTCGTGGTCGGTGGTGATGCCGAGGGCGCAGCGCTGCACCGGGTTGATAGGTACCGAATTCCTGACCAAGCGGCGGCGGCACAGTCCTCGGCGGCACGCCTAACGCCAGGGCTCGGCGGGGGCACCCCACGCAGCGGGAGCCGCCTCCATCAAGTCCTTATCGCTGACGGCTCGTTGCTCGTTGTACCAGATGGCGGCCAGTCGGACATCGAAGGGGAACTCGACGTTTGTGCCGTCCTCGAAGGAGATCATCACGTGCGTCTCGGGGCCGTCCGGATGGTTGTCCAGCCATTGCACGTGGCTGATGATCGGAGTGAGTACTCCGCCCGGGCCTACGAGTCGGTAGCCCTCCTCGACGCCTTGGGACGGCCTGGAGATCAATGAGGACGGGCGGCGGGCAGCTCGCTCGTCCCGGTAGTACTTCGCGGCCATGCCTTCAGGCTATCCGAGTGTGCCAGCGCCGGTAGCTGGCGAAGGATGACGGTCCGCGCTTGAGTTGTGGTCAATTGGCCTGCCGCGAGACGATCGAGCCCCGGATGGACGGGGTAGAGCAGTATCGACTGATTCAATAGCGTCAGGGAGCCGATGAGTACGAAGCCAGCACGTCCACGCAATCTGCTCAGGTACCTAACGATCGCATCCATCACCATGATCGTTATGGGGCTGTGCGGTTTCGTCACGATCGCGATATTCATCATACCGAGCCACAGCAAGGTGATATCTACCTTGAAGAGCCACGGGGTTCAGACCCGCGCGAATGTCACGAGATGCCAGCAAGCCCTCCACGACGAAAATGGTGGCGAGCTGTCTGTCACCTGCTGGGTGCGCTTCACCCCGTCCGGCGGGCGGTCCGTTGAGTCGCCGCTGCAATTTAAGACACGTCAGGTGAGAGACGGCTACGCCATGACAGTCGTGTACGACCCGAATGATACCGGCACAGTCGCCCTTCCCTCGGACCTCGGCTACTGGAATACCCTCACCAGGAACACTATCGATTTGCTTTTGCTGCTCATCTCGGCGGCAATGGTTCCACTGGGAATCGCAGGTATCGCCCTGCGGAGGCTTTTCGGGCGCTTCACGAAGCGGTACACGGAAAATTTCGATGAAATTGACCAGATCGCCACTCGGCACCTCGGTCCGGACGTCGCTCAGGCCATGGCTCAGGTCTGGACGCGGGGCAAATCTTCCGGAAAGTGAGCACTCGTCCGGCACGTGGATGCCGAGCGTGCACTGTTCGTCCGGCAGTAGCCCGCGACTCGCACACCATCGATCCCTGACGTGGTGCGGTTCGGTGCCCCGGCGCAGGCGGTGGGCGGCCTCGCCGATGTTCCATTCGACGGGGTGAAGCCGGAAGCAGCCATTGGAGATGTGGGTGGTGCCGAGGTTCTTGGCTGCCGGGAGGAGGTTGCGTATCCGGATGGGCAGCACGGCGCCGAGCGGGATCTCGAAGGGCACGCTGGCGATGTCGATGTAGTTGTCGCCGCCGGTCGAGGGGTGTAGGTCGATGCGGTACGCGCCGATGCCGACGGAGTCCGGGTGGCGGGGCCTGCCGCGCTCGTCGACGACGGCGCGGGAGACGTGGTTCTCGGCGACGGTGGTGACCGCGCGGATGCGCCGCGATTCGCGGACGTACGCCGATTTGGTCAGGCCGTCGGTGGTGCCGACGACATCATGGCGGAGCCGGAGGCCGGGGAATCCGGTGCCGCCGTCGGGGCTGGGGGCTTCGGTCTGGAGCCAGTAGAGCAGGGAGAGGGAGAGCTGCGTGGCCTCCCGGTGCGCGGTCGCTGCGGTGTCGGGGTCGCCTTCGGTGATCGGGCGGAGCGAGCGTGCTGGAATCGACGGATCACGAGACATCAGCCGTAATCGTGTTCGGGGCCGCGTGCACTGTCCCCGCGTACCGCCGGGCGAAGCCCGTGCCTCCGTCCGCCGTGACGGTCATGTCGTACCGCCCGCTGTCCGTGGGCCAGTTCAGGACCGCCTTCTCGCGTGGGCCGAGCAGTTGCCTGTGTTCCGTGCCGTCGAAGTCGTTCGGGGCGATGGTGAAGCACACCTCCGAACCGCCGTCGTTGGCCAGCAGCAACTCGACCGAGGCGTTCTCCGGCTTGCCGCCCCGCAGGACCCCTGTCACTCGAGGAGCGGCAGCGTCGTTCTGATCAACTCCGGTCACCGTTCCGGCGAATCGGCAGACGAAGCCGTCGGCGCCGTGAACGGTGAAGTCGTAGCGCCCGTCCGTGCGTACGGCATCCCACACGTAGGTGGCAGTGCTGCGCGGCGCGACAGTGAACGGCGTACCGGCGAACGGCCGCGCGATGTTCGGGAACACCGTGAAGTGGAAGGAGACCGTTCCTTCGTTGGCGAGTGTGCAGGTGACCTTGCCGGTGGCGCGGTCCACAGCGACGTCGGCCCATGGACGGTACGGCAGCGCCCGGTGAGGACGCGCACCGCCCGGTTCCTGTGTCGGCATGACCTGTGTGCCCGGCGCCGGGAGCTCCACCGGTGGCAGTTCCATCGCCGCGTCGGCCTGCTCCACCAGCGCGCGGGTGTCTGGCAGTGCGGGGATCGAGAAGTCGGGCAGGGCGAAGTCGAAGCAACTGGTGAGGTCGCCGCATACGGCGCGACGCCACTCCGAGATGTTGGGTTCCCGCACGCCGGTGACGACTTCCAGGAAGCGCAGGACGGAGGTGTGGTCGAAGACCTGGGAGTTGACCCAGCCGCCGCGCGACCACGGTGATATCACCCACAGGGGGACACGGTTGCCCAGACCGATCGGCTGCCCGTCCACGAACTCCTCGGGGGTCGCGTCGGGCGGGAACGGCGGCACCATGTGGTCGAAGTAGCCGTCGTTCTCGTCGTACATGACGAGGAAGGCGGTGTGCCGCCACACGTCCGGGTTGGCGAAGACCGACTGAAGGGCGGTGTTGACCCAGTGGGCGCCGTAAGCGGGGCTGGCGGTCGGGTGTTCGCAGAACAGATACGGAGAGACCAGCCAGGACACTGTCGGCAGCGTGCCGTCCTTGCAGTGGGCGTCGAACGCCGACAGGTCCCACTTCGTCATCGCATTGATGTAGCGCGGGTCGTCCTTGTCGAAGGTGTGGAACCGGGCGAAGTACTCCAGGGCGTTGTCCTCGTAGTTGCCGTGGCGCTCGTCCAGTCCGGGAGAGTGGTAAACGCGCCAGGTGACGTTGGCGGCCGACAAGCGTTCTGCGTAGGTGGTCCAGTCGCAGACCGGGTTGTCGGGAAGCGGGGTGTTGTCGATCCACGGGCCGGTCGTGCCGTCCCGGCCCGGGCCGACGGTGCCGGTCCACAGGTAGAGGCGGTTGGGGCTGGTGGGTCCGGCCAGTGAGCAGAAGTAGGCGTCGCAGAGTGTGAACGCGTCGGCCAGCGCGTACTGGTAGGGAATGTCCTCACGGGTGAGGTAGCCCATGCTCTGCTCACCCTTGGCCGATGTCCAGCGGTTCATCGCGCCGTTGTTGTTGGCATCGTGACCGGATTCCCAGTCGTGCGGCAGACCGTCGGCGTTCTGCGCGTTGAACTTCGTGGAGTCCATCCGGTAGGGCAGCAGGAAGCCGCCGTCGGTCCGGGAGCGGGCGGGCTGACGGAAGACGCTGTCGCCGTTCGGGAACGTCAGAGCCTGACGGTCATCGAACCCGCGCACGCCGTTCAGCGTGCCGAAGTAGTGGTCGAAACTGCGGTTCTCCTGCATGAGGATCACGACGTGGCGGATGTCGTCCATGGTGTCAGTTCCTTTCCGCGGACGTGAACAGGGATACGAGCAGGGTCACATCGGCCCGCTCCAGGGAGTCGAGGACTGTCCGCCGTGCTGCGGACGGGATCGGTACGGTGGAGGGCACGGCCAGCACCACGCACCCGGCGGCCTCGGCCGCGGCGACACCCGTGGGCGTGTCTTCGACGACTGCGCAGGCGCGCGGATCGACACCGAGGGCGGCGGCCGCGGCGAGGTACGGATCAGGCGCCGGCTTGGTGCGGACCGTGTCCTCGACGGCGAGTGTCAATGCGAACCGCTCCTCGCCCAGGGCCTTGCGCACGAGGTCGACGACATGGCGCGGCGACGCGGAGACGATCGCCGTGGGGACTCCGGCCGCGGCCAGTTCGTCCAGCAGGCGCAGCGCGCCCGGTCGCGGGACGACCTCGCAGGCGACTCGGGCGGCGAACGCCGCGTCCAGTTCGATGGCGAGCACGTCAGGGGCGGGGACCGCCGGGCCGCCGGTGCGGTGCAGGTGATCTGCGGTGTGTGCGGCCGGTCGGCCCAGCACATGATGCGTGTCGGCGTCGGTCAGCCGCCGCCCGATCCCGTCTGCCACCTGTTCCACGGCCGCCCACCACAGCCTCTCGGTGTCGACGAGTGTGCCGTCCATGTCGAACAGCACGGCAGCGGGAAGGCCGGGTGTGGCCCTGCGATGGTTCATGAGGAGTTTCTCCGGTGCGTGGCGAACGGGCGGAATCGGAGACTCCCTGCGTCGAAGGCCGGACAGGTCGGTTGGTTCGGTCTGAAGCGACGGCTTCGTACGGCGTGGTCGGATCGAGAATCGGCCGGAGCCGTCAGCTTCCACTGCGACCGCCGTTTCCCCAGCTGTGGCGATCCACCAGCACCGGGCGGTCCGGAAGGGTCAGCGTCACCTTGGCACCGACGGGGAGTCCGGCCGTCGAGTGAGTCGCCACGTCCGCCATCACCTCCGCGCCTCCGGCCAGCCGTACAGTCAGCCTCGTCGTCGCGCCCAAAAATGTCGCGCCCACGATCTGGGACGTGCCATCGCCGTCCGCCATGACCCCGATCGCTTCCGGGCGTACCAGTACGTCCACCTCGCCACTTCTACCGTCGGTCCCGACGGGGCCCGGCAGCGTCCCTTGGACCGGTAGCGTGCGGCCGAACGCGCCCACGGTCGTGCCGTCCGCCCCCGGCCGGGCCGGTATCCGGCTCATCACCCCCACGAAATTGGCGACGAACGCGGTCGCAGGGCGTTCGTACAGCTCTGCGGGAGGCGCGCACTGCTCGAGTCTCCCGGCGCGCATCACGGCGACCCGGTCGGCCATGGAGAGGGCCTCCTCCTGGTCGTGTGTCACGAACAGCGTCGTGATGCCCAGTTGTTGTTGGAGGCGACGGATCTCCTCGCGCAGTGTCAGCCGCACCTGAGCGTCGAGCGCGGACAGCGGTTCGTCGAGCAGCAGTACGCGTGGCCGCAGTGCCAGAGCCCGGGCCAGCGCGATGCGCTGCTGCTGGCCTCCGGAGAGCTGGCGCGGGAAGCGGGCGGCGTGGTTCGGCAGCCCGACCAGCTCCAGAAGTTCCGCGGCGCGAGCCCGCCGCGCGGCTTTGCCCGTCCCGCTCATCCGCAGCCCGAAGGCGACGTTGTCGATGGCTGTCATGTGCGGAAAGAGGCTGTACGACTGGAACACCATGCCCGCCTCGCGGCGGTGTGCGGGAACACGCGTGATGTCCTCGCCGTCCACGAGCACTTCGCCCGTGTCGGGCCGCTCGAAGCCGGCGACCGTGCGCAAGGCGGTGGTCTTTCCGCAGCCGGACGGGCCGAGCAGTGCCAGGAGTTCGCCGGGGCGGACTTCAAGGTCCAGTCCGTCCAGCGCCGTCGTGGCGCCGAAGGCGCGGCGCAGCCCACGGAACTCCACGGTTGAACCGGCCCGCGTCGGCCTGACGGTTTCGGGATCGGTGAGAAGGTCGGTCATGAGTTCTCCTTGGGGCGGCGAGCACGTCCGGCAGCGCTGATCAGCAGCAGCAGCATCCAGGTGACGAGGAGGCCGACCATCGAGACGGCCACCGACATCTGCGCCTGCGAGCCGCTGATGGCAACGATCCACACGGCGAACGGCTGATAGCCGAGGACCGCGGCGACGGTGTACTCGCCGAGGACGAGTGCGAGGGTCAGGAACGCCGTGTTGAGCAGCGCCCCGCGAAGGTTGGGCAGCACGACATGGATAAGGGTGTGCGGCCACGGCGCCCCGCAGGACCGTGCAGCCTCGACGAGCACGCGCAGGTCGATGGCGCCGAACCCGGTGTCGAGTGTGCGGTACGCCAGCGGCAGCGCCATCAGCGTGTAGGCAAGCACCAGAACCATGGGGAACTGCGGGGCCTGGAGCGCGACCATGACTTGGAAGAGCGGGGTACCGGCAAAGTGGTCCGGTCCCCAGCGCAGCACCGCGCTGATCCCGGCGACCAGGGCGACAGCCGGTACGACCAGCGGCAGCATGCACACGATCTCGACGAGTGTGCGCAGACGCGGCGCGGCCAGCCGCACCGTGACCAAGGCAGGCACGAGCAGCACCAGAACCAGCGCGATGGTGGCCGCGGCCAGTTTCAGGGTCAAGGTGAGGCTGTCGGTGAAGCCGTCGGCACCGAAGATGCCGGTGTAGGCCTCGAAGCCCAGGGCCTGGCGGGGGGCGCCGATTCCGATGCTGAAGGCGATGGCGCATGCGATCGGGACGAGGAAGTACGCACCGGTGAGCAGCAGTACGGCGCTGCGCCCGTATCCGGTCCTGTTCAAGCGAGCCATCGTGTGCTCCTGCGCTGCAACGGCACCTGGACGGCCATGACAAGCCCCGCGACCAGCACCATGTCGACGCCGAGCGCCAGGGCGACGTTGTCCTGGCCGACCAGGACGTTGCCGGACAGCGCGTCCGCGATCTGCATGGTGACCAGCGGTACCGAGCTGCCAACCATCGCGGCGGCCGTCGCGTACGCACTGAACGCGGTGCCGAACAGCAAGACATAGCCGCCGAGCAGCGATGGCATGAGAATCGGCAGGGCGACGTGCATCCAGTACCGGAAGGTGCTCGCGCCGTTGTTGTGGGCGGCCTCGCGCCACTGCCGCCGCAGCCCCTCCAGAGCGGGGGCGAGCGTGAGGACCATGAGCGGAATCAGGAAGTAGAGGTAGACCAGGGTCAGGCCCCAGAAGCCGTACAGATTCCAGCCGTGGCCGAGCAGGTGGAAGCGGGTCGTCAGCACCCCGGCGTTGCCGAGCGTCGCCACGAAAGCGAACGCGAGCGGCACACCACCGAAGTTCGCCAGTACGCCCGCCCCGGCCAGGACTGCCTCGCGCAGCGCGCGGAATCGCGAGGTCACGACCGCGTGGGCGACGGGCAGACCGACGACCGCGGCGATCAGCGCGGAGAAGGCGGAGAGCTTGACGCTTCCGATGAGCGCGGTCAGGTAGGGGCCGTGCAGTGAGGCGCTCATGTTTGCGCCGGTGAAACGGGCCCCGCCAGGCACAGTTTCGGGCGTCGTGAGCGCGCCGAACACCATCGTCCCGGCGGGCAGGCCGAACACCAAGGCGGCGAAGAGGAGCAGCGGCACGGCACCCAGCCAGCCTGCCGAGCGAGGAAGGCGCCACCGCCGGGCGGCACCCGCACGAGTACTGCTTCCGGAGGAGCGGGTCGGGTTGTCGCCTCTGGCGACTGCTTGGAGGGTACTCATTCGCCGGCGCCCCGGCCCCAGCCTTGGACGACGTCCTGCTTGGCCTTGCTGACCTGATCCTCCGTCGGGAAGGCGGTCTTGCCGTCGGGTGCCTGCGGGAGCTTGGCGGCGACGGCGGTGTCGAGCGTGCCGGCCTTCTGCATCGAGGGCATCAGCACGGGGCGGGCGTGGCCCTTGAGCCACAGGTTCTGGCCTTCGGGGCTGTAGAGGAACTCCTGCCACAAGCGGGCAGCGGCCGGGTGCGGTGCCCACTTCACGATGGCCTGCGAGTAGTACTGGGCGTACACACCGTCGGCCGGGACACTCACCTTCCAGTCGACGCCCTTGGCGCGGAGGTCGTCGACGTATCCGGCGTTGAGGTAGTCCCAGTTGATACTGATCGGTGTCTCACCCTTCTGGATGGTCGCAGGGCTCGACTCGACAGGGTTGAAGTTGCCGGAATTCTTCAGGCGGGCGAAGAAGTCCAGGCCGGGCTTGATGTCGTCGAAGGAGCCCTTGTTGGCGAGTGCCGCCGCGTATACGGCACCGAAGGCCGAGCCGGACTTCGTCGGATTGCCGGTCAGCGCGATCTGGCCCTTGTACTGCGGATCGAGCAGGTCGGCGAAGGTCTTGGGGCACTTCTTGACGCGGGCCGCGTCGCAACCGATCGAGACGTAGCCGCCGAAGTCGTTGTACCAGCGTGCCTGAGCGTCCTTCTGCTCCTGCGGGATCTGGTCGAAGGCTGAGACGCGGTACTGCGCCAGCAGGTTCTGCTGGGCCGCGCTGATGGCGAAGGCGCTGCCCACGTCGATGACGTCCGGAGACCGGTCCTGTCCCTTGCGGGAGGTGACTGCGGCGAGTTCGTCCTGACTGGAGGCGTCGGGGTTCTCGACCTCGACCTTGATCCCGTACTTCTTCTCGAAGGTGTCGATGATCTCGCCGTAGTTCGCCCAGTCCCGAGGAAGGGCGATGGCGTTCAACTTGCCCTCCTTCTTCGCGGCTGCGACGAGAGCGTCGAGGCCGCCGGCGTCCTGTGCCGAGATGGCGGTCGCGGCCTTGCTCCCGCTATCGCTTGCCACATCTGCGCTGGTCAGGCCGCATGCACTGAGTCCCAGCGCGGCCGCGGCAAGGACACAGAAAAGGCCCGCCGAGGGAACGCGGTGCAGTCTCAATGGAATCTCCCAGTGGAATAAGTTGGCTGTACAACTTGACTCATTACCTCGGGAGGCGGTGTACGGAAGATGAACGCCGGCGAACGCGCGGAGAAGCCTTTCGGGAAGAGATCGCGGGCTGTGCGGCGGGAGGGGCCTGATCGGTGAGCCACGCTCGGGAGCGGATAGGCTCACGTTCCACAGCAGCGGCGATGGGCGGCTGAGGGAGAAGGAGAGCAGAATGGCGGTCGCGGGGGGCGGCACCACCGGAGCCCGGTACCGGCGGCTGGCGGCTGACTTGCGCGAGGCCATAGCTACCGGCGCCTACGGGTCGGACGGCCGGCTGCCCAGCGAGGAGAAGATCGCCCAGCAGTACGGCGTCTCACGCGGCACTGTCCGTCAGGCGCTGGCCGTACTGCGCGCCAACGGCCTGGTCACTTCCCGACGTGGCACGCGCCGCGTCGTGCTCGGCACCGCACGTACGCAGAGTTTTTTCGAGTTGCTGAGTTTCACCCGATGGGCACGCTCGCTCGGAGAGGAACCGGGCAGCCGCACGATCGACATCGAACGCCGTCCCGCGGAACCGTTGGAATGCGAGCAGCTCAGCCTCGCTCCGGGGTCGCAGATATACCGGGTGCTCCGGCTGCGGACGCTGTCGCGTGTTCCAATCATGGTCGAGAGGACTCTCTACCCCGAGCGGATCGGCGCCCTGATCAAGCGCCTGGATCCCCACGCGATCTCGCACACCGATCCACTGGCGGAGGAGGGAGTGGTGTTCGCGGACACGGAACACACCATTGACCTCGTCTACGCCGATGCCGACGACACGCGCCTCCTCGGCTGTGCTCCGGACGCGCCGCTGATGCGGGAGCGGCGGCGGGCCACGGACCAGGCGGGCAGACCGTTGATGTGGTCGGACGACCGATTTCTGCCGGGCACGATTGCTTTCACGGTGCACAACTCAGTGGCGACGACGGCGCTGTCGCGCCGACGCGGCTGAGCTGACCGGCCGTCATTGCCGTCATTGGCCGTGCGAGGGTGGTCGGCTCATGTCCGGTGACGACCGGCGAACTGGGAGCAGCCTCGGCTACCGCAGTCCCGCTGACTACGAGACCGCACTCGCAGCCTGACCACCACACCAACGGTGCCCGTCAAGGCGGAACAAGCTCACCCACTGGCTGACCACGCCGAGCCGCACGCGATCCGATGTCCCGGTCCAAGGATGCACAGACGGTACAACGGTCGGACATCCATCCCGTCACATTAGTTACCGGGAACTGGCTGAACGCTCAAGCAACGGCATTGCGGCGGCCCCCGCAAGTGACGGCCGCGACAGCGGACGGCAGGATTGTCTGCGATGCGCACCGGAGGTATCGCCTTCCGGATCTGGCGTCATCGCGGGAGGGCGACACGTCTCCCGCACGCCAGAATTGGGCGTGATCACGTCGCGCGCCGCGGAAGCGTCAGACGGCGGAGGTTGCCTCGCCATGGTGCCCGCTCGGGCTTTCCCTGGCGGGCGTTCAGGTCGGCACAGCTCCGCCGCCTGGCCGGCGGTGTCAGTCCATGAGCTCGACCTGAAGCTCGACCTCGACCGGAGCGTCCAGTGGGAGGACGGCGACTCCGAGGGCGCTGCGGGCATGGATGCCCTTGTCGCCGAGGACTTCCCCGAGCAGCTCGCTGGCGCCGTTGATGACGCCGGGCTGGCCGGTGAAGTTCGGTGCGGAGGCGACGAATCCGACGACCTTGACGACGCGCTTGATGCGGTCCAGATCACCGGCGACCGACTTCACGGCCGCCAGTGCGTTCAGCGCACAGGTACGGGCCAGGTCCTTGGCCTGCTCCGGGGAGATTTCGGCACCGACCTTGCCGGTGAGCGGCAGCTTGCCGTCGATCAGGGGGAGCTGTCCGGAGGTGTGGACGTAGCGTTCCGACCGGATGGCCGGGACGTATGCGGCGAGCGGTGCGGCGACCGCCGGCAGAGTCAGACCCATCGACTCGATCTTCTTCTCAGTGTTGTGCATGTCTGCATCTCCCTTGAAGGGCCCCTGCTGGGGCTCACGATGTGAGTCCGCGGAGTGGGACTTCGTCATCACGGTCATCGGAACTGGGGGTGCCACACGTCGTGGTTGTGGCCTTCGTCGTCGACCACGGCAATGTCGGGCCACCGGTCGAAGGCGGAGCACGGGTGGGAGATCCCGAGGTCGACGGTGTCGCCTACCCGCAGACCGTGTGCGTCTGTGAGGATCAGGTGGTGGTCGTAGATGTGGGCTGCCGTGGCCTTGGCGGCCGGTCGCGGCGCTCCTTGTGCGTCGTAGGCGCTGATGAGCACTGGCAGCCCCGCGTCGTAGGGCAGTTCACGTTTCCCGGCGCCGACGATGACCCGTCCTGGTTCTGGCGTGGAGAGCACGACCGCCCGGACGGTCAGTGCTGCGCTCAGCTCTGGCAGAGGGGAGACGTGTTCGTACGTGCCGTGGTCATGGGTGACGTAGCAGCCCGATCGCAGGACGGGCACCATAGGCAGAGCACGTTGTTGCTTCATGAGCTCTGACAGGGCGTCGACGACGCGGTCGGGGAAGGCGGAGCCGCCCATGCTGAAGATGGGCTGTGGGGTCTGGAACAGCGGTGTCAGGCTGCGGAAGACCGCGATCGCTTCCTGGCAGTGCGCGTCGACGTCCGCCAGTGTGGCGGAGTCCCGGAGGTTGGGCCGGACGCCCTCGTAGCCCGCGACGCCGGCCAGGAGGAGTCCAGGTGACGCCTGGGCGGCCGTGCCGAGTTCATACGCTGCGGCGGGCTCCCGCACCCCGGTCCGGCCCCCGTCCGCACCGACGTCGATGAGGACGCGCAGGGGATTGGGCGTGCCTTCCATGGCCGACCGGGCGAGGTCCAGCCCGGCCATGGAGTCCACGAAGCAGTAGAGCTCCAGCCCCGGTGTCTCGTCGAGCCATTGCCGCACGAGGGTGAGGTCAAGGCGGTGGATCACCTCGTTGGCGATGATCACGTGCCGTACTCCCCAGTCCAGGGCTATGCCGGCCTGCCTCACGGTGGCCACCGTGACGCCCCATGCGCCAGCAGCCATCTGCCGCTCGACGATGGGGCGGGTCATGGTGGTCTTGATGTGCGGGCACAGCGCGACGCCCTGATCTCGGCACCAGGCCGCCATCAGCTGGACGTTGTGCTCCAGCGCGCGCAGGTTGAGCCGGAGCTCGGGCATCTCACGAGCTCGGCATCTGCCTGGTGGCGTGCCGTGATCCATTGGTCCTCCAGATCGCCGGGATCGCCGGCGGTGTCGTGCGGCACTCGGCTCACAGGGCGATGGCTGCCCGCCTGGCCTGGCGATGAAGGCAGCCACATCGCGTACGTGGCATGTATATGCGACGGAGCATAGATTATCTACGACAAAGCTTGCAAACACTATGATGGATGGCGCGTTGTATTTACTAGAGGAGAGTCTGTGTCCACCGACGATCACGCGCCCGCATCACCCGCGCCTCCGCGCAATGACGGAATCGGCCAGTACCTCCGCCGAGAGCGCCTGGAGCGGGGCTTCACGCTGGAGAAGCTGGCGGAGAAGACGGGCTTGTCCCGCAGCTATCTCAGCAACGTTGAGCGTGACGTGAACAGCCCGACGATCAATACGCTGCGCACGATCGTCGACGCCCTCGGTACGACGCTCAGCCAGCTGTTCCACGCGGTCGACCGCGAGCGCCGTGTGCTCACGCGTCCCGATCAACGCGTTGAGCTCACTCGGGCGGGCGTGGAAGGGGTTACGTACACCCTTCTCAATCCCAAGCACGGTGGCAAACTCGAAATGATGATGCTGGAGGTGGCCCCAGGAGCATCCTCCGGGGACAACCCGCACACCCATAGCGGCGAGGAGGTCGGTCTCCTTTTGAGCGGGGAGCTGGAATACTGGGTCGACGGCGTGCACTACCGCCTGCAACCCGGCGACTGCGTCAGCTTCGACTCCTCTGTACCGCACCGATACGGCAACCCGGGTGATGTCCCAGCAGTCTGCGTCTGGTCAGAGACCCCACCGGGCTTCTGAGAGGCAGAGAACCGGGCTCGCGCCGCGGCGACGACCGCGACGGCGGCCGTCGCCGCGGTCACCCCCCAACACCAGCACCCGCCGCTCCCGCAGCCACCCGGCCGCCGCGTCGAATAGCGCCTTCAGGCCCTCGCCTGTGGGAAGACGTTCTCCATGTCGGCTCCCGGAGCCGGCGGGTCCGGCGCGGCCCCAGGCCCGAAGGCCGAGGACCGCGCCGAGTAGGGACTCCAGCCGCCGGGCCCGTATGCACCTGGAGGGTCACCGCTGCGCACTTGGAGGCGCTGTCCAGCCGAGGGGTTCAGGGGCGTCTTCTGTTTCTCCTTGACGCTGTGCGACTGAGCGCCAGAGCTCTTGACCGTGCGGGCTCTGCGGTGGGAGACGTGATAGCCGGCGAAAAGGGCGGCGGCCCGGATGGGGAGGGCATGCAGGGCGACGCGCTGTTCGGGGTCGATGGCGAGCAGGGTGGTGACGCCGGCGAGGAAGGCCAGGACGGCCCAGCTGAGGGGGGTGGCCAGGGGCAGACGGAACCAGCTGGCCGCGGGTGACACGGCGGCGGTAGGCAAGGTGGGGGCAGATGCGGGCCGGTCGGCGACGATAGACACCATGCTCAGCTAATACTGCAACCGCATCTGTGGGTTCTGGCCTCGCCGTTTGTAGTGGGGGCGGCGGGCTCGGGCTTGGCTGCGGCGTCGGAAGCGTGACCAGCACAGGTGGTGCTCGTGGGCCCGTGATCCGTCCGCCGGCGGCGATGACCTTCTCGTACTGCTTCTTCAGGACGGGGTCGCTGATGTGGGAGTACGTTGCCGGCATCTGCGCGTTGCGGTGCCCGAGGATCGCCATGATCGTCTGAATCTGGGCGCCACCTTCGGCGAGCTGGGTGCCGACCGTGTGGCGAAACCGGTGGGCGGTCACGGTGGGATTGCCGTCTCCGTCGACGAGCCCGGCCTTGCGGCAGGCGATCTCCAGGGCATCCGCGTAGAGGAACTGACGGCCCATGGGCTTGCCTCGCCGCATGAACACGTAGCGGACCGGCCGCTGGGCCCATGCGTCGTGGCGGGCTGCGGCGTTCGCAGCCTTGGCCGTGTCGATCAGCTCACGCAGGGCGTCCGCCACTTGGGGGTGCAGGGGGACCATGCGCTCGGTGTAGGTCTTGCCGACCGGGATCCGCAGCCGCGGATGGCCGTCGGGGTAGGCGTCCAGGCAGTCCAGGGTCAGCCGTGCGATCTGCCGTGCGATCTCCCCGCGCCGGGCACCGCTCCAGCGGAGCAGAAGGAGAGCAGCTCGTTGGTGCGGGTCTTCGAGTCCCTCGACCGCCTCCATGAGGCTGTCCAGCTCGGCCCGGGGGATGAACCGTGGCAGCGCGGACGGGAGTTTGGGCATGTCCGAGCGGCCAAGCAGGGGCCGGCCCGGGACATCGCTCCAGCCCCACTGGCTGGTCTCGCGGAAGAACTGAAGCAGCGGGCTGAGGTAGGTGTAGCGGGACCGCGCACTCGGCGGTCTTCAGGCTGTGGAACGGCGGTTCGGGGACCTGTCGGTAAATGAGCAGCGGCACCTCGCAAGCGAGCTGAACCACAAAGGGTTCTTCGCAAAGGGTTCTTCGCGAAGAACCCTTTGCGAAGAACCCTTTGCGGACTACCGTGTGTCGCATGACTGATGCAGTGGAGAGGCCGGATGGCCCGAACGTTGAAGAGGACTCGGTTGTTCTGGATGCCAAGGGGCTGCGTGCCCTGGCGCATCCGGTGCGCGTGCAGTTGGTCGGGCTGCTGCGGAAGTACGGCCCGTCGACGGCCACCCGCCTCGCGGAACGGCTTGGCGTGAATTCCGGTACGGCCAGCTACCACCTCCGGCAGCTCGGCGCGGCCGGTTTCGTCGAGGAGGACACCGAACGCGGCAACGCGCGAGAGCGCTGGTGGCGGTCGGTACACCGGACGACCTGGTTCAACGATCCGGAGCTGGCCGAGCGGGAGCCCGAGGCCGCACTGGCCTACCAGCAGTCCGTCGCCGCCATCTACACCCTGCGCACGCAGCAGACCCTGAACGAGCTTCAGACGATGCCCCGCGCATGGCGAAACACCTTCGACATGAGCGACTGGGCCCTTCGGCTCACACCCGAGGAGGCCGCCGCCCTGGAACGGGAGTTGACGGAGGTCATCTCGCGCTACCGGCGAGATACGCCCGAGACGGCGGCGAGTGCCCCCGAGGGAGCCGAACGGGTTGCCGTGATCACGCAGATCCTGCCCGAACTGGATGCGCCTGCCGCGTCGTCGCCCCCTTCCGGCCCTCAGGAAGCGGAAGGAAGCCCGACGTCATGACCGACGACGCCTCGGAGGCCGGCGGCATACCCGGCAAGAGGTCCTTACGGCCGCTGGGCGGGGTGCTGGCGGCCATGGCCGTGTCGCTGACCGGCACGCGGATCTCCGTTGTGGCACTGCCCTGGTTCGTGCTCGTCACCACCGGCAGCGCCACTCAGACCGGACTGGTCGCCTTCTGCGAGATGACTCCCTACGTGGTGGTCAAGGCGTTCACCGGACCGCTGGTGGATCGGATCGGCCCGCGGGCCGTTTCCTGGACCACCGATCTGGCCAGTGCGACCGCCGCCGCCGCGGTTCCCCTGCTCCACGCCCTGGACCTGCTCTCCTTTCCCCTTCTGCTGGCCCTGGTCGCACTGATCGGCGCGGCCCGGGGCCCCGGCGACCTGGCCAAGGAGGTGATGGTCCCGGAAGCAGCTGAGCGCGGCCGGGTGCCGCTGGAGCGGGCCACCGGTCTATCCGGCGTGATCGAGCGGCTCGCCTCTACCATCGGCCTGGCGGCCGGCGGATCCCTGGTGGCGCTGCTCGGCCCCCTGACCGGACTCGCCGTCAACGCGGGCTGCTTCGCCCTCGGATCGGTGATCATCAAACTCGCGCTGCCTCGCGGCATGGGGCACGCGGCCGAGGAAGCCCCCTCGCCGGCCGGGGAGACGGGACCGGGCTACTGGCGGCGGTTCGGCGAGGGCTTCACCTTCCTGCGCGGCGAGCCGCTGCTGCTCACCGTCATCGTCATGGTCGGCATCACCAACCTGCTGGACGCGGCGTTCACTGCGGTGCTCGTGCCCGTCTGGGCCAGGGGGTCCGGCAACGGGCCGACCGCGATCGGCCTGATGGGCAGCGTGATGGGGGCCGCGGGGGTCGGCGGGAGCCTGATCGCCGCGGTGGTCGCGCACCGGCTGCGGCGACGGGTGGTGGTTCTCACCGGGTTCCTGCTGGCCGGGGCACCGAGGTTCCTGATCCTCGCCTTCGATGCCCCGTTGGGAGTGGTACTGGCCGTCTTCGCGGTCAGTGGGTTCGGTGCCGGCTTCGTCAACCCAGTGCTGGGGGCCGTCCTCGTCGAGCGGGTGCCGCGCCGGATGCTGGGCCGGGTCAACGCGCTCGGTGACTCGCTGGCCTGGGCCGGTATCCCTCTCGGCGGGCTGATCGCCGGGGCGGCGGTGACCGCTGTCGGACTCGTGCCGGTGCTGCTCGCCTGCGGCGCCGCGTACTTCCTCACCACGAATCTGGCTGGACTGCGGCCGGAGTGGCGCGAGATGGACCGTACGCGTGGGCGGGGCGTCCTGAAGCCGCATTCCAAGGACGACGCCTCACAAGGCAGTGCGAATGTAGCGACATGACGTGTACGGGAGGGAGGTGGACCATCTGGTTTCCTTCTCCCTCCCACCGCTCCTTCTGACCTCGCCCACGCTTCACGCACGCTCAGCTGACTGCTGGTCGGCGGCGTCCATCGGAACTCGGGGGCCCGGGAGTTTGACCGCAGCAGGGTCGAGGCGGGTGTCCATGTCGAGGTTGACCTCCCCGTACGGACGCACGTGGGACCAGAACAGCGGGGTCAGGCCGCGCCGATCGGCAGGCGTGAGAAGCTCGGAGCGAGTTGTTCGCCGACCACGCGGCGCGACTCGCGCCGCTCACCGACACCGATGTCCACGAACTGATCACCGCACCGCGCTGTGCTCCTGTCCGGATACCGGGGTGGCGGGCCGGTCGATCTCGCCGGTCTTGAAGACCTGTTGGCGCGCCTGTCGCTCATGTCGGACGATCTTCCCGAACTCGCCGAGGCGGAATGCAACCCGGTCGTTGCCCGGCCCGACGGCATTACCGTCGTCGACGCACGGATACGTCTGCTGCCGCGCCGGGCCTGGGATCCCTACCTGCGCAGGCTGTCGTGAGCCGCGCGGCCCGGAAGAGGGCACAAGATCCGGAGGAGGGAACGAGATGAAGCCCCGGAGAGTCGGAAGCGTGATGACCGGCGATGGCGTCAGGGCAGCGCGCGACCCCGCGTGAGGAAATCGAACGATGGCTGGCTGAGCACGACATCAACGGGCTGCCTGTGGTGGACGCTGACGAGCAGGTGATCGGGGCGCTACGCGACCGATCTGCAATGCACTCGGCAGGTGCCGGGCCGGAACGGGTCATTACCGCAGGCGACCTGATGTCCGTCCCGCCGCTCACCGTCTGTGCCGACGATTACCACGCCAGGGTCGCCCAGATCATGACCGAGCAGTGTGCCGAGCGGCTGCCGGTGCCGGACAAGGACCGGACCGCGATACTCACGGGGCATCGCGAAGAACGACGCAGTGCGCACGCGGAAGGGTGGGGCGAGCAGCGTGTCCCGATCCCGCTCGGCGCACATCCGGCATGGTCAAGGAGTCGCGCAGAGGGACTCTACGAAGTGCCCCAACTGCTTTTCCGCGAGATGCCGAGTGAGGTCGGCTTCGCTGATCACGCCGACCAACCGGTGCTCGTCGATGACCGGCAGCCGCAGGGTCCGGTGCTCCTCCACGGCGTGCAATACCTGCACCGTGCCCGACCGGAGCGACCGAGACCGTGGGACCAGCACCGCCTCGGGGGGGGGGGGGGGGGGGGGGGGGCTGGGGGGGGGAGGGGGGGGGGGGGGGGGGGGGGGGGGGAG
>NZ_JBVJWD010000025.1:63896-65407 GCF_055602785.1 Streptomyces sp. NPDC037301
AGGAGCGTGCTGACCCCCCCCCCTTCCCTTCTTCCCTCCCCTCCCCCCCCCCCCCCCCCCCCCCCCCGCCGCCAGGCGATGGGAGAGCAGGTCGGGTGCCTGGGTATCCAGGCGGACGAGGTTCTCGTGGCGCCCCATGAAGACGACCCAGCGGCGCTCTCATCCAGTGTGCCGGTCAGGTCCGGCACGGTGGTCCGCGCAACGCGAGCTGAAGGTCAGACCGAGCCAGCACGCCCAGCCGATGGGTTGCAGCGCCCAGTAGCTCACGATCCGGTAGAGCAGCGTGAGCGCGATTGCCTGGTCGATGCGCAGCCCGTACAGCACGAGCAACGCTGTCAGGCTGGCCTCCACCACACCGAGACCGCCCGGCGTCAGCCGCAGGCTGCCCGTCATCTGGGTGAGCGTGTATGCCACGAGGATCCCGCGCCAGGGAATGCCGATGCCCAGCCCCCACGCGCAGGCGAGGAGGCAGGCCGCGTCGCACCCCCAATTGAGCAGCGCGAGGGTGAAGGGCTGCCACCACGGGCGCAGCCCCGGTCGAACGGCATGGACGTGCCGGACGAGGGCAAGCAGGCTGTCCTCGATGTTCCGCAGCTGCTGGGAACGTACCCCGAGCCGCCGCCAGAGCCGCCAGGATCGGCGTCGTACCGGCTCGAAACGGGAGAGACCAGCCACAGCGCCCACCATCACGCTGAGGATCACCACGAGCCCAAGCACCACGGGCCGCAGCGCTCCGAGCCCCGCGGCGCCGCTCGCCAGCGCACCGGTCACCAGCAGCGCAAAGAGCGCGGCCACCGACAGCACTCCCGAGACGGCAAGCACCGCTCCCGCGAGTACCTGCCCGACACCCCTGCGCCGCAACTGCGTGAACATCCATGCGGCTGCGAACGCCGCCCCGCCCGGCAGCGCACCGGCGACGGCGTTGGCCGCCAGCACGATGGTCCCGACGACCTTGAGGCGCAAGCGCGCCCCGCCCACCCGCAGCAGCCACTGCTGCAGTGCGATCAGAGCGCCGAGAGACGCTGCCTGGAACCCGGCGACCAGGACGAGCCGGGGCAGCCGGACTGCGGCGATCAGGTGCGAGGCCGCAGCCAGGTCGTGCCGCCGGTACACCGCGACGACTGCCGCGATTACCACCAGGGCGACGGAGCCGAGCCACCACAGCCGACGTGGCGCCCTGAAGGGTGCGGCAACGAAGCCCTCGCCGTGCTCGAGGTTCTCATCCGCGCCGTCCATGTCCGCCACCGTACGGCGCCACACCGCCCGACGAGATGAGCGGTAAGCGAACCGTCCTGTACCGGGGGCCGCCGGCGGCCCCGTCGTACGCGCAGTTGTCCGCAGAAGGCGCCGGGACGGACCACTCACCTGACGAACGTGCAGTCGGAACGCGAGTGGCCTGGGGGGGCCGCCCCGGGGGGGGGGGGGGAAGAAGGGGACCGACCGAGGGGTGTTTTTGTATGGGGGGGTCAAGCAAGAACAAACACCCCTTGAGGGAAAAGTGGAAAGCGAGA
>NZ_JBVJWD010000025.1:65417-102723 GCF_055602785.1 Streptomyces sp. NPDC037301
CGCCAGACTGGGAAGGAAAAACGCGGGTCTCCTGCCCCCCCTCCCGGGGGCGGCCAGGCAGGCACGGGCCCCAGCCGAGGTGTCGTTTCGCCGGCGGGCTCCGAACCGGACCTAACCTCTGCTGAGTGAAGAGTCGACACGAGGCGTGGGTGCGGCCGCCGGGGCTCGACCCCGAGGAGCTGAGCTGCTCCTGCGCGATCTGCACAGTTCGCGAGCCGGTTTGACCTCCGTCGAGGCCGGGCGGCGACTGCTGCAGTACGGCCGCAACGAGTTGCGCCGACGCGGCGGGCGACGCTGGCCTCGTGAACTGGCGCGCCAGTTCACGCACCCGCTTGCCCTGCTGCTGTGGCTCGCCGCGGCTCTGCTCGCCGCCGTGGGCTCGAACGTCGTAGCCGCCGCGGTAATCCTCTGGCTCTTCCTCGGCGCCCTCGTCGCGCTACTCCAGATGACAGGCTTCTTCTACGTGCTCACCAGAGCCGGCTGGACCTTCGGCGACCCAACCGGGCCAGGGCAGCCCCTGCACCACGCCTACCAGCAGGCCACGACCATGACCTTCCTCGGCATGATCGCAGGACAGATCGCCACCGCCTTCGCCGTCCGCACGACCCACTCCTCGCTCCGCTCCGTAGGCGTCCTGTCCAACCGCTACCTCCTCGCCGCCATCGCAGGCGAACTCCTGCTCGCAGCCGTCTTCGTCTACGCCCCGCCGTTCCAGAAACTGCTGGGAACCGCCGCCCTCCCGGCGAGTGATCTGCTGTTCCTGCCTCCCTACCCCTTCATCATCTGGGGCGCCGACGAACTCCGCCGCTACCTGATCCGACGGCGCAACTCCCTTTCTCCCCAATAGGGATAGCCTCAACGCTGTATGCGCCGCCGGGAGAGCGCCTACGTTCATCGAGGGATCGTTACACCTATGAGTGGCGGGGCCTGTGGAGCGCGCAACGGCTTCTTGCCTGCCGCGCGGGTCGTGCTCCGGACCGGCTTGGAGTCGGCGGCAGGGGTGGTCGCGGCGGCGCGAGCGTGGCCAATTCTGCGCTCTGGTGGGGAAGTACGAGCAGTGCCAGTACGGCGGCCGCGATCGCCGTCAGGACGGTCGAGACGATCAGCTAGGTTTCCGCCAGGCCATGCAGACTGCTGACGGTTGCGTCAGTACTGGGGGTTGTGGGCGGGTTCACTGCCGTGCCGCCACTCGTGCGGGCCGGGGGCGGGGATCCGGCCGCGGCGGGCCTCCCAGTCCGGGCCAGCCGTTCTGCCAGCCGGTCCTGGAGCAGGTCGAGAGCCTGGGGGACGGTCTGCCCCCGCAATATGCGCGCGGGCAGGTCGGCCGTTGACGTCCACGTTGGCCTGGGCGATCACCGGCCGCTCAACCTCCGGGCTCGCTGTGCGGGTCAGTTTCACCCGGGTGGACAGAACCGGTTCCCGCGTCTGGCCGAGGACGGCCTGTAACTTGTCCCGCGCGTACCCGGCCGCGTCCGGTGGCAGCTCCCCGAGGACCTCCACCTGGACCTCGGGGGTTTGCTGGGGTGCGGATCGTTTCAGGGCAACCCCCTGAAAAAGGCACTTTCTAGACTTGGCACCCACGGTCTGTGCGGTGGAGGGCCGAGGACTCCTGGTCACGGTCGGCCGGTTTCTCCGATCGATACCGCGCGTGACCAGGCGGCGACTCGGTGCGTTCGCCCTGCCGATGGCGGAGAAGGCGTTGATCCTGGAAGTGGGACGCCCACCTGCGATCCACGCCTCTTCGAATTGCGGGAACGGTCTCGCCCGAGGTTCGTCCTTCCGCCAAGGGAGCCGTCCGGTGATCACATCAGTTCGTCTGCCAGGCCGGCATCTGTCACGCTCGGCCAAGCCGGGGCCCCCGCGCGAGGCGCCCAAGCCGCCGGCGCCTTCGCCGGGGCCTTCCTGGTCCCGTTGGCTGCTGCCCGTCGCCGCGTTGGTCTTGTTGCTCGTGGTGCTGATGCGAACTCCCTCCCCCCAGGGGGGCGCGTCGCTGTCGTACAGCGAGTTCGTCGGCAAGGTGAGCGTCGGTCAGGTCAAGACGGTCGACATCGATGACAAGGGCGCCATCAAAGGAACCCTCAAGGACGGTAAGAAATTCACCACGCGGATACCCACCGCTTTGGACAACAGCCGCCTGGAGCAGCAGTTGCAGTCCAAGAACGTGGAGATCAGCGCGTCCCGGAGCAGCAGCGGCAGCCCCCTCGGGACATTGCTGGTGCTGTTCCTGCCGCTTCTGTTCATCGTCGCTCTGTTCGCGTGGACCGGCCGCCAGGCAGCAAGGACACTGGGCGGGGGGCTCAGCGCCATCGGGCGGGCCCGCGCCAAGATCATCGAGACCGAGCGGCCGACCACCCGCTTCGAGGACGTCGCGGGCTACGGGGGCGTCAAGCAGGAGATCAGCGAGATCGTCGACTTCCTGCGCAGCCCTGAGCGCTACGCGGTCGCGGGAGCCAAGGGACCACGTGGTGTGATCATGGTGGGCCCGCCGGGCACTGGCAAGACCCTCATCGCCCGCGCGGTGGCCGGTGAGGCGGAGGTCCCGTTCCTGTCGGTGACCGGCTCGGCGTTCGTGGAGATGTTCGTCGGTGTCGGGGCCTCCCGGGTGCGCGACCTGTTCGCCGAGGCGCGCAAACGGGCCCCCTCGATCATCTTCATCGACGAGATCGACGCCGTCGGCAGCCGTCGCGGCGGGGCTGCCCGGCTGGGCGGCAACGACGAACGCGAGCAGACCCTCAACCAGCTCCTCGCCGAGATGGACGGCTTCGACCAGGCCAGCGGCATCGTTGTCCTGGCCGCGACCAATCGGCCCGAGGCCCTCGACCCGGCGCTGCTGCGCCCCGGCCGCTTCGACCGGCACGTGACCGTGCCGCTGCCCAACCAGGCCGAACGGGCGTCCATCCTGGCCGTCCACGCCCGCGGCAAGACCCTGGCGCCGGACGTCGACTGGGACACGGTCGCCCGGGCCACGCCCGGATTCTCCGGCGCTGACCTCGCCAATCTGGTCAACGAGGCCGCCATCAATGCGGTCCGGGCAGGGGGTGCCGTCATCGACGCCCAGGGTCTCGGCGACGCCCGCGACCGGCTGCTCCTGGGGCGGCGGGAGTCCACCAACGCCCTGCTGCCCGAGGAACGGCACTCCGTGGCCGTCCACGAATCCGGACACGCGCTCATGGCGGCCCTGTGCGAGCACGCCGACCCGGTCGCCAAGGTCACCATCCTGCCCGCCGGGCCGTCGCTGGGTGCCACTGAGCAGCTCCCGGAGGCCGAACGGCACCTGTACAGCGAGGGCTATCTGACCGACCTGCTGACCGTCCGGCTCGGCGGCCGAGCGGCCGAGCTGGTCGTCTTCGGCGAGGGCTCGACCGGTGCCGCCGACGACCTGGCCGGCGCCACCCAGATCGCCGCCCGCATGGTCCGCGAGTTCGGCCTGTCCCCGGCCCTCGGCCCCATCGGATACGGCTCCGGAGCCTCCCGCTACCTCGGCGGCGAGAGCACCGAAGAGACACTGCACCGGCCCTATTCCGAGCAGACCCAACGCATCGTCGACGAGGAGACCGCCCGCTTGCTGCGGCAAGCCGAGGAACGCGCGGTGGCTCTGCTGCGCGACCACCGGGAGGCGCTGGACACCCTTGCCGGACTGCTCACCACCCGCGAGACCGTCGACGGATCCGTGGTCCTCGACGTACTCCAACAGCAACAGCGGCCGGACGGCCACCACACCGCGGCGGAAGGGAAGCCGACGCCCTCCCCGTGACGCCGCGGCGACACTCGCAAACAAGAAGGAGGCGACCATGGAGGAGCAGCAGCCGGTGGCGGTCCACAGTGAGCAGGAGGTCTTGGCGCGGACGGTCGCCGTCGTGATGCGCACCGCTGTGGTCACGATCGATGTCGACGAAACCGTGCTCGTGGCCTGGGAGTTGCTGGAGCGATCCGGCTCCCGTCACCTTCCGGTCGTGCATCCGGACGGTCGCTGTGCCGGCCTGCTGGACAGGGCCGACGTGGCGGTCGCCTGTGCGGCACCGGCCGCCTCGCTGTCCGGCCTGCGCGTGGGCGACCTCCTGCCCGCTCGCAGGTCGGCGCGTGTACATGTCGAGCAGACCGTACGCCACGCAGCCGACCTCATGAGCTGTACCGAAGCCGAAGCCCTGCCGGTGCTGGAGGAAGACGGGCGTCTCGCCGGGGTGCTGACCGCAGCCGACATCGTCGCGGCACTCGCCGGTCGTCCGGTGCAGAAGGAACCCGCCGACACGCGGCCGCGGGCCCCGTCCACGGTGTTGCCTGGGCTCCCGCCTCGGCGGGGCTACCGTGGAACGGCGGTGCCCTGAGCGCCCACCACTGAGCTGCGGCGCGCTCACCGAGGTGACACCTGGTAAGGCTGTCCTGGTGTCACCCGACGTCGGCGTCAGGTCCGTCCGGGCCGCATGGCTGGAGGAGAATGCGGCTGATGGCTCGACGATCACGTGGCTGCCCCTGACCTGAGCCGCCGACGCGAGGGATACCTCACACCGACGACCGCGTGTGCGTGCGGGCCGTGCAACGGATGCGACGAACGCGACGCGACCGTGGCCTCGGTCAGGGCGCCTGAGGTCTTGGAAGCCGGAAGATCCGCGCTCCAACCGTCACCGCCGGCGGTTCAGCATCACCCCCGCCGCAACCAGCACGGCGAGCGGCAGCCAACGGCCCAGCAGCCTGGTCACCGGGGTCCCGGCCGGTGGGCGGCGAGACGTTTGCGTGCCTCGGTGTACGCTTCCGCATCGATCTCGCCGGAGGCGAAGCGGCGGTCGAGGATCTCCTCTGGCGTTTCCCTCGGCATTATCCGGGGGTCCGTGGAGTCATGGCGACCAGCCGAGTTGTGCGTCAGACGCAAGACCGCAAACACCATCCCTGATCTTCGCAGGGAATCCCGGCCTTCAGGTCGGGCGGGAATGCGATCCTTGGGCCGGAGGCGCGGAGCGCCGGAGTGCTCTGCGTTGTCAGTGGCGCCAGCTATGTTGACCGGACTGACCGAAGGGGGGTGGCTGGGTGATTCGTGCGTACAAGTTCCTCATGCGGCCCACCGTCCGGCAGGGCCAGGCGCTCGGTGAGATGCTGCGAGATCACTGCTCGCTCTACAACGGCGCATTGCAGGAACGGCGTGATGCCTACCGTCATGTATCGAAGACGAGCATCAAGTACGGGATGCAATCGGCGCAGTTGAAGGATATTCGGGCGTTCGACCCGGAGCGTCAGGGGCGTTGGTCGTTCTCCTCGCAGCAGGCGACCTTGCGCCGGTTGGACAAGGCGTTTGCGGCGTTCTTCCGGCGGATCAAGGCTGGGGAGACGCCTGGGTACCCGCGTTTTCGTGGGGTGAACTGGTTCGACACGGTGGAGTTCCCGAAGGACGGGGACGGCTGCCGCTGGGATTCCACCCCGCACGACCCTGTCACCCGCGTGCGCTTGCAGGGTGTCGGACATGTCAAGGTCAACCAGCACCGGCCCGTAGTGGGCAAGGTCAAGACGGTCAGCGTCAAGCGCGAGGGCCACAAATGGTTCGTCGTACTGACCGCCGAGCAGGAGCGGCCCGAGCCACTGCCGCCAACGGGCAGCGTGGCCGGCATCGACCTGGGCATCGCCAACTTCCTCGCCGACTCCAACGGCGGGTTCGTGGAGAACCCCAGGCACGGACGCCGCGCTGCCGCGAGGCTCGAAGCCGCCCAGCAGGCGCTGTCCCGGTTCCCGCGCCGCAAGGCGAAGGACCGCACCGCCAACCACCGGCGGGCCGTGGAGCAGGTCGCCAAGCTGCATGGCAAGGTGCGCCGTCAGCGCCTGGACCACACGCACAAGACCGCCCTCGGCCTGGTCCGCGCGCACGACTTCATCGCGCACGAAGATCTCAAGATCCGTAACATGAGCAGGGCCCCCGTCTCCAGGCCGGACCCCGACCAGCCGGGCACCTTCCTGCCCAACGGTGCCGCCGCGAAGGCCGGGTTGAACCGCTCGATCAACGATGCCGGGTGGGGGGTGTTCCTGACGATCCTGCACGCAAAGGCTGAAAGCGCCGGGCGGGAAGTGATCGCCGTGGACCCCCGCAACACCTCCCGTACGTGCCCCGAATGCGGGCACACCGCGAAGGAGAACCGGCCCACACAGGAGAAGTTCCACTGCGTCGCATGCGGACACAGCGCACACGCCGACACAGTCGGGGCTCTCAACGTCCTACGGGCCGGGCTGGTCCGTCGCGAAGCCCAACCGGCATAGCGAGAAGCCCCGCTCCTCAGGGCGGGGAGGAGTCACAAGGCCGATCAACGCGATCGTCAGCAGGGGGCATCAGGGCCATCCAGGCCCAGCCACCATTCCAGTACATCACCGTGGTTCACCTCCTGGGGACTCTTCCACTCTCCACGCGTATCGGTGGTGCGCCAGTGCCCATTGGTCTCGCTCCTCGGGCCGTTCGGGCCCTCTGGTGTCCACACGGTGGTTGTTCGGTCCCTCGCCGGTCAGCCCAGAGCCGGGGGCGGGTCCGGTCAGCCGCATCCGGCCGGGCCGTACAGCCGCAGCCGTGACCTGGCCATCGGCCTTCGCGCAGCGAGGGCTCAAATGGTGGCTCCTCTTCGCCGGCATGCGTACGGGCTACGAAGAATCCACACTGGCTTCAAGGAGGACCGATTCTGGGTGTGCCCGAACCTATGGGCTCTCCCCGCGTAGATCCTGAGGCTCGAAGGAGACGGCCATGACCATTGCACGGGAGATCATGCACGGCGGTGCAAAGTGCATCCAGGAGAACGAGACGCTGGAGGACGCGGCGCGCCGGATGAGTGAGCTGGACGTCGGAGCCCTCCCGGTGTGCGGGCCGGACGACAGGCTCCACGGGATCATCACCGACCGCGACATCGTGGTGAAGTGCCTCGCCAAGGGCAAGGACCCGAAGACCATGACCGCGGGCATGCTCGAGCAGGGCAAGCCGATCAGCATTGACGCCGGGGCCGACACGGATGACGTTCTGCGGACCATGGAGGAGCACAGGATCCGGCGGTTGCCGGTCATCGAGAACCATCGCCTGGTCGGCATGATCAGCGAGGCGGACCTCGCGCGTCGCCTACCGGAGGAGCAGGTGGGCCACTTCGTCGAGGCCATTTGCGCCGCGAAGTGACCACCGGTGGCGACGCCCCGGTCCTGCCCGAAGAGACGGCCCTCGGGTACGTCCCAGTGGTGAGTGTTCGGTTCCCGCACCGCAGTCGCCGTGGCGCCTCACCCCGTACGGGGCGATGGCCGTAGCGGCCCCAGCAGTGAGGTATCGCACTTCCCCGCACCTCTGCTCGTTCGCCCGTGCACACCACCTCGTGATTGTTCGGCTGTGATCCGTGGGCCCCGTCCTGGGACTGCGGCCGTTGCTGGAAGGCGGCATGGATCTCCTGCTCGGTTGCTGCGTGGGAGACGATGAAGAGTTCGTCGCCGGGCTGGAGTCGCATCTTTGATGCGGGGACGGTGGGTTGGCCTTCGCGGATGACGGCGGCGATGACGCTGCCAGTGGGGAGGATGATCTCGGCGAGAGACCGGCAGAGGCGGCTCCAGCTCAGTCGCCACGGTCGGCGGGCACACCTGTGACGGCTGTGCCCGGAGTGCCGGTGGGGCGGAATCTTGCGAGGAGGTCCCAGAACCTCACCACGACAGTCCTCCTGTCCTTCGCACCCTCCTCCGGTTTCACCGCCTGGTGGCCGTCTGTCGTTTCCTGTCCTGTCGGGGCCGTCCGTCAGCCCGCATGGGCCGACTGGCCCTTGGCGCCGGCCCCAGCAGCGGAAGACTGGGAACGTAGGTCGGCTCGGCCGGAGTGAGGGTGAGGAGCCCACCATGACTGACAGCGAGAACATCGCGGCAGGGGCCGAAGCCCGCCGCGCGGTGCCGGGGAAGGCATGGAGGCCCGACGAACCACTGCGGCAGGACATGCTGTTGCGCTACCTTGGCACGGTGGCCAGGGTGTCCGCCAAGCAGGCGGCGGCACGGCGCCCGACCGCTCCCGAGTCGGCTCCATCGGGGCGGGTGAAGGAGTCCGCAGAGCCCGTGTCCGGTGCCGGACCCGCGCCTCTGCTGGTCCGTGACGTCATGGACGCACCGGCCGCATCGGTGCACGGCGACATGGCGTTCCTGGACATCGCCCGGAGCCTGACCCGTGAACACGTCGGGTCCCTGCCGGTGGTCGACGCCGACGACCGGGTGATGGGTGTGGTGTCGGAGTCCGACCTGCTGGCGAAGGCCGCGGTCGAGGCGTCCGGATACGAACCCGGCCCGATCGGCCGGCTGAGGGAACGGCGGCTGCACGACAAGGCCCGTGCCGAGACCGCCGAGACGCTGATGACCACTCCCGCCGTCACCGTGTTCCCTGATTCGACCGTCGCCGAAGCCACCTGGCTCGTGTCCCTGTCGCGTCTCAAGCGCTTGCCGGTGACGGACCATGAGGGTCGCCTGATCGGTGTCGTGCACAGGAACGCACTGCTCAACGCGTTGATACGCGATGATGCCGGGATTCGCGAGGAGATTGAGTCGAGGATCCTCGCCGAAGACTTTCCGGCTGCGCGGAACACCGTCGAGGTCACCGTGCGCAACGGCGTGGTGGACGTCAGTGGGCGGATGGCGGAAGCCGATGTCCCGCGGCTCCTCGCGGAGATCAAGGACATCGACGACGTGACCGAAGTCATCGATCACCTGAAGCCTGTCACAGGGTAACGCCGGAGTTCCGACTTTCATCGGCAGGCACACGGTCCACGTACTCGTTGTCCGGGCTCTCGCTCGACCGGGGCCACCGTCGTATGGTCTCCGCGATCTCTCTGAACGGGGCATCGCGACCCACGCCGCCCTGCGCGATCTGCCTGGATGCACGGAGGGCCATGTCCGCTACGCAGACCTCACCCGGAGGCGTCCGGCTCGGCTCCTTGCCCCGTACGAGGTCCCGACTCGCGACGTCACCCTGCCTGACGGGCTTGGTGTGCTGGTGTTCGGCAGCCTGCACGGCTGTCGCGGCGAGCTGGTCAGCACTCCGGACCTTGCGGTTGCGGAGCCGGGTCTCCAGCCGTTTGGTGCCGAGCCTGCGTAGGACGGCCGGCGTCTGATAGCCAGTCAGCAGGGTGAGCGGGCCGGTGTCGGTGAGGTCGAGCGCCTGCTCCAGACCGGGGAAAATGGTGGTGAGCTGGGGCCGGAGCCGGTTGACGGTGCGGGTGCGATCGGCGACCAGGTCCATCCAGCGGCCGGTGAGAATCTTGAGATCGGTCACGGTCTCGTCGCCGGTGCATAAGGGATGCAGATCGCGGCGGATGCGGGCCCGGTCGGCAATGACCGCCGCGTCCTTGGCATCGGTCTTGCCTTCGCCGCGGTAGCCCTCGGCGGCGTGGTGGATGGCCCGGCCGAAGAGGTAGAGCACCGCCTGGTCATGGTCGAGGAGGAACGCGATGGCCAAGACGGCTCCGCCGTCGGCCAGGTCGATTCCCCGGGTCACCTCGTCGCCCAGGTCGATTCCCCAGGTCACCTCGTCGCCCAGGACCATGACGTTGATGACGAGTTCGAGCAGTTCGGGCTCGTCGTCGGCGACGCGGTCGCGACAGCAGTCGGTGGCCGCTCTCGTCGATCGCGACGCGGCCATGGTGCCTCCGTGCGGTGGGGTGTGCTGGTGCCTCCCGGCGGACGGCCTCGCTGTCGATTCCCTACGGAGCGATCATTCGCAATTCCTCTTTGGCAGCCGAGTCGTCGTGGGGTGCTCCGCCGAGGTGACTGGTACGACGCCCTGCTCGTCCCCGACCATGCCTGCGCAGCCGTCATCGGCGACGTCGTCGGACACGACCTCCAGGCCGCCGCCGCCATGGCCCAGCAGCATGCTGCGCGCCCTGCGCTACGACCGGCGCACTCGACCCAGCACTGTCCTCGCCCACCTCGACCGAGCCCTCCAGGCGATCACTGACAACCCCGTCACCACCGCATGCCTCGCCCGTATCGAAACCCGAAAAACCGGGCAGCTGGACGCTGCGCCGGAGCGCCGCAGGCCACCCGCCGCCACTACTGTTCACCCCCGACGGCCCCGGTACCTGCATGCCGACCCTGACCTGCCGCTCGGCGTGGACACCACCCAGCCACGCCACGACCACACACAACATCTGCCCGCGGGAGCCACGGTGATCTTCTTCACCGACGGACTCATCGAACACCCTGAACACTCTATCGAAACTGGCTTGGAACGCCTGGCCGCCCTCGCCACCGAATACGCCGATCTGTCCCTGCAGGACTTTACGCAAGCCCTGGCCGACCACCACCCCAGCGACGGCCACGACGACATGGCAATCCTCGCCCTGCGCACCCCGCGCACCTGGTCACGGCGCCAGGCAGGCACACGAAGAACCGGGCGCCCTCCGAGCCACGCCTGTCAGCGACTCCACCCGAAGGACCCGGGACTGCCACCTAACGAGCGGTGCGGTCAGCCTGCCTCCTCACCAACACTCACTGCCGCGCCGCCAAGTCCCAGGAAGTGCACTTCGCCGCCCGCGTACCTCGGCGCGCCCAGAGCGTGCCGACCCAGTTTCAGACGTTCCTTGTGCTCGTCGATGAGGTACGCCCCGTGCGGATTGGCGAGGGCGCCCGTGGCCGCACTGGGAAACACGTAGCTGGTGAGGGGCGCCATGCCCTCGAAGGTGTTGATGAACGGGACGCTCAGGACGTGCCAGTCGTGGGTGCTCATGGCGCGATCTTGGAGGTTCGGAGGGGGACTGAATGAGTGGATTCCCGCCCCCCAAGGGCGTGCTTCCTCTCTCCGATTCTGCGTCACCGTTCCGGGCCTCGCCGCCTGGCCCGCATGGGCATATGGCACCCGCCCGGGTCACTTCCACCAGGTGCTTCTCGGCGCGCGGCCACTAACGTGGAGGTGTGGCCGGCCCCGGGATGTGCGGGGCGAGACGGAGGCACCGTGGGCGACAACGGAACTGACCGCTGTGGCGAGGAGCGCCGTCGGCTGAGCACGTTGCCGGAGGACCTCCAGGGGCGCCTCGACATTGTGAAGCGCGGTCCTGCCGAGGCGGCCGTCCTGTTGGACGCCGTCATGTCAGTGGGCAGAGGGCTCGACCTGCCCCAGGTGCTGCACCGCATCGTCGAGGCTGCGGTCATTGTGGTCGATGCCGAGTACGGAGCCCTGGGAGTCGTTGGCGAGGGAACCCGGCTCACGCAGTTCCTGCCGGTGGGCATCACGGGGAAGCAGCGCGAGGCCATCGGCCCACTGCCCGAAGGACACGGCATCCTCGGCGAGCTGATCCGCCACCCCGAGCCGCTGCGGCTCACGGAACTCTCCGAGCATCCGTCGTCCTACGGGTTTCCGCCGAACCATCCCCCGATGCACTCGTTCCTGGGGGTTCCCATCCGGGTCCGCGACGAGGTGTTCGGCAACCTGTATCTCACCGAGAAACGGGGCGGCCGCGAATTCGACGCCGAGGACGAGACCGTGCTCTCGACACTCGCAGTGGCAGCGGGAGTCGCCATCGAGAACGCCCGTCTGTACACGCAGACGCGCGACCGTCAACGCTGGCAGGAAGCCAACAGCGAGATCGTCGCGGGTCTCCTGAGCGGAGAGGACGACGCACACATCCTGCACATGATCGTCGATCACTCCTCACGCATTCTCGGCGCGGATCTCGGCGTCCTGGCACTTCCCGCCGACGCCGAGGGAAAGTCCCTGCGTGTGGCACTGGCATCGGGCGTGGACGCCGAGATGCATCGCGATCTGATCCTGCCACGTGAGGGATCGTTCGTTGGCGCGGCTCTCGACGCGGGCGAACCGATCACCAGCCTCGATGTCGCACACGACCCCAGGATCACCGAAGGCCCCCCGAGGTGGCCCGGGCTCGGCCCGGCTGTCGCGGTCCCGATGGTGACGGGGGGGCGGACCCGTGGGGTACTGCTGCTGGCCCGGGTACGGAACCGTCCAGCCTTCACCGATGCGGAGACCACGCCCCTGCTGATGTTCGCCGGACAGGCGGCCCTGGCGATGGAACTCACCGAGCGGCGCGAGTCCGCCGAGCAGATCGCCCTGCTGGAGGAACGTGACCGCATCGCCCGGGATCTGCACGACCTGGCCATTCAACGGCTGTTCGCCACCGGGATGACGCTGCAGAGCGTGGTGCGGCTCGTGGATCAGCCACAGGCGAGCGAGCGGTTGCTGCGCGCGGTGGACGATCTGGACGAGACCATCAAGATCATCCGGTCCACCATCTTCGGCCTCCGCGCCCGTGACTCGGGCCGGGCCGGCCAGGGGCTGCGTGCTCGGACGGCGACCATGGTCGAGCAGGCCGCACGGACCCTGGGCTTCCAGCCGTCCCTGCGGATGGGCGGTCTGATCGATACGGATGTGCCGGCCGAGATCGCCGACCAGGTGATCGCGGTCCTCGGCGAGGCACTGAGCAACGTCGCCCGCCACGCGAGGGCGACTGCGGTGGACATTTCGCTGGTGGTGGGTGACGGGGCACTGAACCTGGTCGTGTCCGACAAGGGTGTGGGCATGCCCGAGAACGGCGGTGCCCGAAGCGGGCTCGACAACCTCGCACGGCGCGCCGAGAAACTCGGCGGCGAGATGAATGTGGGGGCGTCGGCGCAGGGCGGCACCCGGCTGAGTTGGCGTGTGCCACTGCGGCCGTCCTGAGGTTTTGGGACCGCACGGTCACCTCTGATGGTGCCCGGCACCAGGCGGGGCAGATTCTGTGGCGTGCGCGGCGATCACGGCTGCCTGGATGCGGCGCTCGACACCGAGCTTGGCCAGCAGACGGGAGATGTGGTTCTTGACCGTTTTCTCGGACAAGTAGAGGCGTTTGCCGATCTGGCTGTTGGTCAGTCCTTCACCGATCAGCGCGAGGACGTCCTTCTCCCTCGGGGACAGCCCCGACAGCGCGTCGTCCTCCGTAGGCGCAGTGCCGAGTTCCTCCTCGCGCAGGCTGTTCATCAGCCGTGCCGTGGTCGACGGGTCGAGGGTCGAGCGCCCGGAAGCCAGTGTGCGGACGGCGGTGACGAGGTCCGCACCCTTGATCTCCTTGAGTACGTAGCCGGCCGCGCCGGCCATGATGGCGTCGAGCAGCGCTTCGTCGTCGTCGAACGAGGTAAGCATGAGACAGACCAGTTCCGGCATCCGTGAGCGCAGCTCACGGCAGACCGTGATCCCGT
Source organism: Streptomyces sp. NPDC037301 (assembly GCF_055602785.1). NCBI lineage: Bacteria > Bacillati > Actinomycetota > Actinomycetes > Kitasatosporales > Streptomycetaceae > Streptomyces > Streptomyces sp. NPDC037301. Next base: position 78,576 of record NZ_JBVJWD010000025.1, read on the forward strand.
CGCCGTCCGGCAGTCGCACATCGAGAATCGCGACGTCGGGGCGGAGCGCCGGGCCGCGGGACAGTGCGTGGTCGGCCGTGCCGGCATCGCCGACGACCTTGATGTCGGGTTCCGCGTCCAGCAGATCCTGCACCCCGCGCCTGACGACCTCGTGGTCGTCGAGCAGAAACACGCGGATCGGCTTCTGCGCCGAGAACCCCGTCTCTTCGCTCATGGTGGCCCTCCTCGCTGTCGACGGGCTGCGCAGTCCAACCTCTTACCCATCGTCGGTCCCCAGAGGAGAGACGTACCAGGGCCAGACGGTCCCCGCCTCGGACCGTTCAGGCCTCAGGAGCCTCGGCCCGGGGACCGTACAGCTGCAGCAGCCTCGTCCGTGTCCCGTACAGCCGCTCCACCACCGTCTCGGCGACGTACTTGTACACCGCCCGGCCCAAAACCGCATCGTCCTCGCACAACGAGTGGATGGCAGCGGCATCGAATTCCACGGCCCGACCCGCGCGGATCACGTGCGCACCCATGTGCCACACGTGCGGGGTGAACAGCCAGGACCAGCCCAGCAGATCGTCCTGGCCCAGCGTCTCGATGACCGCCGCACGACGGCCGGGCACACGAATATCGACCTCGACCTGTCCGGAGCGGATGACCCAGAAGCGGTCGGCCCGTCTGCCTTCCTCGAAGAGGCGTTCATCGAGGACCAGAGGCACTTCGCAGGCCGCCTCGTTGAGCAAGCGGGCCCGGCTCTCGGGTGCGATCACATCGAGCAGGCTCCTGGCCGTTGACATGGAACCTCCGTTCCTGGCCGGCGATGTATACCCACCCGCCTGCTTTGAACGATATGCGTGCTTTCGGAGGAGCGCTCGGCTGTGCTGCGTGGTGCAGAACGGAATCCACGCTGTGCCCATCCGCCGCATGCCGTTGGCCGGAACCTGCGACATCGTGTGCTTGGGCCTTGCCATATGTCCCTGGCGGCGTCACGTCGAGGGATCTCGGGGTTCACCACCAGTCGGAGCAGCGTGGCTCTTGAGCACGCGAATGCGGCGCCCGGTCACGCGGGTGGGGGTGATGGTCAGCCATACATTCCGCGGGCCGCCGGCCCACGGAGTGGTGTAGGCGAGTCCGTCCAGCCTGCGCGAGGCTTCTGGATCGGTGACGGTTGCTGCCCTACCGACGAGAAGTACGCTCCACCCTTGGCTCAGCGCTTCGTCGATGTGGTCCACTTCGAAGGCCACCGGGTGGTCCGCTGCGGTTGCGGGCAGCGTGTTGCGAGCAGTGCGATAGGCGATCTGGTCACCATCCACGACGTAGTTGACCGGCACGATGGCCGGCCCGTCGTCCGTCGTCACACCAATCCGGCCCACTCCGTGGGTGGACAACAGTCGGTGGCACTCCTGGGGGCCCAGTTCGAGCAACTGGGTGTGATAGCCGGCCCGGCCGATGCCTGGGGGCAGCTCCGTTGTGCTGCCGGTCAGCTCGGCCACGGTAGTCTCCAGCGCCTGGGCCAGTCGCAGCAGAAACCCGATGCCGGGTGTGGCCTGCCGCTCCTCGACGTACTGGATGTAACCGGGCGCCGATCCGGCCCGCTCGGCCACTTGCTCACGGCTGAGCCCGAGCTGCTCGCGGCGCGTCATCACCCGTCGGCCCAGGTCTCCCGACGGGGTTCTGTCCGGCTTGCTGTCCGATGAGTGGCTTTGTTCGTGCCGCATGCTGCACACATCCTTCGTGGATCCGCTCCGGTCATCAGGCCGCCACTGTTCTGCGCGCTCTTCTCTGCGTGCTCTTCTTCGACTCCATCGTGTGCCACCGGGATGCGTGGCGCTTGGGCCGACCGGCCTGGTCTCGCGACCCGCTCAGCCCATGCCGCGGGCCGTGCGGGGCGTACAGGATGGTGGCACGCGCTCCTGCCCACACGCTTCGCGATGCACTACGGGCAAGGAACGGTGTCACAGGGGAATGAGGTCGGATCATGATTGAAGAAATGCCCCCTGGAGAAGGCCAAGGACACGGAGCACCCAGCACCAGCACCCGGAGGCTGCCGATCCGCGCCTCGGATCGCATCCAGCGCTGGGGCAGGGTGCTCTTGGTTGTGGTTTTTCTACTGGCGGCACCCCCGGCGTCGGCTGCCACAGGCCGTGCGGTGCACGACGCCGAGACGCGTCGTGCCGCCACGCTCTCCGATGCAAGGAAGGTCGAGGCACGGCTTATTTTCGACGCCGACGGCCCTGCTGCTGCAGCTGCCATCGGGCAGACAACGGTGCGTGCTCCCGTCCGGTGGACACAGCCTGACGGTACCGCGCGCACGGCAGTGGTCAGTGTCTGGGCGGGCAGCCCGGCCGGCACCACCGTACCGATCTGGACCACTGCTCAAGGCGTGGTCACCAGCAGGGGACCCGCAACGCCAGGTGAGGCCGTTGCATCTGCGTGGATGACTGCAGCAGGGACCTTCACAGCGGCGACGGGACTTTTCATCGCAGTGTGGAAATTCTTCACGAAGCTGGTGGACCGCATCAGGTACGTGGGGTGGGAGAAGGAGTGGGACGAGGTGGAGGCCGAGCTGTCCGAACAGTTCCGGAACCGGTAGCAGATCGGCGCTCGCTGTGCCTTGGACGCAGGACTTCGAGGAGAGAGCATGGACAACACTCATTCAGCGGGAGGGCATCTCGCTGCGGGTGCTCAGCGCATCGGTCTTTCTTGAGAACGTCGGCAGCATGGCGACGATGTTGGATGGTGTGGGCCGGCTCGCCGCGGATCAGGCGACAGCGACTGCCCGGCTCGTCGAGCCTGTACGCAAGGAGTTCCCGGAACAGGAGTTCCCGGAACGCAAGGAGTTCCCGGACCTCACGGTGACCAAGCACGTAGTTCGTGCCGGATCCGTCTCTGAGGTGCTGGTGGCACGCCGACGCTGACGTGATTGTCATCGAATCCCGTCGGCGTTCCCACTCCATTGGCTCTCCACTCGGCCGCGTGACGCATGCTGTCCCGCACCACGCGCACTGCCCAGTGGTCCTCGTTCCCCACCTTTGAGAGCGCTCCCACAACGACGCATGGACGACGCGCAGGGGCCGCCGTGAGCGTGCCGCTTCCGCCGCAGCCCAGTCCAGGGCACGGAGGCTGCCCTCCGATCCGTCCACTCCGACGACTATCGGGAGAGCTCCCACCGCCTTTCCTATACGGGTGGCTGCCTGCCTCGATGCATGCGGCGCGAGTTTCTACGGTTCGATGGTCAGTACTTCGTCGAGGGGACGTCGCGGCGTACGCGGCCCGCTCGGCCCGTATCCCAGACGGATGATCATCTGCGGGTGTCCCGTGCCGTAGACCGGATCGCGCAGCAGCCACCGCAGGTCCGGCCATTCGAGGGGCTGGGTCGCGAACGAGGTGGACACATTGTGGAGCGTGGCGGTGAGCAGTACGCGCTCCAGCGCCTGTCCTGCGCTCAGCCAGTCCATGGGGCGATCACCCAGGGTGCTCAGCAAAGCCAGTTGAGGTCGGTTCTCGAACAGGACACGGGCTCGGCCCGGGATGACCCCGGTTCCCGCGAAGTCGCGGGTGGTCGCTCGTTCGGAGGCGTCGCGGGGGCCGAAGGCGTAGTCGGGGATTCCGTCGACGGGTGCCTCGGTCTTCGTGTTCCGGGTCCAGCGCTCCTGCTCCGCCTCCCGTGCCGGGTCCCCGCGGTCGTACCCCTCGGCGTCCCGGATGAGTTCGAGTACGGTCTCCAGGTGGATCGGGGTCAGGAACGAGAAGTCCGCGCCCTCGGTACGGGCCGCGTCGGCGAGGCCTGCGCGGACGTCTTCAGGGATCACCTGTTCGTCGAACGGGTAGCGGCTGGTGTGCCGGTCCCGGATCGCGGGGTGGAGAGCGGCGAGCGCTGCATCGGCGGGTTCCCGTGGAGTGTCGGGGCGAAGGCCGAGACGGACGGTGGCCAGTGCGGCCGGGTCCGACGGGTCGGGCAGCAGTGCGGTGACCGCGTCCAGGCCGTGGTGGGCGGCGGACACCCGCAGGTTCAGCAGGGCCGCGCCGCAGCCCACGTGCAGTGCACGGGTGGCGGGGTCGGCCTCCGGCATCGCTCGGTCGAGGTCGGCCATGAGGGTGAGGGTCCGGCCGGCGCGTGTGTAGCGGAACTGCCAGGGCTGGGCGTTGTGCATGGACGGGGCGGCGGTGGCATCGGCGACGAGGTCGGCCAGTGTGGTGTCGTCGAGCGCTCTGGTGAGCATCGTAGGTCTCCCGGGGAGTCGGGAATGGTCGATGGCTTCAGCATGAAGCGGATCGCCGCCCTGTACGTATGGGCCGTTCGTCCCTCGCTCGGATCCGGATGGCCCTCGGCAGGGCCACATCCGTTCCCTGTCCGGGCGGATGCCGGACCATCGAGGTCTAGGCGGATGCCTGGCTTTCGAGCCGGCAGTCCACGCTGACGACGCCTTCCACGGATTGAGCGAGGCGGGCGGCGACGGGAATGAGGGTGGCGTCGCGGACGCGACCGGTGAGTGTGGCTACACCCCAGGTGACGCGGACCTTCACGTTTCGGCGCGAGGCGGGGAACAGCCGGTCGACGACCTCGCGGCGTATCTCGGCGGCGAGGTCGTCGTCGGGACGCAGGAAGATCTTGAGGAGATCGGCGCGACTGACGATGCCCTTGAGGCTGCCATCGGCGTCGACGACCGGGAGGCGCTTGATACGCCGGTCGGCCATGAGCCGGGCGGCCTGCGGGAGGGACACGCCGGGCTCGGTCGTGACGGCGGGGCTCGTCATCAACTCCCCGGCCCGGACCGAGCCGGCCTTGGCGGTGTCGCCCAGGCGGCGCATGTGCTCGATCATGCCGGGCCCGTGCTCGTGGAACTCCTCCTTCGGGAGCAGGTCGGCTTCGGAGACGACGCCGACGACGTGGCCCCCGCCATCGACGACAGGCACGGCGGTGACTTTCCACCGCTCCATGGCGGCAGCGATCTCTTTGAATTCAGCGTCGGGGGTGACGGTGACGACGGTCTTCGTCATGACGTCGTTGACGGTGTACCGGGCGGAGGTCATGGCAGGCTCCTCGATGGGTGCGGGCGAGTGGCCGACTGCTCCCGTGGGGCTGAGCAGATCCGATGCGGCCATGGCGTCGAATCAGCGACGAGCGGAGACTCCATGGAGTTCATGGTGTGCCTCCCCTCCCTCACTCGCAGCCTCGCACCGGGGGATCGAGCTGCGAGAGAGCCTCGTGGTGCCAGATCGCGCAAGCCGCCCGGCGCCGGTCAGCGGACCAGGACGGCCTCTCCGGGTCTGGGTACGACCGCTGTCCAGCCCAGCTCACGGTCGATCCGGTCCCGCAGGGCATCGGACGACGACTCCTCACCGTGGACCACATAGGTCGTGCGCGGTGCGGGGGCGCCGCGCAGCCAGTCCATGATCTGGTCGGCGTCGGCGTGTGCCGAGAAGTGCGGGAGGTCGGCCACCTCCGCGCGTACGGGTACGTATTCGCCGAACATCTTGAGTGTGTGGGCACCGGCGACGAGGTCGCGGGCCCTGGTGCCGGTGGCTGCGAAACCGACGATGACGACGGCATTGCGTGGATTGGGCAGGAGCCGGTGGAGGTGGTGCAGGACCCGGCCGCCGGTGGCCATGCCGGCCGAGGAAACGATGACGGCGGGACCGGGCGTGCTGTTGATGTCGATGGACTCCTGGACGGTCCGGGCGGCCAGGAACGGGGCAGGGCTGATCGCTTGTTCGCCTCGGGCGAGAATCTCGGGCCGGATCTCGGAGGAACGGGCACGCAGCGCGTCGCGATAGACGTCGAGCGCGGCCAGAGCCATGGGACTGTCCACATAGACGGGAACGGACTGCGGCAGGATCCCGTTGTGGCGCAGCCCGGCGAGTTCGTGGAGGACGACCTCGGTGCGGTCGATCGCAAAGGCGGGGATGACGGCGGTACCGCCGCGCGCAAGGGTACGTGTCAGTACGGCCGCGAATTCGGCCTGGGCTTTCTCGGGTTCGTGACGACGGTCGCCGTACGTCGACTCCGTCAGCAGCACGTCAGCGCCAGTGAACGGCTCCGCCGGCAGCAGCAGTGGGTGGCCGGGGCGGCCGAGGTCACCGCTGGCGGTGAGAGTGTGGCCGTCCTCAAGGGTCAGGTGGGCCCAGGCCGAGCCGAGGATGTGTCCACCGCGGTGCAGTGTGAGCCGGGTGCCGGCCATGATCTCGACTTCGCTGCCGACCGGGACGGGGTCGAAGAACCTGACGGTGGTGTCGACGTCGGTTTCTTCATAGAGCGGTCTGGCGGGCCGGTGTTTGGACCAGCCGTGTTCGTTGGCGTGCTGGGCCGCCTCCATCTGGAGGCGCGCGCTGTCACGGAGCACGATCTCGGCGAGCCGGGCGGTGTGGGCGCTGGCCAGGATCGGTCCCCGGAAGCCGTGTCGAACCAGTCGGGGCAGATAGCCGCAGTGGTCCAGGTGGGCATGGGTGATGACCACGGCGTGGATGGACGAGGCGTCACACGGCAGCTTCGCCCAGTTGCGGCGGCGCAGGTCCGCGAAGCCTTGGAAGAGGCCGCAGTCAAGGAGGACCCGGGCATGGTCGCTCTCGATGAGGAACTTGCTGCCGGTGACGGTCCGGACGCCGCCGAGAAAGCGCAGCAGCGCGGGTCTCGACGCGGGTTCGGCCGGGTGTGATTCTGCCTCGGACATCGCCGCCCCCTTACTTCGGTGGGTGGCAGCCGGCCGTCTTCACCATCACACCCCCGGCCCTGGGGCGGGATGGGCCCGACAGGCCCCGGCGGGGACCGACCGGCCCATGCGCGGTGGGCACGCGCCGGGGCAGCCTGAGGGGGAACCTCACCGGAGGAGACACAGGAAGAGGGGCGACGTCGTGAAGGCACTCGTTTTCCAGGGCCCGGGGCATACCGCATGGCAGGACGTTCCGGACCCCGCAGTCAGGGACGCTGCCGACGCCATCATCCGCGTCGACGCCGTCACCATCTGCGGTACCGACCTGCACATCATCAAGGGCGACGTGCCCGAGGTGACTCCCGGCCGGGTGTTGGGGCACGAAGCCGTCGGCACCGTGGTCGAGGCCGGGGCCGACGTCCGTACGGTCCGTCCCGGTGACCGTGTCCTGATCTCGTGCATATCCGCGTGCGGCCGCTGCCGCTTCTGCCGTGAAGGCCACTACGGGCAGTGCCGTGGCGGTGGCGGCTGGGTGCTCGGTCGCACCATCGACGGCACTCAGGCCGAATACGTGCGGGTGCCTTTCGCCGACCTGTCCGTGCACTCTCTGCCGACCTCTGTCGACAACTATGACGGCGTGCTGCTCGCCGACATCTTCCCGACCTCCTACGAGGTCGGTGTGCTGAACGGCGGTGTCCGGCCCGGCGACACCGTCGTCGTGGTCGGCGCCGGCCCTATCGGACTGGCCGCCATCGTCTGCGCGGGTCTCTACAGCCCCGGACGTGTCATCGCCGTCGACCTCGCCGAATCCCGGCTGGCCGCCGCGCGCTCCCTGGGCGCGGATGCGACAGCGAGCGCGGCTGAGGAACCCGAACAACTCGTCGAGGACCTCACCGAGGGGCTCGGTGCCGACGTCGTCATCGAAGCCGTCGGTGTGCCCGAGGCCTTCGAGATGTGCACCCGCATGGTTCGGCCCGGAGGCCGCGTCGCGAACATCGGCGTCCATGGCAAGCCGGCAACGCTGCACCTGGAAGACCTGTGGGCCAAGAACGTCACCATCACCACGGGGCTGGTCGACACGTACTCCACGCCCATGCTGCTGCGCATGATGGCCGCCGGACGGCTGCCTTCGTCCCCATTGATCACCCACCGCTTCGAACTGGGACAGATGGACGAGGCCTACGACGTGTTCTCCCGGGCCGGGGACACTGGTGCCCTCAAGGTGGCGCTGGGAGGATCGCAGCACAGCGAGATCATCGCCCCGGCTCAGCCGTAAGCCCAAGGGGGCGTGAAGACCATGAGCAGGACCAGTCCCGGACCCACCGCCATCGAGGTGTCTGTCGGGCCTGTCGATCCGGCGCCGATGTTCGTCATGCCGCCCGTGCTTGAAGAGCACGCCGCAGGGTCCGTGATCGACCCACTCACGGAACACGGGCTCACTGCGGACGAAGGGTGATTGCCACCGGGGAGGAAAGGAACGCGTGTTCATGAAAACGCTGGGCACCGACCCCTTCGACGCGGTGGTCGTCGATGGGTGCTCATGCCGGTGCGGAAACACGGCTTCGCCGCCCTGCGGGCCCGCTCGTCGATGGCCGCTCCCCGGCTCCCGACGCCGAACCGCACCGGTGTGCCCATGGGCGGGACGCCAGGTGGCCGGACCGCGCCTTCGCGACCGAGGATTGCCGTGGAGAGTGGTCATGAGCACAGCATGGACCTGGGACTTCAGCGGCTACGATCCCAAGAAGGAGCGGACGATCGAGGCCCTGTGCGCACTCGGCAATGGCAGGTTCGCCACCCGGGGGGCCGCACCCGAGTCGCCCGCCGACACGGTCCACTATCCAGGGGCTTACGCAGCCGGGTGTTCCAACTGGCTCTCCTCGGACGTCGCAGGAAAGCGGGTCGGTAACGAGGAAATGGTCAATCTGCCCGACTGGTCGCGCCTGCGTTACCGCTGTCTGCCGGACGACGGACCGGCAGGGGAGTGGCTCACACCCGATGATCCGAGTCTGCGGCGCTACAGCGTCTCTCTCGACCTGAGGGGCGGCATTCTCACTCGTCGCTTGTTCTTCCAGGACGGCCTCGGCCGCCGAATCAGTGTCACTCACACCAGGCTCGTCCACATGGGCGACCCGTATCTCGCCGCCCAGAGGACCACGTTCCGTGGGTACGGCTGGAGCGGGGCCATCGAGGTCGAGTCCATCATCGACGGCAACGTCACCAACGCCGGTGTCGAGCGATACCGCGGTCTCAACGGACGCCATCTTACCGGCCACTGTGCCGGAGTCGAAGCGGACGGCGTGGCCTGGCTGTCCTGCCGAACCCGTTCGTCCCGCATCCGGATCGCCACCGCAGTCAGAACGTCGTCGCGGCCCCTCGTCGCAGTGGGGGCGAGTTGCACGGAGACCGGAACGGTCCAGAGATTCAGGCTGCCGGTCTCCCGCGGGCGTTCCGCGGCCGTCGTGAAATGCGCCGCGTTGCACTCATCCCAGGACCGCCCGCTGAGTGAGCCCCTCTCGCTTGCCGTCGAGCATGTATCACACGCGGCGGCGTTCGCGACGCAGCTCGCTTCCCACCGCGTCGCTCGGGAACGTCTGTGGAGCCAGGGTGAACTGAATGTGTCTGGCGAATCGGGCCGCATCCTTCGGCTCCATCCCTTCCACGTCCTACAGACGCTTTCCCCGCACACGGCCGAGCCGGACACCGTCTCGAATACCGGCTCGATGACGAAGTGTGGCGCACGACTCGTTCCCTGACCTCGTTGCGGCGAGCCCAGCCTTGCCGTCTGTCATCCATGGCGCCCTCCGGCACCTCGACCGATTGCATGCGGCGCATGCGCGTGGAGAGGTCATGCTCGTTGATCTTGAACGCCTGTACCGGGACGCTTAGCGGACGTCGTCGCGATGACTTCACACTTCGGCGATCACCCTTCCGGGCCGGCCCTGGCCATGGGCCGATCAGCCCCTCCCCGGTACAGCCCACTCGGCCCCGTGCTCCTGGCCCCCTCGGTGCTGCGGCGATGACACCTCCGGGAACGATCGTGGAAGCCGGACGCTTTTTCCGGCTCCGCCTCCCGAAGAGGTGACAACGATGCAGCGCATTCGGATCCGGATACGGCCGAGGCGGCCGCACAAGCCCGCGCAGCTGGATCTGCGTACCCCCTCCGGTCGGCGGATGCCCTGCTGGAGCCCGCGGCCACCGCACACAAGGCGGAGGACATCATGGCAACCGCTCGACGCGTCGTACCGTTCGCAGACATCGGCCGGCATGATGTCGGCCGGGTCGGTGGCAAGAATGCCTCTCTGGGAGAGATGACCGCACATCTGGCAACTGCAGGCGTGCGGGTGCCTCCTGGTTTCGCGACGACGGCGGACGCGTACAGGGAGTTGCTCGACAGCCACGGACTGCGTGCGCGCATCGAAGCGCAGATCGGACGCCTGCACGAAGGAGCAGTGCTGGACGAGGTGGGGGCGGCGATCCGGTCGATGATCATGGCCGAGCCGCTGTCCGCCGGACTGCGGACCGAACTCATCTCCGCGTACGAGCAGTTCGCGCGCGACCAGGGCCGTGACGATCCCGAGGTCGCCGTGCGAAGCAGCGCCACCGCCGAGGACCTGCCTCAGGCGAGCTTCGCCGGCCAGCAGGAGACGTACCTGAATGTGCGTGGGCCTGCCCAGCTGTTGCAGTCCTGTCACCGCTGTTTTGCCTCGCTGTTCACCGACCGCGCGATCGACTACCGGGAGCGGATGGGCTTCGACCACCTCGCGGTAGCTCTCTCCGTCGGTGTCCAGATCATGGTCCGATCGGACCTCGCCGGCGCCGGAGTGATCTTCACTCTCGATCCGGAGAGCGGCTTCCCCGAGGTCATCGTGGTCAGCGCGGCTTGGGGCCTGGGCGAGACCGTCGTCAGTGGCCAGGTCGACCCCGACGAGCACACCGTCTTCAAGCCGAGCCTGAAGGACCCGGCGCTGGATCCCGTGATCGATGTACGGATCGGAGCGAAGCGGAAGAAGGCGGTCTATGGAGAGCACGGACTCACCCGGACCGTCGACACGACCGGCGAGGAGCGCTCGCAACGTGTCCTGACAGACACGGAAGTCCGGCTGCTGGCCGAATGGGCGATGATCGTCGAGGAACACTACGGATGCCCCATGGACCTGGAATGGGCCAAGGACGGCCTGACCGGAGAGCTGGCGGTTGTCCAGGCCCGCCCCGAAACCGTCCAGTCCCGCCGCCGTACGACGACGTTGCGTCGTTGCCGCCTGACCGTCACCCCGGGGTAGAGCCTCATCGAGGGCACAGCGGTCGGCGAGGCCATCGGTTCCGGCCCGGCCATTGTCCTCGACTCGCCTGTGGATCTCGACCGCTTCCCGACCGGCGGGGTGCTTGTCACCGGCATCACCGACCCCGACTGGGAACTGGTCATGAAGCGGGCCTCCGCGATCGTCACCGACCATGGCGGCCGGACCTCGCACGCTGCCATCGTCAGCCGCGAACTCGGCGTCCCCGCCGTCGTCGGCACCGGCCGGGCCACCGAGGTACTGCGCAACGGCCAGAACGCGACCGTCTCCTGCGCCGAGGGAGCCCGCGGCCAGGTCTACGCGGGACTGCTGGCCTACGAGGAGCGCGAGACCGATCTCACTGAACTCCCTGCCACCCGGACCCGCGTGATGCTCAATCTCGCCGACCCGTCCGCCGCCTTCCGCTGGTGGCGCCTGCCCGCCGACGGCGTCGGGCTCGCGCGCCTGGAGTTCATCGTCGCCCACCAGGTCAAGGCCCACCCCATGGCGCTGCTGCACCCCGAGCGAGTGAACCAGCATGACCTCTGCGTCATCGACCAGCTCACCGAGGGCCACCTCGACCGCGGTCAGTACTTCGTCGACCGACTGGCCTACGGCGTGGCACGTATCGCCGCATCCCGCTGGCCCGCCCCGGTCGTCGTAAGGACCAGCGACTTCAAGACCAACGAGTATGCGCGGCTGCTGGGCGGCCGGGCCTTCGAACCGGTCGAGGCGAATCCCATGATCGGCTGGCGCGGCGCGAGCCGCTACTACAGCGACCGTTACCGCGAAGGATTCGCCCTGGAATGCCGGGCACTGCGCCGGGTTCGCGACGAGATGGGCCTGACAAACGTCATCGTCATGATCCCCTTCTGCCGCACCCTCGAAGAGGCCGACCGGGTTCTGGACGTCATGGCGGAGCAGGGGCTGCGCCGGGGCGAGAACGGCCTCAAGGTGTATGTCATGGCGGAGATCCCCTCCAACGTCATCCTGGCCGAGGACTTCGCCGAGCGTTTTGACGGTTTCTCCGTCGGGAGCAACGACCTGACCCAGCTCACTCTGGGCGTGGACAGGGACTCCGAAGCCCTCGCCCATGTCTTCGACGAGACCAACCCCGCAGTCACGCGCAGCATCCAGAGCCTTGTGCCGCGCGCCCAGTCCGTCGGCCGCACGGTCGGCCTCTGCGGCCAGCGCCCCAGCGACGACCCCGCCTTCACGGAATTCCTGGTGAAGACCGGCATCGACTCGATCTCAGTGGCACCGGACAGCTTCGCCGTGGTGAAGCAGCACGTGGCTGCTGCCGAACTCAACCTGCACGGGGAGGGCCGAACGGCCCCATCCGGGACCCGAAAGCCCCAAGCGGGCCTGTCGTCCAGCGACTGAAAATGAACTGGACACTGCAGGATGGCGCCGCCAAGGCGCTGGAGACCGACGGAGTACACCATGTCCGGAACACAGATGGAGCGCAGGCGCAGCCTCTTCCCCGACCTCGTCGACTGGTTCGGAACCGACTTCCCCCGCTTCCCGATGTGGCGGCCGATGCCCCACGTCCACCCGATTCCGATCGAGGTGACCAGCCAGGAAGGGCAGTACACGCTGCGCGCCGAGCTTCCCGGGATGGACCCCGCGAAGGACATCGACATCACGGTCGAGGGCGACACGCTCACCGTCAGCGCCGAGCACGCCGAAAGCAAGGAGGAGAAGGACCACTCGGAGTTCCGCTACGGCTCCTTCCACCGCACCGTTCGCCTGCCGGCTCAGATTCCGCCCGACGGAGTCGAAGCAGAGTACGAGGATGGCATCCTCACCGTGCGCGTGGCGATGGAACCCGAGGTGGCAGACACGGCACGCAGCATCCCCGTAAAGAGGGCCAAAGCCAATGGTGACGGCGAGTCGTGACGATCGGCAGGTCTCTTCGCGAGGATGGCCTCGGCGCCGTCGTGGTCCCCGCTGGCGATGTGAACGACGTGCGCGCTGCACCGACGGTGCACGGCCGTACGCCATAGGCTGCCGGGAGGAGACGGACTCGGGGGGTGCGGCGCTGCGGGACCTTATTCGTGAGCGACGACGGCGACCGGTGCGGTGGAGTGATGGAGTATCGCGTGGGTGACCGGGCCGATGTGTTCGCCGAACGAGGACTGGCGGATGCGACGTCCGACGACGATGAGGCCTGCTTCGGAACCTGCCTCCAGGATTTGCTCGGAGGCATGTCCGACCTTTACCTGTGCGTCGAGGCTGACCGCCGGGTACATGTCCCGCCAGGGCTTCAACATGGCGTCCAGGCCGGTGTCCATGCTTTGAGCGATCTGCGCAGCGACTTCCGGATTGTATGCGGACCCTGAACCCGCCAGAGGAGGCACCATCCAGCTGTGCAGCGCACGGAGTGTGCAGGCCCGCCGTGATGCCTCGTCGAACGCGAAGGCGAGGAGAGCGTCGCACGGTCGGCTGATGTCGACGCCCACGACCATGTCGCGGTCCAAGTGGCATTCCTGATCGTGCGGCAATGCGTCCTCTGTCGCGCGCACCAGGACAACGGGCTGCTCCACGGCGTGGATGACGGCCATGCCGACGGAACCGAGGACGAAACCCCTGAGCGTGCCCAGCCCTCGTGAGCCGAGGACCAGCATGCCCGCAGTGGCTGTGGTACTGGCCAGTGAGTCGGCCGGTTGCCCGTCGAACGACTCGGTGCTGATGTCCAGTTGGGGGTGCTTCTCCAGCAGCTCCTTGGAAGCCTCGCGGAGGAGGGCCTGCGCCCACTGGCGGCGCAGATCGGACCTGGCGGCAGGAATGCCGAGGGGCGAAAACCATTCTTCGGCATGTACAAGGTGCAGCGGTGCGCTGCGAAGGAGTGCCTCCCGCGCGGCCCAGTGGGCCGCCGCGACGCTTTCCGCGGATCCATCGAGGCCGACGACGATGCGTTGATTCATGATGGCCTTCCTCGGACAGGGACTGACTCGCGGTCAAGGGACTCGCCTCCTTCGAATATCTGAAGGTGGCGTTCCTGGGACGGTGACGGGCCAGCGGGGTCATCAACTCGGATACTTCGCGAGGTGCCGCAGTCACTTTCTACCGCTGGATGCCGGTTCGTACGTCGACCGGCATGTCGTCCTGTTCGTAGTTGAGCCGATTGATCACGTCCACGACACCGTCGACGCTCCGGCACAGACGCAGGATGATGGGGACGAGGCTGTGCCGTCCCACGGTGCCGCTGAGGGTCACGAGACCGTCGGCGACTTCGACGGTCAGAGACGACGGGCTGAGCCGGAGCGTGTGGGTCAGGACCTCTTCGAGGATCTCCTCCTGGATTGCATGGTCCCTGCGCAGGAAGAGTTGCAGGAGGTCGCTGCGGCTCAGGACTCCCATCAGTCGGCCGTTGTTGTCGACGACTGGGAGTCGCTTGACCTTGTGCTTCTCCATGATGCGGGCGGCGCGGACGACGCTCCACTCGGGTGCCGCAGTGATGGCCGGGTGGCTCATGAGACCGACGGCGGTGTTCGCGCCGCTCCTGGCGTTGCGTCTGCGGAGCAGGTCGGCTTCGGAGACGACGCCCACGGCACATCCCTTCTCGTCCACGACGGGCACGGCCGTGACGCCGAACTCGTCGAGGAGCCGGGCGATCTCCTTGAACGTGGTGCCGCGCTGGACGCTGACGGCCGTGGGTGTCATCAGGTCGGCGACGCTGCGATGCCTCATTGTCCGTCTCCTTCAGGCGGGGACTTCGGCGTCGAGCCGGGCCGTCACGTCCACGACTCCCGGCACCGTGCGCGCGATACGGATCAGCACGTCGTCGAGCGATGGGTCGGGGATGGAGCCGTGCAGGTGGACGATGCCGCCGGACACGTGGACGTGCACGGTCGCCGAGCCGGCCGGGATGAGCCGAGCCATGATCAGCTCGCGCAGCTCCTCGGCGATGTCCTCGTCCGGGCGGAGGTAGATCTTCAGCAGATCACCTCGGCTGACCGAGCCGACCAGGCGGCCGTCGTCGTCAACGACCGGCAGCCGCTTGAGGTGGCCGCGGGCCATAAGCCGGGCGGCACCCGCGATGCTTGCGTCCGGGGCCACTGTCACGGCGGGCACGGTCATCAGCTGACCGGCGGAGACGGCGCGGGACTCATCCGCACCTTGCGCCTTGAGCAGAAGGTCCGCTTCGGAGACCACGCCCACGACCCGCCCCTCGTCCGACAGGACGGGCAGAGCGCTGATCCGCCAACGTCGTATGGTCTCGACGATGTCCTTG
Organism: Streptomyces sp. NPDC037301; assembly: GCF_055602785.1. Taxonomy (NCBI): domain Bacteria; kingdom Bacillati; phylum Actinomycetota; class Actinomycetes; order Kitasatosporales; family Streptomycetaceae; genus Streptomyces; species Streptomyces sp. NPDC037301. The sequence goes on from NZ_JBVJWD010000025.1 coordinate 93,725, forward strand.
AAGGGCGCTCTGCGGTTGACCGAAATGACGGCGTGCGTCATCACGTCGTCGACGGTGCGCAGATGTTTCATGATTCCTCCAGGAACAAGGGTCCGTGTATGTCCGAGCGTCGACATGGTTGTGTGCCGGCGGTAGGACCACCCGGGGCCTGTTCGGGAGCGGTCGGCCCTGGGGATCCACACGAAGCGGTCGGTTTTTCCCGTCCCATGACGTGAGTGCTCAGCGGTCGCCCGTGTCATGAGCTGGATCGAGATCGGGAGCCAGGTCGTCTACGGCGTATTCGAGGGATTGGTCGACGCTGACGACACCGTCGACGGATAGGCATAGGTGTTCGATAATCGGGATGGATGAGTGCTCCTGGACCCCGCCACTCAGGGTGACAACTCCTTCCTGCACGGCTACTGTCACGCCCCCCGGCGTCATCCGGAGTGTCCGGCCCAGTACCTCGTCAACGATTTCATCGCGTATGGCATCGTCGTGGCGGAGCATGGGGCGCAGCAAGTCGGAGCGGCTGACGATGCCCACAAGCGTTCCGGTTTCATCGATGACCGGAAGGCGTTTGACGCCCCGTTCGTGGAGGAAGCGAGCGGTCTCGACGATGCCCCACTCCGGCCGGGCTGTCAGTACGGGGGTGGACATCAGATCGCCGGCCGTGCGGGCGTCCATGGTGTGGCGGTCCGCGGATGCCGCCTTGCGCAACTGGTCACGGCCCTCCGTGTCCGGCAGTCCGGCTTGCCTGCGGAGCAGATCGGCTTCGGAAATGATGCCGATGGGGTGGTGGCGGGTGTCCACGACGGGCAGGGCCGAGACATCGTTGTAGTCGAGGCTCCAGGCGACCGACTTGAGCGACGCTTCGGGGCTGGCCGTGGCCACGGCCCGGGTCATGACTTCGGAGACAGTGCGATGCATCATGGTCCGATTTCCCTTTCGTTCAGGGCCGTCAGCCGTGGGCGATGACGGCCACGGGGGCGGCGGCGTGATGCAGGACGGCATGAGTCACCGGCCCGAGGTGTGCACCTAGAGGAGAGCGGCGCAGGTGCCGGCCGACGACGACGAGGTCCGCCCCCGCCGCGGCCTGGACGAGTTGGCGGCTCGCGGGTCCCTTGAACGTCTTCTGGGTGACGCTCACCGACGGGAATCTATGGCGCCAGGGCAGCAGCAGCTCGTCCAGCATCTGGGCGACACTCCGATCGACTTCCCGCTCGCCGTCGGAATTGATGAAGGGGAACCCCCTGTGGGCGGGAGGAACCTTCCAGCCGTGAATCACCCGCAAGGCGCAACCGCGACGGGTGGCCTCTTCGAAGGCGAAGGCGAGAACCCTGTCGGGTGCTTCATGGATGTCGACGCCCACGACCATCTCGCCGTACCGGGTTGGCTCGGCGTCCCCCAACTCATCCGCCACCCGTACGAGAGTCACCGGCGTTTCGGTGGCTATGAGGGTCGCCATGCCCACCGAGCCGACGAGGAACCCCACCAGACTGCCCAGGCCGCGGGAACCGAGGACGAGCAGGCCCGCGTCCGTCGCTTCGACGGCCAGAGCTGCGGCCGGCCTGCCGGAGAGATGCCGGGTGGTTTTCTCCAGATGCGGGTACCGACGGCGTACATCCTCCAGGGCCTCGGCGAGCGCTTCATCGGCCCATCGGTCGGCCGTCTCGCGGCCCAGCCGCGGAACGGCGGGGCTGATGGGCCAGTCGATGACGTGGACGAGCCTCAGCGGCACCTCCCGCAAGGACGCCTCCCGAGCGCCCCAAACGGCGGCCGCCCGGCTCTCGGGGGAGCCGTCGACGCCGACTGTCACGAGGTGCTTCATGGCGGGGCCCTCCTGCACGCCGCAGGTCTGCGCTCTGCTCTCAGCCTGGGCCTGCAGGGCAGGGGCGGAGGAGGGGCCATGCGGCCCCTTGTGGGGCCGACCAGTCCCGTCTACGCCGTGGGCGTGCGCGAGGCGACGTAGTCCGCGCAGCCGCTCAAGGTGTTCAGCAAGGGATAGTCCGTCTCCGGAAGGAGGAGAGTTGTGCGCCCGCTCAGTGCCTCGACGAAATTGAGGAAGTCCAGGTCGGCGGGCACACCACGGGCCAGAGCATGCCCGTGCTCGCGTTAGGTGGACACTACGGCGTCCTCCTGGCGCAAAGCCTCGTTCACGCCAACGGCGACGGCCTCCTCACCGATGTAGAGGTGGACGGAATCCTCAGGGGGGCGCATCAGCATGCGGATCGCGGTCGGTGCCGTGTACCAGACCGTGACCTTCTGGCCGTCCAGGATGCGGTACCAGCGGTGTACGTCGAAGTCGCCCTCGTCCACCACGAGGGTCGCTCCGTGCGTGAGCGGAGCGATGATGCCGTACGAGGTACCGGTCAACCACCCGGGATCCGCCGTGCACCAGTAGACGTCGCCCGGGCGGAGGTCGAGTGCGAAGGCCGCCGTCGCATGATGGGCGACGACGGCCTCGTGCACGTGGACCGCGCCCTTGGGCCTCCCAGTTGTGCCGCTGGTGAAATGGAGCAGAGCCATATCCTCCGGATCGGTGGGAGGAACGGTGTACTCCGGCTACGCCTGCTTCATCATTTCGGCGAACGAAACCGTTCCCGGCGGCGGATCCTTGACGGGGCCGACGAGCAGCACGTGGTCCAAGCGCGACAGGCGGTGCCTGTTCTCCTCCACCTTGCGCCGGTACAGCTCCTCCGTGGTGACAAGAACCTGGGAGTCGCCCAGTTCCAGCCGCTGGCGTACGGGCTCAGGGCCGAACGCGGAGAACAGCGGGCACAGCACGCGGGCGCTGCGCAGCGTGCCCAGCACCGTCGCGTAGAGCTCGGGGCAACGGCCCAGGAGCGTGAACACCATCTCCTGCCGAGCCACCCCCATGGCCGTGAGTGCGTTGGCGAAGCGCCCTGTGAGGCAGGCGAGCTCGCCATAACTGATGTGGGTCACCGTGTCGTCCGCTGCGACGCAGCGCAACGCCTCCCGACCGCCAAGGCCTGCGGCCACCTGGCGGTCCACGGCTTCGTATCCCATGTTCAGCCCGCCACCGGGCAGTCCGGCCAGCCGCGATCGAGCCTCGTCCCAGGTGAATTTGGCGCGGATCCGCTCATAGTCCTGGAGTTCGAGGGCGGCGCCGGGCCTGGGGTGCTTGTGGATGATGCGATGGTCCATGGCCGGGTCCTTGTCCTCGCACTGGAATCCTGAAGCAGATGCTGCGGCGCATCGCCATGAGTGGCGATGGCAACAGCGCGTCCTCACGGCTCTGCGGACAGTCCGTGCGCGGTCCACTGCGAGGAGGCAGGTACGGGGCCGTCCACGGGTGCGGACACATGGCTCACGACCGCGACCACCCCGTCGAGCTGTTCGGCAAGGCAGGTCAGGATCGCGATCTGGGCCTGGCTCTCCAGTCGGCCTTCCAGGGTGACAACGCCGTCCATTACATGGACGGTGACGACGTCGGCTCTGAGCCCCATGGCGCCCACGAGCACTTCCTCGACGAGGCGCCGTCGTATCTCCGCGTCGGGGCGCAGAAAGAGGCGCAGCAGGTCCCGGCGCGTGACGATGCCGACGAGTCTGTCCTCCTCGTCCACGACCACGAGCCGCTCCACGCCACTGCGCATCATCAGTCGGGCGGCGTCCGGTGCGGTCTCGTGCGCGTGAACGGTCACCGCCGGTGTCGACATGACCTCGGCAGCGGTGAATTCCGCTCCGGACGAGACTGCGGTCCCGGTGGCGTCGTCGGGGACGTCGCCCGTCATGAGGTGCCTCGCCGCCTGGCGGTTCAGCAGGTCGCTCTCGGAGACGACGCCGACGACCCGGTCCTCGTCGTCGAGCACGGGCAGTCCGCTGATGTTGTGCTGGGCGAGCAGCTTCGCGACCTCCTTGAAGGAGGTGACCGGCACGACCGAGACGACCTCGTCGGTCATCAGGTCTCCCACTTCGATGCGCTTCATGGAGGCGCCTCCTGCCATCTCGCAGGGACCCGCACGGACGCAGCGCCCGCAGGTTGTTCAGGGACCACGATCCGCCGGGCTGTACTGAGAGGAGGAGGGCCGAATGGGTCGTGGCCGGGACCGGTCGGACCCGGATCGGGCGTCCGGGCACCCGCGCACGGCAGGATTCTCCTGACAGGGTCCATTGGCCCCCCGGGCGGTGCTGAGCGGCCCTCTCCCCGCAGGGGCCCGTGGTGCCAGCGTGAGAGTTGACCCTTCAGTGGCCCTTGGTGAGGAGGAACCATGAAAGGCACCACCGGCAGCCCGGAACTGGGCTCCGTCATCGTTGGTGTCGACGGCTCCGAGCCGGCCCGCCGGGCGGCGTTGTGGGCAGCGGCCGAGGCCACTCGCCGTGACAGCCCGCTGCACATCGTCCACGCGGCTGACACGGACGGCCGGGTTCTCTACCTCTCGGCGGAGAGCGTCGAGCGTGTTCGCAGCGCGGGCCGCGAACTGCTGCGGGAAACCGCCGCTGCCGTCGCGGAACAGTATTCCGGTCTGCACGTCACCACGGAGTTCAGCCGCAGCGCACCCGTCCCCAGCCTGCACCGGACGGCCGGCCTGCGCGGCACTGTCGTGGTGGGCAACCGCGGTCTCGGCGGGTTCAAGAACCTCATGCTCGGATCCGTCGGTCTGAAGGTCGCCGCCGGCGCCACGACGCCCGTCATCGTGGTCAGGGGCACTGACAACGGGACCGAGACCGGAGTGGTGATCGCCGCGGTCCGTGACGAGCACGACGCCGAATGCGCCCGGTACGCGGCGCGTGAGGCCGAGATCCGTAAGGCCTCGCTGCGGCTGCTAAACGTGTGGAACATTCTCGAATCAGCCGGACTCGCCGTGACCATGCTCGACGATGTCGAAGCGATCGCCGGCGAACACGTCCATCGCCTGATGGCCGTGGCGGACCGGATCCGCGAGGAATTCCCGGATCTGAACGTGCAGGCGGATGCTGAGAAGAGCCTGACCGTCGCCGGGGTCCTGGTGGAGGCATCGCGCCACGCGGATCTGCTGGTGATGGGCGGACGGCGGTCGCCCGGTTACATCGGGCCCACCCTCGGGCGGGCGACGCACAGCCTTCTGCACCACGCCCACTGTCCCGTGCAGCTCATTCCGCGGCAGGGTCCCGGGCGCAGGAGTGAGTCGTGATGGGCGCCGGTGAACGCGGTGCGATCGTCGTCGGTATCGACCCGGCCAGGAACTGGCGCCTGTCGTTGGCCTGGGCGGCGGACGAGGCGCATCGTCGAGGGCTGGAGCTCCGGCTCGTCGTGGCCGTACCCCCATCGCACGACAGGCGTGAGGGCGATGACAGCCCACGCAGAAAGGACATGCTCCAAGCCGGTGCGGACGCTCTCCAGGAGGGGGCCGACTGGGTCCGGGCACGCCATCCGCAACTGCAGCCGGTCACCGATCTGCTCGACGGTTTCCCGGCTCCCGTGATCGGCGCGCTGTCCGCGCGGGCCCGCATGGTCGTTCTCGGGTCTCGGCATCTGAGCCGTACGGCGGAGTATTTCAGTGCAGGCTCCCTCGTCGTCCCCGTCACGGCCCGGGCACGCTGTCCCGTGGTGGTCGTGGGCGACGCGGAACACGTCACCCAACAGCCGAACTATCTGGTCGTGGGAATCGACGGCAGCGAGTCCTCGAAGGCGGCGCTGGGGCTGGCGTTCGAGGAGGCCGACCTCCGCGGAGCAGCGCTCCGAGCCGTCTCGGTGTGGCAGCCGCCCGTATTCATGCTCCACGACGAAAAGGTCGCGGTGCAGGCTCAGCGACGCATGCTCTCCGAGACCACGGCGGGCTGGTCACTGCAGTACCCGGACGTGCACCTGACTCACGAGGTGCCGACCGGACATCCTGTGGAGGAGCTGGCCGGTGCGTCCGAGCACGCTCTGGCTGTCGTCGTGGGCCGCCGTGGCCGGGGCGGCTACACGGGCATGCGGCTCGGCTCCGTCGTCCACGGACTGCTGCACCGGGCGCACTGCCCGGTGATCACAGTTCCCCTTGTGTGAACTCCGACGGTGACGACCACCCCGGCCGGGGAGAGGGAGCCCGGACAGGAGCTCTGCGGGCTGGCTGCGCCGGAGGCCGAGCGGCGTCTGGCCGAGCACGGCCGCAACGAGGTGGCGGAGGTGCGCAGCGCGCCTTTGCACAGCCGCGTTCTTGCGCAGCTTCGCGATCCTCTGATCATGGTGCTGCTGGGTGCGGCAGTGCTGACGATCGTGATCGGTGACCACCCGGATGCGGTGGTCATCGGTCTGGTGATCGTCTTCAATACAACGGTGGGGGTCGCGCAGGAGATGCGTGCCGACCATGCAGTGGCGGCCCTGTCGGCCTTGTCGGCACCAAGCGCCCGTGTCCTGCGTGACGGCACCGCACGGGAGGTCGCCGCAGCTGTTGTGGTGCCCGGCGACGTATTGCTTCTCGGCGAGGGCGACATTGTTGCTGCCGACGCCGAGCTCATCGAAGCATCCGCTCTTCTCATCGACGAATCCATGCTCACCGGGGAATCGGTTCCCGTGCACAAGGACGCCGGTTCGCTGCTGGGCGCAGGGACTGTCGTGTTGCGCGGACGAGGCGTCGCGACGGTCACGGCCACCGGCGCTGCCAGCGCGCTCGGCCACATCGCCGCACTGCTCGACGGCGCGCGCGAGCCGACACCACTGCAGCACCGTCTGGCCTCCCTGGGCCGCATCCTGGCCGTCGTCACCCTGGGACTGTGCCTGGCGGTCTTCGTCCTCGGGCTCGCACGCGGCCTGCCGGCCGGAACCATGGCTGTGACAGCGATCAGTCTGGCCGTGGCGGCGGTCCCCGAGTCCTTGCCGGCCGTCGTGACCCTCGCGCTGGCACTGGGCGCCCGTCGCATGGCGGCCCGGCACGCACTGGTGCGCAGGCTCCCCGCCGTGGAAACGCTCGGCTCTGTGACCGTTCTGGCCACTGACAAAACCGGTACCCTCACCGAGGCCCGCATGGTCGTCCAGCATGTATGGACACCGTTGGTCACAGCGGACTTCTTCGGAGTGGGATACGAACCGCAGGGGGACGTCCAGGTCGACGGCAGACAGCCCACGCCTGCTGAACTCGGCCCCGTACGGGACCTGCTGACGGTGGCGTCGTTATGCAACGACGCCACTCTGCGGCCGCCTCAGGGTCGCGCCGCCGATGAGGACCGATGGACTGCAATCGGTGACCCCATGGAAGCCGCTCTTCTGGCGGCTGCGGCAAAAGCGGGCTGTGCGGATCAGGCGGACATCAGGCGCCTGTACCCAAGGACGTGGGAAGCGCCCTTCGACAGCCTCCGCAAGCGCATGACCACGGTGCACCGAATGCCATCGGGCAATCTGCTGGTGTGTTTGAAAGGGGCGCCGGAAGTGGTACTGGACGTGTCCGTCCTCGCCGACCGCAAACACGTGCTGATGGGCGCGCGCCAGCAGGCGGCGATCCTTGCTTCCCGCGGTTTCCGGGTCCTCGCGTTCGCGTCCACCGAGTGTCGGGACGAACCGAGCAGTGCGGCCACAGCCGAGAAAGGTCTGCGACTGCTGGGCCTCGTCGCGATCAGCGATCCCCCGAAGTCCGCGGCGGCCACCACACTCGCCGCCTGCCGCGCAGCAGGGATTACGCCAGTCCTCATTACGGGCGACCACCCGGCCACGGCGCGCGCGGTCGCCGCTCGCGTAGGGCTCGTCGGCGAGGACGGCGGTGACGAAGAGGTGCTCAGCGGCCCCGATCTGGCATCGGGTCGCATTGCCGACCTCACCGCGGCGCGGGTATTCGCCCGGACAGACCCGCAGCAGAAACTGGACATCGTCGATGCCTGGCGTGCCCGAGGGGCGGTCACGGCGATGACCGGCGACGGCGTCAACGACGGCCCGGCCCTGCGCCGAGCCGACATCGGTGTGGCGATGGGCAAGCGGGGAACGGAGGTCGCACGACAGGCGGCCGACCTCGTCCTCACCGACGACAACCTGTCGACCGTGGTCGCGGCCGTGGAAGAAGGCCGGCGCGTCTACGACAACATCCGGCGCTTCCTGGTCTACGGCCTGGCCGGCGGTACCGCCGAGATCCTCGTCATGCTGGCCGGTCCCCTTCTCGGACTTCCGCTGCCGCTCAGGGCCGGACAGATCCTGTGGATCAATCTGCTGACCCACGGCCTGACGGGTGTGGCCATGGGCGCCGAGCCGGCGGCCCCGGACGCCATGCGCAGGCCACCGAGGCCATCCGGCCAGCACATCCTCGGCGCCGGAGCCTGGCAGCGTCTCCTCGTGCTGGCCGCGGTCGTCACCGCGGTCTGTCTCTCCGCAGGTGCTGCCGCACGAGCCTGGGACCTTCCATGGCAGAGTGTCTTGTTCCTGTCGCTGCTCGGCGCGCAGCTCGGCGTCGTCCTGGGCCTGCGGACGCGTCTGTTGACCCGGCAGAACCTCTTCCTCCCCCTGGCTGTGCTCGTGTCCGCCCTGCTGGCGCTGGCGGCGCTGTACGCTCCGCCGCTGCGGTCGGTCCTGGAGACCGAGCCGCTCGGTTGGTCCGGGGCCGCCCTTGCGACGGCCGCCCTCATGAGCGGCTACCTGGCCGCTCGGATCACACGAAGCGCATTCCGCGAAAAAGGCCGTGAAGGAAGTCATGAGATGGTGCGAGTCCGTCAAGAACCCGCGTGATGAGGCATCCTGCGCACTCGGTTGCCGCCGGCCCAGCCTCCGCCGCGGTCAGCAGCGCGGGCCGGGCGAGAGCGAACACCGACGCCCGGCGCACCGGTCGGGCGTCAACCAGCCCGCACTCGCGCAGACAGGCCAAGTGCTCGAACTTCCACCATCCTCGCTTCGCCCGCCGCGAGCTGCCGCACGATCGCCAACCGGGCCGGGTCACCAGCGACCGGAACAAGGCGGGGGGGGGGGGGGGGGGGGGGGGAGGGGGGGGGGAGGGGGGGGGGGGGGGGCGGGGGGGGGGGAGGGGGGGGGGAGGGGGGGGGGGGGGGGGGGGGGGAGGGGGGGGCGGGGGGGGGGGGGAGGGGGGTGGGGGGGGGGGGGGAGGGGGGGGGGGAGAGGG
>NZ_JBVJWD010000025.1:102733-116510 GCF_055602785.1 Streptomyces sp. NPDC037301
CCTCCCCCCCCCCTCCCCCCCCCCCCGCCCCCCCCCCCCCCCACCCCCCCCACCCCCCCCCCCCCCCCCCCCCCCCCCCCCCCCCCCACACCGGGTGACTGAATCGGCGGTCACCGTCACATAGCGATGGCAGCGTAGAGCGAGGTGCTTGGCGTTCAGTGAGGGCTGACACGGTATGGCCGCATCATCTCGTTGTCCTCGTGTTCGAGCATGTGGCAGTGCCACACGTACTGTCCCGCCCGGTCGAAGGTGGCCTTGACCCGGGTGATGGCGTGCGGATAGGCGATCACCGTGTCCTTGAAACCGCTCTCCCAGGGCTCTGGAGGTCTTGCGCTGTGCCCCGTGCTCTGCCGGTCGACGACCTGGAACTGAACCTCGTGGATGTGGATCGGGTGGGCATCTTTGGTGGAGTTGTGTATTTCCCAGATCTCGGTCGCCCCGAGTGCCGGGTTCTCCGTGATGGGATCACTCCATCCCATGGGGGCCGGGTTTCCGTGCCGGTCCACGGTGCCGAGCATCACCACGCGGGGACCCACACCGCGCAGGACCGCGGAGTTCTGCTCCTGCAGGGAGACCTGACGCGTGTGGCTCGCTGGACCCAGCGGTTCGAACGGCGGAAGGGTGAGGTGGGCGGGGGGTACGGTCCTGTCCGGTGTAGCGAGCGGTCGTGCCACCGTGAATTTCATGACCTGTCCAGTGGTCCCGGGGGCAGCCGGCCGGAAGTCTGTGCCCGTTCTCCCACCTCTGAACGGCTCGTCGGGGCCTTCGTTGATGAGGTACAGATCAGTGCCGACCGGGATCGAGGTGAAGTCGACGATGACGTCGGCGCGTTCGGCGGGGGCGGTGAGCAGTTGGTCGCGCTGCACAGGTGCGGGCAGGAAGCCTCCCTCCGAACCGATCTGCCAGAAGGGGAGCACCGGGTCTGCGGGACGAGGGGCCGTCGGGTCGGTGACGATCTTCAGGATCAGGAAGCGTGCGTTGCAGCCGTTGAGAAACCGTAGGCGGTAGCGGCGCGGCTCGACGGAGAGAGCGGGCCAGGTACGGCCGTTGGTCACCATCGTGCTGCCGAAGAACTCCGGGTTCCAGATGGGGGAGATGTCACTGCCGGGGATGTAGGGACCGGTGAAGTGGTCGAAGGATGCGCGGCTCGCCGGGTAGAACAGGCTGCCGTCGGTGGAGAACGACCGGTCCTGAATGACGACCGGGATCTCGTAGTAGTGCCTTCCCGGGGGGTCGCCGAGCTTCGGCGCCGGCCCCGGAAGCACACCGTCCGGGAGGTCGGCGGGCCCGCCGCGCAGGAGGTAGAAGCCCGCCAGCCCCGCGTAGACGTTCAGCCGAGTGACCCCCAGGGCGTGGTCATGGAACCAGGAGGTGGCGGCACGCTCCTGGTTGGCGTACTGGAATACGGCGTTTCCTGGCCCCCAGGCTGCATTGAACTGGTTTTCGAATATTGTCTTGAACTGTTCATAGAAGGAGCCCACCCGTGCGTATCCGTCGGGGATGTCGGCTGCACGGGGTAGATACCACGCCTCGGGGTAGCCGTCGCTCTCCTGTGTGTTGTGCCCCCCGTGCAGGTGGGTCACGATCGGCACGGGCCCGGTATAGGGGCCGGGTGTCGAGGTGAAGGTCGGTCGCGCATCACGCCGTGAAATGCCGCCTTCGGGGTTGGCCCAGTGCAGTGTGGGGTCTACCGGCAGCAGGTGCGGCAGATGGTGGCCGTGGCGGTCGAGCAGCTGGTTCACCCACGTGACCCGTATGGCCCGGCCGAAGGTGGCCTCGACGGTGCATGACGGGTAGGAGAAGCTTCCTGGATGCCGGGTCGACCCGTATCCCCACACCGTTGTGGCCGGCATACCGGCTGGCAGGATCTGCTGCCGCAACTGCCGAACACCGATCGTGTAGTGATCGACGCGTCCTGCCTCGTCCCTCTCGGTCCAGGGCATGACCGGCGGGACGGCGAGCTCGGTGACGTACTTGTCGATTGTCTTCGGGTCCAGGACGCGGCTGGGGATTCCCGGCCAGGCCGGCGTGGAGGCAGACCCGGCCGGGATGAAGAGGCAGGTTCCGCCGGCTAGGCCGGCCTTGATGAATTGGCGCCTTGTGGCCATCTGAGTCCTCCTGGACACGGCCCCCCATCGGCTGCAGTCCCAGAAACCGTTCCAGTGTTTCCGACACAACGAAGAAGAGCCACTCGGAACGTCGCGGGCCGAGATCTTCGTGCAGGCGCAGCGTTTCAGCTCGCCCGGATCTCCACTCCGTGGCGGCGCATGGCTTACGACTGTGGCGACAGCCGGCTTGATCAAGGAGACTGGTACGGCCCGGCCGGGTCTCAGCAGCAGCGCAGTCACGACACTGCCCCCGCAGCGTAGAGGTCGAGTGCCCGCACGGCGGAGCCGGACCGGCTGCTGTGGGACGCACTGCCTGGAGGGAACTTCAGCCAAGCTCCATGCGCACGTCCACGACGCCTTCGACCGCGCGAATGGCCCGAGCCGGCAGTGGCACCAGGGAACGGTTCTGAAGGGGGTCCTTGCAGGGTGACGACACCGCCCGGGACTGATCTGACACCCCTGTCCACCCCGCCCTCAAGGCCCGACCGGAACCGAACCCGTGGAAAAGCTGGGCAGAGCAGCAGATACCACCTGCCCCAAACCGAGCACCGACCCGGCACTAGCTCAGAAAACCGTTTTTAATCCAAGGCGGTGGATTCAGGGTATGTGGCCCCGGCAAGGTCGGGACGCAGGAGGGTCTCCGCGGCGACGTCGGCGATGTCTCGGACGTCGATGTAGTTGCAGGGCGCGTGACGCGTCGCCCCGATGAGGACGCCGTCGACGCCGAGTGAGACCGTGGTAGCCTCCTCGGCCGCCCTCTGGCGCGTGTCCTCAACGAGCGGCGCACCTGAGCCGGCTGGCGCTAGCGGCGGGTGACGTCGAGTTCGGTGTACATACCGGCCAGGTAGTGGCCGGGGATGTTGCAGACCAGTTCGTAGCGGCCGGGCCGCAGCGTCAGCGTGATCCATCCGGTCGTTCCCGGGGCGATGCCGTCTCCCGCGCCCGCGCCGCAACTGCGTGACGCCTCGCCGAGGCTGCCTGTCTCATCGATGCGCCTGTCCGGACCGGTAGGCCGCTGTCCTGGGGCCTGGGCCGCGGACAGCGGCAGCACCATCACCTCGTGCGTGAGGTTTCCGGCGTTGACCGCGCGCAGCGACACTGTTCCGGCCGTAACGGTGGTGGGGTGAGCGATCAGGCGCATCATGCGCATTCCGCTCCAGCCGGGGCCTGGACCGCTGGGGTGGCCCATATCGGCCAAGGTCACCTGCACCACCTGACCGGGCAGCGGGGGCGCTGTGCACCGCGCGGCGCTCGGCGCCCGCCAGATGGGGGGGTGTGGACTGCGGAAGGCGCCGGTCGTGGCCAACAGCGCCGTCGTGGCAATGCCCAGCAGCAGCGCTGCGGCGGCACCGCCGAGGACCAGCCACATCCGGCGTTGGCGGTCCGTGTTCATCGCTGTTCCCGCAGCAGCGCGAGGCGACGTTTGTATTCGTCCTCGTCGATTTCTCCGCGGGCGAACCGCTCGGCGAGCAGGTCCTCTGCTCGCCTGCCTCCCCACCCATGCTCGCCGGAGGGAGGAGGCGAGCCGGGCTGGTGGCCACGGTGGGCGCTGGTCAGGTAGTGGACAAGGGCAGCGATGCCAGCGATCAGCAATGCGAAGAACAGCACCATGACCACGGTCATGACGAACCAGCCGCCCCAGCCCCAGCCGCCGTCGTACCACATCATGCCGATCACTTCCTTTGGCTGGTTCCCTCACTTCCAGCGTGGGTGAGGAACGCTTTCGAGGGAAATCGGGAGCATGGCTTCCGGTGCTGGGCCGAACGGCCCCAGGGGCTCATGCCCGCGGCCTGAAGATCGATCGCAGCGTGAGGCCGCCGTACGCCGCCCATCCCCCGAGCGGCGCCGCAGCGCATGCGGTCGCCGGGTGCGAGCAGGCTGGTGAGCTCCGCGATCGCCTCCCGTGAGGGCTTGAAGCAGCGGCGCACCACCGCCGGACGAGGCGAGCTACGCCGCCGCGTTCCGGTAGACCCTGAACGCGGTGAGCACCGGGAAGGGCAACATCCCGGCCCCGCCCGACATCAGCCCCGCCCAGGTGACTGCGGACCTGCCCAAGGTCCGCTCGGCCCGGACCGCGCGAACCTGGATGCCGCCTTGCACGGCAAGGCCCTCGCAAGTCCCGGGCGAGCAGGCCGCCGTCGAGTACATCGTGATCGGCGAGTCCGAGGTGATACGGGTGCCCGTACCGTCAGTGCTGCCGCGTCGTCCGGCGTGAGCGGTAGTAGTCCCGCCAGACGAGGCGGTAGATTCCAGTCCATCGCGGGATCGACCGGACGCCTGGAATGAACGGCACCAGGACGAACGCGAGGCTGAGCAGAGCCATCAGGCCCCAGACCAGGGCGTCGGCGTTGCCTGAGCTGCTGAACGGTTCGATCTGGTACCAGAACGTGTACAGCCACAACCAGGGCTGACCGGGATAGTTGCCGGTCTCGTTCATCATCCCCCACTGGTCGCCGGCCAGGTGTCGGGCGCGGGCCTGGTCTTCGAGGTACGAGCCGTCGCCCAGGAAGAGCAGCGGTTTGGTGTAGTCCGTCTCGTAGAAGTGCCCGACAGCCAGTAGTTGGTCCAGCGCCCCCGTCTTTGCGAGCTCCAGCAGGCGGGAGGTCAGGACGGGAACGGGGCCGTAGTCGCCGGGCGCGACCAGGGCCGGGTCGCCTCCGGGGGCCTTGCCGAGCGCGTTGGTGTAGGCGGCGGCCCATTGCTGCTGGCGGCGGGCGGGGGCGGTGCGCCAAGCGGCCAGCCCGGCGGATACGGCAGCAGGTTCCGGTGCGGCGGTGAGCGGGCGGAGCACGAAGTCGTGTGCGGTGTCGATCGGTGTGGTCACCCCGGCGGCGCGTTGGAGGTTCACCGGTCCGATCTTCTGCCCGGCACCCGGGGTGGTGGTGTACGGGGGGCCGTACTGTGCGGTGCCGCTGGTGCTGCCCAGTTCGGCGACGGCGGTGGCGGTGAAGTCGTTGGGGGCGGCCCTCGCCCAGCGGGCCAAAGTGATCGGTTTCTCGTCGGGTGAGGAGAAGACCGCCGCGAGCCCGACCGTCAGCAGTGTGGTCGCCACCAGCGCGATGGTGAGCTCCTTGACCAGGTCGTATGGCCGCTGAGGGAAGGCGCCGGGGTCGGGCACCGGTTCGCGGTGGGCCTTTCGTGCCCTCATGCGGGCTCCCGTGATCTGTCGGGGACGGTCTCGGGCGTGGTGGTCCCGATGGGCGGCACCACGCCACGCAGCCGCACCAGCAGCATGTGCCACACCGCGAGGATGGCCACTGCCATGGGCAGCAGCACGATGTGCCACATGAACATCTGACCGAAGTCCAGCACGTTGAACCAGGCGCCGATGCCCACCGAGTTCAGGCCGTCTTTGGCCTGGCCCGCGATCCACTGGGAGTCGAAGTTCTGCTGCACCAGGTAGCCGGTGAAGGCGGCGCCGATCGAGGCGATGAAGATGACGGCCCCGGTGATCCAGGTCAGAGCCCGCCGTCCGCGCCAGGCGGCCATGAAGAACTTTCCCCACAGGTGGACGACCATGACGAACATGAACAGTTCGACGCTCCACAGGTGCAGGCTGTTGATGTACCTGCCGACGCCCGATACGTGCCACCACGCGGGGCCAAAGAGCGCCAGGACGCATCCGGTGGTGATGACCACCACCAGACTGGACAGGGTGAGGACACCGAACACGTAGATCCAGGAGGCCACGTACTCCGGCTGGGTGGTGGGCAGCAGCCTGTCCGGGGGCAACGCGCGCAGGGCGCGCCGCTGCACAGCGCCGGTCCACCCTCCTGCCGAGTTGTCATCCGGGCCGCGGGACCGGCCACCTGCGGCGCCGCTCATCGCCGCTGCCGACCGCGAGGGAAGGGCAGCAGCAGCGCCAGCGCGAAAACGATCAGCATCAGGGCGATGACCACAAGGTTTACCGCCGAGATCTGCAGTACGCCCCAGCGGACGTAGTACCCGGTGCCGCTCAGATCCACGGACGCACTCAGGACATGTTCTGGGTGCATCGGTCCGTCTGCCATCGTGGCCACCCCTTTCCCGGTATGGCGTCCACCTACCGAGGATTATCAGCAGGGTCGAGTCCACGCCTGCTGCGGCCGCCATCCGGCGCAGAGGTTCGCCTGAGGCCGTGGCGGGCTCACGGACCACTGCTCGACCCGGTCAGCCTCGCCGTGGCCGTCGTCGTCGTGCCAGTTCGCGCCTATCGGCTGTCGGCAGAACCCACGTGCAGCGCGATCTCTTCCGCGATCCGTTCGGCGAGCGGCTCCACGATGGCTGCGACGGGTGCTGACAGGCCGATGCCCAGGCTGCTGTTGGCTCCCTCGATGGCGTAGACGACGAGTTGTCCGGGCAGGCGGTCCAGTTCGCGGGCGAGTTCGACGGCGTCGCCGAGCCCGAGCCCGTGGGAACTCGTCGCACTGCCTGTCTGCGACAGCCGCCCACCGTCCAGTTTCAGGCGATGTAGCCGACCGGGATGCCCGGGGTGTGCGTGTGCGGCGTCCACCACGATGGCGAGGTCGGCGTCTTCCCACAGGGCGATCAGTCGGGCGGGGTCGCCGTCGCACACCAGAAGGGCGGTCCCCCTCGGCAGTGGCCGTTCCTCGGCCCGTTCTGCCAGGTGTGCCACGACGGCCCAGCCCACACCGTCGTCGTGGCGGAACTCGTTCCCGACGCCGATGACGGCGATCCGCGTAGTGAGGTTCACGCGATTGCCCCTCCCCGCCGGACAGGCTCGCCAGTTGTACCGGGTCCCTGCAGGGTCCGTACGGGGTGACAGACACAGCCACCTGGACCACGCAGGGGCAGATCGGCCCATGCCGGGCAGCAGGTACGTGCACATACTGGCCGGGCAAGCATCATCGGCGGCATCGGAAGGTTGGCGATGGCGGACGACGGCGGCACGGCCGCGGTGATCGACAAGGACGGCCTGGACGCGCTGATCACGGTCCTGGCCGGGCGGGGCCGGACGGTCGTGGGACCGACCGTCCGCGACGGGGCGATCGTCCTGTCCGCGATCTCCGGCGGTGCGGAACTTCCCTACGGCTGGGGAGTCGAGTTGGAGGCAGGCGTCTACCGGCTGCGTGCCCGCGAGGACGGCGCCGTGTTCGCGCACAGCGCGGGCCCTCAGTCCTGGAAGACGTTTCTGCACCCGCCGCGGGAGCGGCAGTGGACAGCCGATCGCGTTGCCGACGGCGAGCTGGTGGTGACCGAGGACCGGACATCACCGCCGTCGTACGCGTTCCTCGGCGTGCGCCCCTGCGACCTGCGGGCCATCGCGATCCAGGACCGGGTGCTGACCGGCGGGATGTACAGCGACCCGGCGTACCGTGGGCGTCGTGAGCGGGCCTTCTTGGTGGCGGCGGAGTGTACCGAGCCAGGTGCCACCTGCTTCTGCGTGTCCATGGGCACGGGGCCGGCCGTGGGGCCCGGCTACGACCTGGCGCTGACCGAGGTGCTCGATTCCGACGGCCACCGCTTCCTGGTGCGGATCGGAAGCGAGGAGGGAGAGTCGGTCCTGGCCGAGCTGCCCCACCGCCGTGCCGACGCCGCGACTCGGACCGCGGCGAGTGAGCGTGTCGCCGACGCGGCGGATCGCATGGGCCGCAGCATGCCGCTGGTGGACCTGCAGGTGCTGATGCGCGAGACGCTCACGGCCGAGCGCTGGGACGATGTCGCGGCCCGCTGCCTGACCTGCGGAAACTGCACCATGGTCTGCCCGACCTGCTTCTGCACCACCACCGAGGACGTCACGGACCTCACCGGTGACCACGCCGAGCGGTGGCGGCGCTGGGAGTCCTGCTTCGACCTGGATTTCTCCCACCTGCAGGCGGGTCCGGTCCGCGACTCCTCGCGTAGTCGCTACCGGCAGTGGGCCACCCACAAACTCGGCACCTGGTACGACCAGTTCGACAGCTCCGGGTGCGTCGGCTGCGGGCGCTGCATCGTGTGGTGCCCGGTCGGTATCGACATCACCGAGGAGGCCCATGCGCTGAACCGGGAACGGGAGGCCGCCCGGCAGGAGACGGGGGAGGGCCCGCCATGACCGTTGTTCGCCAAGGGTTTCTCGGGGCACTGTCGCCTGGCCACCGCGAGCGGCTGGTCACATTTGCCCACGACGTCTCCTTCCCCGGTGGCACTCGCATCTTCGAGGAGGACGGTGTCGCCGACCGGTTCTGGATCATCCGTTCCGGGCTCGTTGCGCTCGACGTCCACGTCCCGGCCCGGCGCGAGGCAGTCCTGGAGACACTGGGTGAAGGCGATCTGCTGGGCTGGTCCTGGTTGTTCGAGCCGTACCGCTGGCACCTCGGCGCGCAGGCCCGCAGCGCCGTGTCGGCGTCGGAGTTCGACGCGGAGCGGGTCCGAGCCGAGTGTGAGAAGGATCCGCCGTTCGGCCTGGCGTTGACCAACTGCGTCGCGCAGGTGATCGCACGGCGGCTGAAGGCCACCCGAATCCGCCTGCTCGACCTGTACGGGCCGCCCGACGCCGGTGAGTCGTGATATGGCTTCGGTAACTTCAACTGCTCGGCCGGCAGCTGTCCCTGTTCCATACCGGGTGGTGGAACGCGAGGCCGAGACGCCCGACACCGCCACGATCGTCCTGGAACCGGTCCGCTCGGCCCTGCAGCCCTTCGCTCCTGGGCAGTTCGCGATGGTGTACGCCTTCGGCGTCGGCGACATTCCGTTGTCGGTCTCCGGGATCGACGGGCACCGGCTGACGCACACCGTCCGCGCGGTCGGAGCGGTCTCCGGCGCGCTGCACGGGCTGCGGCGCGGTGACACGGTCGCAGTGCGCGGTCCGTTCGGCACCGGCTGGGAACTCCCCGCCGCAGCTGGGCACGACCTGCTCGTCGTGGCGGGAGGTATCGGTCTGGCGCCGCTGCGCCCGCTCGTACGCGACGCGCTCGCCGCCCCCGAGCGTTACGGACGGCTGAACGTTCTCATCGGAGCGCGCACGCCCCACGAGCTGCTCTACGCCGAGGACGTTCGCGGCTGGCAGCCGGCTGCCCGGGTGTTGACCACCGTGGACCGCGCGGACCCGCTGTGGCAGGGCGAGGTCGGCGTCGTCACGACCCTGCTCGACCGGGCCGCCTTCGGCCCCGGGGCGTCGGCGGCGTTCATCTGCGGTCCCGAGCCGATGATTCGCGCCACCGCCGGCGAACTGGTGCACCGCGGCGTCGATCCGGAACTGATCCGGGTCTCGCTGGAACGCAATGTGCACTGTGCCACTGGCCACTGCGGGCACTGCCAGCTCGGCCCCCTCCTGCTCTGCCGCGACGGCCCCGTCGTCAGCTGGACCACGGCCCAACCTCTCCTCATGGTCAGGGAGTTGTGACATGACCACGAGCGATCGCCCGAAACTCGCCGTCTGGAAGTTCGCCTCCTGCGACGGATGCCAGCTCACTTTGCTGGACTGCGAGGACGAACTCCTCGGCATCGCCGAGAGGGTGGAGATCTCACACTTCCTGGAGGCTTCCAGCGCCGACGCGCCGGGCTCGTACGACCTGTCGCTGGTCGAGGGATCGGTCACCACCCAACAGGACGCCGACCGGATCCAGCACATCCGGGCTGTCTCCAAGCGGTTGGTGACCATCGGGGCATGCGCGACCGCAGGTGGCGTCCAGGCGCTGCGCAACTACGCGGACGTCGCCGACTTCCAGGCTGCCGTCTACGCCAGACCGGACTACATCGAGACACTCGCCACCTCCACACCCATCAGCGCCCATGTCCCGGTGGACTTCGAGCTGCGCGGCTGCCCCATCGACCGAGGCCAACTGGTGGAGGTCATCACCGCCTACCTGGCCGACCGCAAGCCGGACGTGCCCGCGCACAGCGTCTGCTTCGAATGCAAGCAGCGCGGCACGGTCTGCGTGACGGTGGCCCACGGTACGCCCTGCCTGGGTCCGGTCACCCACGCCGGATGCGGTGCGATCTGCCCCGCGTACGGGCGCGGCTGTTACGGCTGCTTCGGCCCGTCCAACTCGACCAACTTCCCCTCGTTCATTCCCCTCCTGCGCCGCGACGGCATGGACACCCTCGACGTGGTGCGGGTGCTGCGCACCTTCAATACCGCCGCTCCCGAGTTCGACGCGGCCTCCCGGAAGGAACTGGAAGGGTGACCCACCGCGGCTCAAGGCTGTTGAAAGTCGGATCGCTCGCCCGCGTCGAGGGTGAGGGCGCACTGCATCTGCGCATGGACGGCGGCAAGGTCACCGAGGCCCGGCTGGCGATCTACGAACCGCCACGCTTCTTCGAGGCGTTCCTGCGCGGACGCTCCTACACCGAGCCGCCCGACATCACCTCCCGGGTGTGCGGGATCTGCCCGGTCGCGTACCAGATGAGCGCCTGCCGAGCGGTCGAGGACGCCTGCGGCGTCGTCGTGGACGGGCAGTTGGCGGCGCTGCGCCGGCTGCTCTACTGCGGTGAATGGATCGAGAGCCAGACGCTGCACATCTACCTTCTCCACGCGCCCGACTTCTTCGGCTGCGACAGCGTCATCGATCTCGCACGCACCCGGCGCGCCGACATTGAACGCGGCCTTCGGCTCAAGCAGGCCGGAAACGCGATCCTTGAACTGCTGGGCGGCCGGGCGATCCACCCGGTCAATGTCCGCCTCGGTGGCTTCCACCGCATCCCGACTACGAACGAACTGCGCCCGCTGGCCGAGCGGTTGAGCCGGGCCCGGGACGACGCGGCCCAAACCGTGCGCTGGGTGGCCGGCTTCGAATTCCCCGACGCCGGTTGCGACAACGACCTGTTCGCCCTGTCCGAGTTCGGCACCTACGCCATCGAGTCCGGCACCCCGACCGTCATGGCCGCGCCGCACACCGCCGGCCTTCCCCCCGAATCCGACCGCGCGCTGTCCACCCGTACCTTTGGGGTCCACGATTTCGGCGCCCACGTCACCGAGAGCCAGGTGCCCCACTCCACCGCCCTCCACTCCCTGCTGGACGGCCGCCGCCATCTCACCGGCTCACTCGCCCGATATGCCATCAGCGGCCGCTGGCTGTCCCCGATCGCCCTCCAGGCCGCCCACGACGCCGGACTCGGCGACCCCCGGCAGGGCACTGTCTGTCGAAACCCCTTCCGCAGCGTCATCGTCCGAGCGATTGAGGTGCTCTACGCGGTCGACGAGGCACTGCGGATCATCGACGCCTACGAACCCCCGCCACGCCCCTACGTCGACGTGCCCTCACGAGCCGGTACCGGGCATGGGGCGACCGAGGCGCCGCGCGGTCTCCTGTACCACCGCTACACCCTCGACTCCGAAGGGACCGTCACCGACGCCGGCCTTGTCCCGCCGACCGCGCAGAACCTGGGTGCGGTCGAGGAGGACCTCCGCCGAATCGTGCAGGAACGCCTGGGAGACGGCGACCCCACCGACGCGGAGCTGACCACCCTGTGCGAACGGGCGATCCGCAATCACGACCCGTGCATCTCATGCTCGGCCCACTTCCTCGACCTGACCGTCGAGCGAACCTGAAAGCCGGACGAGGCGGTGTGTGAATCGGCGTGCCGGCTCACCGGTCCAGCGTCGGCCGCCGCGCCGACGCCGCTCGTTGCGGCCGTACTGCAACAGCCGCCCCTGCACCTCGGTGGATGTCAGCGTTCGCGAACTGCGCAGACCGCAGGGGAGTGCGGCACGGCACGCACCGGGGCCACGTACAGGTGCGTCCGGAGTGCGTCGGATGTCGGGCGGAAGTGCCACGGCCGACTGTTGTGCAGTGGCGGTGCCACAACTCCGGCTGAGACCTGCAGAAGAGGCTCTTCCAGGGGCAGGGACCGCACGGCCATGCCGGATCTCTTCCTGCCCGCTGGCCGGGGCGGCTGCTCTCGACGCCCGTTCAGCCGGGCACGGCAAGGTCACCCGAAGCGGAGTCGGTGCTTCCGGCTCGGAGCAGCTGGTTGCCGAGGTCGATCAATGCCCGGCCGGCGGCGTACTCGTCGCCGATCTCGGGAACGGGTGTGTCGTGAGGGTTGCGCTGGGCGGAGGCGCGACTCCGAAGGGTGGTGTCACCGGTGTCGAGGACGGCATGAACCTTGGTGAGGTCACCTTCCTCGAAGAGGTCAAGACGCACGCTCCACTGCTTGCTGTGTGGCTTCTCGGTGCTGGTGTGCTGGGTCATGGCCAAGACTTCCTTCCGTTGTATGGTCCAGCCTGCCGGGGACGCGGCCGCCGTCGACCGCCGTCGACCGCCGTCGGAACGCCGGGTTTCCACGACGGCGAAGCACGACCGACTCCCGGATTCGGCGCGACAACGATCCTTCTCGAATTGCTCTGGCCTCCATACTGCGCCGTGTGAGCTGTCCCGGGCTTGGGCCTACCGGCCCACAGGGCGTGCGGGGCAGGTCCGTCCGGCACGCCCTGTGGGCCGTCCCGCGAGCACGCCTTGCGGGGCCCGTCCGAAGGCAGGGGCCGCACGCGGCCTCCCGTGCCCGCGACGGACGGCGTGTCATCGGGAGCGCGGTCTTTCTTCCCGCAGCACGCTGGAGGCCCAGCGCCGTCGTACGGCGTCTTCGTGCTCGCTCTGTTCCAGGGCGAGCTCGGCGTGTGTGAGTGCCTCGCGAAGGTTTGGAATCCAGTGGCGTTGCAAGGCGCGGACCCGCTGACGAGTGCTCAGCACCTCCGCGCCGATGATGCGGATGGCGGCAGCGGCGGCGGCGTGCTCGGCGGCCGCCCGGACTGCTTCCCGGTAAGCGGCCTCAGCGTGTACCAGGGCGGTGTTGGCCGGGGCGGCTGCGGCGGGTGAGCGGTCGGGCACGGTGCAGGAGACGTTCGTCGGGTACCGGACGCCCATGAAACCGGCCCAGAGAGCCTTGACATCGGCGGGGTCCAGAGCCTCTGCTGCCGCCTCCAGGGCCCCCTCCCCGCTCAGCAGGAGCCCGGGCAGAAGGGCCAGGGCGCGGATGGCCTTGGAGCTGTAGCCCTTGTCGCCCAGGACGTGGTCGGGCCGAATCCGTGGCCGTCCCGGTCCGAGGCGGGGCACCCGTATCGCGTCCATCACGGCTGTGAACTGGGTGCAGTCGTTGGTGTTCCCGCCAGTGACAGTGAAGGCGAGCGGACGTCCCAGGGCGTCGCAGGCCAGGTGGATCTTGCTGGTCAGGCCGCCCCGGGAGCGTCCGAGCGCGGAAAGGAGCGGTGGTCACTGACCCGTGCGGCGCGCGCGTCACCGTGGTAGCGGCGCAGTTTGGAGCCCTCCGTGGACGAATGCGCCGAACGGCACCGGGGTGACCTCGGCGGCGCGGATCCGCTGCACCAGCTTCTCGTCGACGGGGGAGCGGTGCTCGATGCGGTGGTTGATCCGCTGCTCGGGGTGGGCGGCGCGGGCCGCCTCGATGGCGTCGAGGACCCGGGTGTCGGCCTCGCCGTCCAGGGTGGTGATGCGGCGGGCCCGGACGATGCGAACAGGCGTGGGAGGGGCGACGGGGCGTGCTGCCTGTTGGTCGCGGTGGTCATACGTGCGGTTTCCTTCTTGTTCCTCGTTCCCGTGCGGCCGGACACGTCTACGAGGGCGGTGGCCGGACGGGAACGAGGGGGCGGTGCGGTGGTGTGGCGACGACCGGCGGACGGCCGCTCGTGACGGTGCGTCTTCGGGAAGGGACTGCAAGGTGAGCACACGGGTGTCGGGGCCGATGAACGGTGCGCGCTGCCGGCCGCCGTGCGAGTCTCGACAACTCTTCCG
>NZ_JBVJWD010000026.1:0-114741 GCF_055602785.1 Streptomyces sp. NPDC037301
CCCCCCCCCCCCCCCCCCCCCCCCCCCCCCCCCCCCCCCCCCCCCCCCCCCCCCCCCCCCCCCCCCCCCCCCCCCCCCCCCCCCCCCACCACCCAGGATCAACCCCTGAGCCGATCCCTGACCTGGTCGTTTCCGTAGCGTCGAAGGCGTTCAACCTTTCCGCATCTCGGAGGCAGCCATGTCCGGGCTTGTCAATGTCCTGGTGATCGTCGCCGTCATCGCTGTTGTCGTGGTCCGCCAGTGCTCGGCACGGCGGATCTCCGACGACAAGCGCTGGTGGATCCTGCCGGGCATTCTCCTCGTCATGTCGCTGCGCGAGCCCGGGCTAGTGGATCCGTGTCACGAGGCGCTGTCCGTGGCGGTCCTGGGCGCAGAGCTGGCGGTGGGGCTGGTGACCGGCGCCGGCTGGGGCTGGACCTCTCGGCTGTGGCGCGAGGCGGACGGCTCGCTGTGGAGCAAGGGCACCAAGGCCACCGTCTTCTTCTGGACAGGGGGACTGACGCTGCGGGCGGCCCTCTACGGGGCTGCTGCCCTGATGGGCATACATCAGGGGCCGGCTCGGCCACGAGCGCGACGGCCTCTTCACCATCCTTCGCCGACCCGACCACCTAGATTCCGGGCAGCAGCCCCAACAGCACCAGGCTGTGCTGTCGGGTGAGGCCGGGCTCTCGCCTTCCGTGCAGCGCCGCCTGCTGGAGCGCGTCACCACGCAGCCCCCGCCGCCCGGTTCGGCCCCCGATCCCCAGCTGCCCGACGGTCTGACACCACGTGAGCTGGAAGTGCTGATTCTGATCGCGGAGGGCCTGTCCAACCTGGAGATCGCCCGCAGGCTGCACATTTCGCAGGCCACCGTGAAAAGCCACATCAACAATCTCTTCGCCAAGGCCGGGGTACGCGACCGGGCACAGGCCGTTCGCTGTGCGTATGTTCGGGGCCTGGCACAGCCGCCCGGGTCAACCTTCACCTGAAGTGGTGAAGACCGGCGAATGAATGCCCGGGATCTTCCCGATCTGCCCATTCTTGGGTATGCGGCCGAAGTGGTCCGTGGACAAGGGGAGTTGTTCGGTGGAGAAGGAAGCAGGGCACGAGGCCGCAGCGATGCGACTCGACGACCCGTGGGACGACGCGCTGGCCTCCGGATGGGGCGAGCTGGACGGTGCGGGGAGCTTCGCTCCCGCCGGACCACCCGGGCCCGCTGGCCCGCAGCGCGGCCACAGTGCGGCCGACATCTATCTGGAGGTGCAGCGCAGCGAGGCCTTCCAGGAAGTGCGCCGTCGGTACCGGCGGTTCGTCGTCCCCGCCACCCTCGCCTTCCTCGTCTGGTATCTCGCCTACGTTGTCGCCGCGATCACCGCACCCGGGCTGATGGCCCGTCCGGTGGCCGGAGCGGTCAATGTCGCGATGGTCGCGGGGCTCGGGCAGTTCCTCACGACGTTTCTTCTCACCGGGGCGTACGCACGTCACGCACGACTGCGCAGGGACCGTGCCGCACTCGATCTGCGCTGGGAGACACAGGAGATGACGCGGGGGATCGGGCGTTGAACGGGAACCACCAGACCCTCGCGCTCCTGTTGTTCAGCGCCTTCATCGCAGTGACGCTTGCCATCACCACCTGGGTGAGCCGTAACCGGCATGGCTCGGCAGAGGAGTTCTATACGGGCGGCCGGCTGTTCTCCCCCATGGAGAACGGTTTCGCCATCGCCGGCGACTACATGTCGGCCGCGTCCTTCCTCGGGATCTCCGGTCTGATCGCCCTCGTCGGCTACGACGGCATGCTCTACTCGGTCGGGTTCCTCGTCGCCTGGCTCGTCGTCCTGCTCCTGGTCGCCGAACTGGTCCGCAACTGCGGCCGGTTCACACTCGCCGATGTGGTGGCGGCGAGGATGGCGGAGCGCCCGGTCCGGATCGCCGCCGGCACCTCGTCCGTCACCGTCTCCGTGCTCTATCTCGTCGCGCAGATGGTGGGTGCGGGCAGCCTGGTCGCCCTGCTTCTCGGCGGTACGAGCAGCGCCGCCCGTTCCTGGACCGTCATCGGTGTCGGGGCACTCATGGTGATCTACGTATCGCTCGGAGGGATGCGCGCCACCACCTGGATCCAGATCGTCAAGGCCGTTCTGCTGATGGCGGGAGCGGTCGTGCTCACCGTGCTCGTCCTGGTCCACTTCCATGGCAACTTCAATGCCCTGCTCAACTCCGCCGCCGAACGGAGCGGGCGTGGAAGCCGGTTCCTCTCGCCCGGCCTCCGGTACGGCGGATCCTGGACGGCACGGATCGACTTCATCAGCCTGGGCCTGGCCCTGGTACTCGGTACGGCGGGGCTGCCACACATCCTGTCGAGGTTCTACACCGTGCCCACCGCCCGTGCGGCCCGCCGTTCGGTCGTCTGGTCCATCGGGCTCATCGGCAGCTTCTACCTGATGACGATCGTGCTCGGATTCGGGGCGGCGGCACTGGTCGGCTCGGCGGAGGTACGAGCGTCGAATTCCGCGGGGAACACAGCGGTTCCGCTGCTGGCCCTGGTGCTCGGCGGTGGCGAAGAATCCACCGGGGGAACGATTCTGTTCGCCGTGGTCGCGGCCGTCGCCTTCGCAACCATCCTCGCCGTCGTCGCGGGGATCACCCTAGCCTCGTCCGCCTCTGTGGCCCATGACCTCTACGCCGCGCTCAGGCGTCCTGGCTCCAAGCGGTACAGCGAGGTCACCGTGGCCCGGGTCGCCGCAGCGGGGATCGGGGCGGCCGCCATCGGGCTCGGTCTGGTCGCCCAGGACCTGAATGTGGCGTTCCTGGTGGGGCTCGCCTTCGCCGTCGCCGCTTCGGCCAACCTCCCCGTGCTGCTGTACTCCCTGTTCTGGCGGAACTTCACCACCCGAGGAGCGGTCTGGTCGGTCTACGGCGGGCTGATCCCCGCCGTGCTGCTCGTGCTGCTCTCCCCGGTCGTCTCCGGCAGTCCCACCTCGCTCTTCCCCGGCGCCGACTTTCAGCTCTTCCCCCTGGAGAACCCCGGCCTGGTCTCCATCCCGCTGGGCTTCCTGGCCGGCTGGATCGGAACGGTCACGTCCACCGAGCCGCCCGACGCCTCCAAACATGCGGAGACCGAGGTCCGTGCGCTGACCGGGGCAGGGGCGGTGTAGCCGCGCGTGTGCACCGTGCGGACCGGATCTCTCAGGCCTGCCCGCCGGTGGACCAGGTGTAGCGGTGTTCCGGGCGGCCCGTCTCGCCGTACCGCAGCGTCAGCCGCACCCTACCGGTCCTTTCCAGCAGCTTCAGATAGCGCTGGGCGGTCTGCCGGCTCATCCCGGCGCTCTCCGCGATCTCCTGCGCGGAGAGCGGCCCTTCGGCGCTCCGGAGTGCTTGTTTGACCAGCTCCGCCGTGGTCGGTGAGTGGCCCTTGGGCAGGTCGGGTTCGCCCGCCGCCCACAGGGCGCCGAAGAGCCGGTCCACCTCACCCTGCTCCGCCTCGCCGCCGCCTTCGAGGGTGTGGCGCAGTGTCGCGTACGCCTCCAGCTTGGTACGCAGCCCCGCGTAGGTGAACGGCTTCACCAGGTACTGCAGCGCGCCATGTCGCATGGCCTCCTGGACGGTGGCGACGTCGCGCGCCGCCGTCACCATGATCACGTCGGTGTGGTGACCGAGCCTGCGCAGTTCACGCACCATCGTCAGACCGTTACGGTCGGGCATGTAGTGGTCCAGCAGGACCAGGTCCACACGCTGTTCCTCGATCGTGGCGAGGGCTTCGGCGGCGGAGTGCGCCTGGGCGGCCACCCGGAACCCCGGCACCCTGGAGACATAGGCCGCATTGACCTTCGCGACCCGGATGTCGTCATCCACGACCAGGACCTCGATCACTGAGCCTCTCCCGCGATGCCGGTCTTCGGTTCGGTCATTTCCCGTTCAGTCATTTCAGGGTCCGTCATCTCCGGGACGGCCAAGGCTTCCGGCAGTACGACGGTGAACTCGGCGCCGGCGTCCGCGGCCCCGTCGACAGTGACTGCGCCACCCTGCCGTTCCGCCAGCCGCCGCACCAGTGCAAGGCCCAGGCCGCGCTTGCCGTGCGCCGGGAGTTCCTTCGTCGACCAGCCCTCCGTGAAGATCGATTCGCGTTGCCCGGGTGGTACTCCGGGGCCGCTGTCGCAGACCCGGAGTACCACGGTACGGCCCTCGGCGCGCAGGCCCACCTCGATCAGTGCGCCGTCCGCTCCGGCCGCCGCGTCCAGTGCGTTGTCCACGAGATTGCCGACGACGGTGACCAGCCCGCGAGGGTCCACCAGCCGGTCCGGGAGCAGGGTCCCGGGGGCCATGCGGAGCGCGACGCCGCGCTCCGCCGCGACCGTGGCCTTGCCGACCAGTAGCGCGGCCAGCAGTGGGTCGTGCACCTTCTCGGTGACCTGCTCGGCCGTTGCCCGGTGGACGCCGACGACCTCGGTCACGTACTCCATGGCGTCCTCGTGCATGTCCAGCTCCAGCAGCCCCAGGAGGGTGTGCATCCGGTTGGCGTGCTCGTGGTCCTGGGCCCGCAGCGCGTCGATCAGGCCACGGGTGGAGTCGAGCTCGCGGCCGAGGTGTTCGAGTTCCGTGCGGTCGCGGAGGGTGGCGACGGCGCCGCCGTCGTCGGTAGGCATCCGGTTGGCGAGCAGGACCCGGGTGCCCTGCACCGTCAGCAGATCGTCGCCGACCACCCGGCCGGCCAGTACATCGGCGGTCCGCCCCTCGCCGAGCACGGCGTCGAGCGGGCGGCCCGCGGCATCGGGGCCGAGCCCGAGCAGCCGCTGCGCCTCGTCGTTCAGGAGCCGGATGCGGCCGGTCCGGTCGAGCGCCACGACCCCTTCCCGGATGCCGTGCAGCATCGCCTCGCGCTCCGTCAGCAGCGCGGAGATATCGGAGAAGGCGAGGTCATGGGTCTGCCGCTGGAGGCGCCGGGAGATCAGATAGGCGGCCAGCGCCCCGACAGCGAGCGCCCCGCCCGCGTAGGCGAACAGCCCGGGAATCGCCGCAAGGAGCCGGGCGCGGACACTGTCGTACGCGATCCCGACGGAGACCGCGCCCACGATGCGGTCCGTCCCGTCGCGCAGAGGCACCTTCCCGCGGGCCGAGCGGCCGAGCGTGCCGCTGTCGATCTCCATGACGTTCCGGCCGGCGAGCGCGTCGCTCGGGTCGGTGGAGACGACCTTGCCGATCTGGTCGGTATCGGTGTGCGACCAGCGAACCCCGCGCCGGTCCATGACGACGATGTACTCGGCGCCGGTGGCGCGTCTGATCCGCTCGGCCGCGGTCTGTACCGGCCCGGTGGGGGCCGGGGCCGTGGAGAGCAGTGACTCCGTGATCTGCGGCTGGGCCGCCGTGCTCTGCGCGATGGCGAGTGCACGGCGCATCGCCTGATCGTCGAGCTGTGCGCTGAGGGGTGCCAGGAAGAGGCCGGTGGCGAGTACGGTGACACCGGTGGCGATGGCCAGCTGCATCAGCAGGACCTGGGAGAAGACCCGCTGAGGCCAGCCGATTCGGCGTGCTCTCCTGGCGGTGGGCGGTGGGGCGCTCATCATATGAACGGTAGAGGGCATTCCGGTGCTTTCCGAAATTCCCTTCCGCTTTCCGAGAGCGCGCTCGCCCAGCAGGGCCTCACCCCGGTGCTGTGCACCCAGACCGAGGGCGGCGTCTCCGAGTCCGACTATGTCGAGCTGCTCCTTCAGCAGCAGGTGTCGGGCGTGGTCTTCGCCGGCGGGCTCTACCATCAGGCCGACGCCCCGCACGACCATTACAAGGTGCTTGCCGACCGCAGGATCCCGGTCGTCCTGATCAATGCGGCCATCGATCATCTCGGCTTCCCCGGCGTCTCCTGCGACGACTCCGTCGCTGTGGAACAGGCCTGGCGCCATCTCGTCTCGCTCGGCCGCGAGCGCATCGGCCTGGTGCTCGGCCCCTCCGACCACGTCCCCTCGCACCGCAAACTGGCCGCCGCCCGTGCGATCGCCGCGAAGTCGGGCACGACCGTGCCGGACGAGTGGGTGGCCCGGGCCATGTTCTCGCTGGAGGGCGGGCAGGCCGCCGCCATGCGCCTGCTCGACCAGGGCGTCACGGGCATCATCTGCGCCAGCGATCCGCTCGCGCTCGGAGCTGTGCGCGCCGCGTGCCGTCGCGGTCTTTCGGTTCCCGCCGATGTCTCGGTCGTCGGTTACGACGACTCGGCCTTCATGAACTGCACCGAGCCTCCGCTGACCACCGTCCGACAGCCGATCGAGGCCATGGGGCGCGCCGCAGTCGAGCTGCTTTGCGTGCAGATCGGGGGGCGTACCGTGCCGTCCGACGAGCTGCTCTTCGAGCCGGAACTGGTGGTGCGGGGCTCCACCGCCCAGCCACCGCGCACCGCTTCTCGCTGACCGTCCCGATTTTGCGTTGTACGGACTGTCTATTGCATCGGTCCGCCCGTAGCGGTCGGCAGTGGCTGAGGGGGACAGGGGCCTCTGTACTGGCCACTGGGGCGTATACGCAGCGGCCGTTCTCCGTACTCCTCCAGTGCATGCGCGATCCAGCCCGCCGTGCGTGACACCGCGAACACCGTCTCGCCCGCCTCCGCGGCCATGCCCGAGGAGACGGAGAGCACGGCGAGCGCCAGGTCGACATTGGCGTGCAGGGGTGCGTGGCGGGCGGTCGTGGTGACCACGTCGCGCGCTGCGGCGAGCGCGGGGGCCGCCTGCGGGACGTCCGCGAGCAGGGCGAACAGCGTCTGCGCCCGCGGGTCCTCGGAGGTGTACAGGCGGTGGCCGAGCCCCGGGACCCTGCGGCCGGTACGGAGATGATCTGCGACCACCGGTACCGCGCTGCCCCGCTCCAGGACCTCGGTCAGCATTCGGTGCGCCAGACCGCTCGCGGCCCCGTGCAGCGGGCCCTCCAGGACTCCCAGGCCCGCGGAGACCACCGCGTACGGATGGGCATGGGCGGATGCGGCGACCCTGGCGGCCAGTGTCGACGCCGCGAGATCGTGGTCGATCAGCAGGACGAGCGCGGTGTCCAGCGCGGCGACTGACGGCTCGTCGGCCGGCCGGGCAGTGAGCTTCGGCCACAGTCGCCGTGCCAGCCCGGCCCCGTTCCCGTCCGCCCTCCCTTCGGATCCGTCACCCGCCGAAGATGCGTCCGAGGTCAGGGGCAGCGCTCCGACCAGGGTCGGAATCAGGCTCCGTGCACTGGCGAGCACCGCCTCGCGCGAGAGGTCGAAGCGGAGCGGATCGGCGGTCGCCGCGGCGATCACGGCCACCCGCAGCCGGTCCGTCGAGCCGCTGTGCGCGGGCAGCGCTTCGACCGCCCGGCGTGCCGCGGCCAGCGCCTCAGCAGGTGCCGTGAAGCGGATGCCGGGCCGCAGATCTCCGGTCCAGAGCCATTCGGCAACCTCCTCGTAGGCGTACTGCCTGGCCAGTGCGGTCGCGTCGACGCCACGGAAGTAGTAGCGGTCTCTTTCGATCAGGGTGATGCCGGTGTGGAAGACCAGATCGCCGGTGGCGGCCGAGGGCTCCCGGCGGCCCGTGCGCCGGGCCAGCGCATCGACCTCCGCGACGTCGAACGTGCTGCCGCGTCCGCCGGGAGCGCGCCTGCTGCTCAGCTGGCCCCGGCTGACATAGGCGTACACCGTCTCGGGCTTCACGCCGAGGCGCTCAGCCGTCTCCCGGGTGCTGAGCCGCTGCGGGGCCGTCGCACCGGGGCCGTCGCCGCGTGCTGCTTGATCCTTCATGTCGCCAACCGTATCCATATTGATTCAATCAATGTTGACAGGATTGAAGTCAATCATAGATGGTCGAATCAATGTTGATGAGATCCACCGGGACGCTCACGGAGGAAGAGATGCCGGCCATGACCAGCGGAACCCCGCTCGACGTACCTCGAGGGCTCGCCGGAGTCGTCGTCACCGACACGGCCCTCGGCGATGTTCGCGGGCGCGAGGGCTTCTACCACTACCGGCAGTACTCGGCGGTCGAACTGGCACAGACCCGCAGCTTCGAGGACGTCTGGTACCTGATGCTCCAGGGCACGCTGCCCGATGCCGCAGCCGGTGCCGAATTCGCCGCCCGCACCGCCGCACTGCGCCGACTGCCCGCGGAAGTGCGCGAGGCCCTGCCCGCCATAGCCCGCGCGGGAGCCGTCTCCGGACCCCTGGCCGGCCTGCGTACAGCCCTCTCGCTCCTCGGCGCCTCGGCCGGCTTCCGGCCGGTGTACGACATCGACGCCGACCGGCGCCGCAGCGACGCCCTGGCCGCCTGCGCCGCCGTCCCCACCCTGCTCACGGCTCTGCACCGGCTCGGCCAGGGCCTCGAACCGGTCGAGCCGCGCGACGAACTGCCCTACGCGGCCAACTACCTCTACATGCTCACCGGTTCCCTACCGGACGCCGCACGCGTCAGGGCCGTGGAGCAGTACCTGATCTCCACCATCGACCACGGCTTCAACGCCTCGACCTTCACCGGCCGCGTCGTCGCCTCCGCCGGCGCCGATGTCGCGGCCTGTCTGGTGGCGGCCGTCGGCGCGCTCTCCGGACCGCTGCATGGCGGAGCACCCAGCCGCGCCCTCGACACGCTGGACGCCATCGGCACCCCCGACCGCATCGACGGCTGGATCCGCGAACGGGTGCTCGCGGGTGAGCGGATCATGGGCTTCGGTCACCCCGTATACCGCACCGAGGACCCGCGCTCACGCATGCTGCGCGGAATCGCCCGGGGCTTCGGCGGCCCGCTCGTCGACTTCGCCGTCGAGGTCGAACGGCAGGTCGAGGCGATCCTCGCCGAGCTCAAGCCGGGCCGTGAGCTGCACACCAACGTGGAGTTCTACGCCGGAGTCGTCATGGAGCTGTGCGGGCTGCCGCGCGAGATGTTCACGCCGACGTTCTGCGCGGCGCGGGTGGTCGGCTGGAGCGCCAATATCCTGGAGCAGGCGGAGGACTCGAAGATCATCCGTCCGGCGGCCCGATACGTCGGTACGCCCCCGCCGCAGCCGGTCCCGGCGCCCTGACGTCCCCGAGGAAGGTCCCCGTTGAGCCCGTCGTCCCCGCCCCGCAAGCAGCAGATCCCGGTCATTGTCCTTGCGGGGTTCCTGGGATCCGGCAAGACGACACTGCTCAACCACCTCCTCCGTAACCGTGCGGGAAACCGGATCGGCGTGATCGTCAACGACTTCGGCTCCATCGAGATCGACGCGATGACGGTCTCGGGGCAGGTCGGCTCGACGGTCTCGCTGGGCAATGGATGCCTGTGCTGCGCGGTCGATGTGAGCGAACTCGACACCTTCCTGGAGACGCTGACCCGGCCCGCCGCCCGCCTCGACGTGATCGTCATCGAGGCCAGCGGACTGGCGGAGCCGCAGGAGCTCGTACGCATGCTCCTGGCCAGCGACAATCCGCACATCGTGTACGGGGGACTGGTGGAGGTGGTCGATGCCGCAGAGTTCGATGCCAGCCGGGAGCGCCATCCGGAGATCGACCGCCATCTCGCTGTCGCCGATCTTGTCGTGCTCAACAAGACCGACCGGGTCGGGAGCGAGGAACAGGCCCGTATCCGGGACGTCATCGCTGCGGCAGGTGCCCCGGCCGGCGACGCAGCGGCCGGTGGCAGCGCGGCCGCCGTCATCTGCGCCACGTACGGACGCATCGACCCGGAGCTGCTCTTCGATCCGGCGCTGCGGCCGGACGGTGAGGAGAAGGCGCGCCAGCTCACTTTCGAGGATCTGCTCCTGGCGGAGCGGGCCGAGGAAGAGGCCGGCGCCGGTCACGGTCACCATCTGCATGCCGCGTACGAGAGCGTGTCCTTCGCCGCGGACGTACCCATGAACCCCCGCCGGTTGATGGATTTTCTCGACTCCAGGCCGCAGGGTCTCTACCGGATCAAGGGGTTCGTCGACTTCGGCGTGGGCGACCGGGGCAACAAGTACGTCCTGCACGCGGTCGGCAGGTTCCTGCGGTTCGACCCGCAGCCGTGGACCCGCGACGAACCGCGCCTCACGCAGCTGGTGCTGATCGGCTCAGGCATCGATCCGGAGCAGCTTCACAAGGAGCTGGCCGACTGCCGCGAGAGCGCCGCCACGGCGCCTGACACGACGCAGGACGCCGCACATGAACGAAGCATGTGGGGCGTCCTGCGGTACGTGCAACGGCCCGACGACGACGCGTAGCGACAGGCCTCCGTCGTCGGCCGACCGCCTACACCGGCCCCGCGATCACCGCGACCGGCTTGGCCAGCGGCGTCCCCGAACCGTCGCGCCGCGGGTCGGGCTCCGGCAGCTCGGTCGGCGTGCCGTTCTTCTGCGCGGCCCGGGCAGGCGTCGCGCCCGCCCAGCCGAACACCAGAACGTCCTCGCCCTTGAGGAAACGCTGGCAGCGCACCCCACCGGTGGCCCGGCCCTTGCGCGGATACTGGTCGAACGGGGTGAGCTTGGACGTCAGCACCGAGTCGTCCAGCGTGCCGTGCGAGCCCGCCACCGTGAACACCACGGCGTCCGCCGCCGGATCCACCGACGTGAACGAGATCACCTCGGCATCCGCCGTGAGCTTGATCCCCGCCACGCCTCCCGCGGGCCGGCCCTGCGGCCGCACCTGTGCCGCCGGGTAGCGCAGCAACTGCGCGTCGGAGGTGATGAAGACCAGGTCCTCCTCGCCCGTACGCAGTTCGGCCGCGCCGACGATCCGGTCACCGTCCTTGAGGGTGATGACCTCCAACTCGTCCTTGTTGGCAGGGTAGTCCGGCACGACCCGCTTGACGACTCCCTGAAGAGTGCCGATCGCCAGGCCGGGGGAGGCCTCGTCGAGCGTGGTGAGGCAGATGACCTCCTCGTCGCTCTCCAGCGTGAGGAACTCCGAAACCATTGCACCGCCCGAAAGGTTGGGTGCGGCATGGGTGTCCGGCAGCTGGGGCAGATCGATCACCGCGAGCCGCAGCAGCCGCCCCGTGGACGTCACCACGCCCACATCGCCACGGGCCGTCGCCGGTACGGCCGACACGATCACATCGTGCTTGGCACGCTTGGCGTCCTCGGCGAAGACGATCGGATCGTCCTTGGCGGTACGGGCCAGCAGGCCGGTCGAGGACAGCAGCACCCGGCACGGGTCGTCCGCGACCTCCAGCGGTACCGAGGCGACCTGTGAACCGGCCGACTCCAGCAGCACCGTACGCCGGTCGGTGCCGAACTTCTTGGCGACCGCGGCCAGTTCGGAGGAGACGAGCTTGCGCAGCTCGGCGTCCGATTCGAGGATGGTGGTCAGCTCGTCGAT
Source organism: Streptomyces sp. NPDC037301 (assembly GCF_055602785.1). Classification (NCBI taxonomy): domain Bacteria; kingdom Bacillati; phylum Actinomycetota; class Actinomycetes; order Kitasatosporales; family Streptomycetaceae; genus Streptomyces; species Streptomyces sp. NPDC037301. The sequence goes on from NZ_JBVJWD010000026.1 coordinate 11,240, forward strand.
CTCGGTGCTGAGCCGGTCCCGCTCGCTCTCCAGCTCGATCCGGTCGAACCGGGTCAGCCGGCGCAGCGGGGTGTCCAGGATGTACTGCGTCTGGGTCTCGCTCAGCGAGAAGTGCTCGATGAGCCGCTCCTTCGCCTGCGCCGAGTTGTCGCTGGACCGGATGAGCCGGATGACCTCGTCGATGTCGATCAGCGCGACGAGCAGGCCCTCGACCAGATGCAGCCGGTCGCGACGCTTGCCCCGGCGGAACTCGCTGCGGCGGCGCACCACGTCGAAGCGGTGGTCGAGATAGACCTCGAGGAGCTCCTTGAGGCCCAGCGTGAGCGGCTGTCCGTCGACCAGCGCCACATTGTTGATGCCGAAGGAATCCTCCATCGGAGTCAGCTTGTAGAGCTGCTCCAGCACGGCCTCCGGCACGAAGCCGTTCTTCACCTCGATGACCAGGCGCAGGCCGTGCGCGCGGTCGGTCAGGTCCTTCACGTCCGCGATGCCCTGGAGCTTCTTCGCCGAGACCAGATCCTTGATCTTGGCGATCACCTTCTCCGGGCCGACGGTGAAGGGAAGTTCGGTGACGACCAGACCCTTGCGGCGCGCCGTCACATTCTCCACGGCGACGGTCGCACGGATCTTGAACGTGCCGCGCCCGCCGGCGTACGCGTCCTTGATGCCACCCAGGCCCACGATCCGGCCACCCGTCGGCAGATCGGGACCGGGGACGAACCGCATCAGGGTCTCCAGGTCCGCACCCGGATGCTTGATCAGATGACGGGCGGCGGCGATGACCTCGCCCAGGTTGTGCGGCGGCATGTTGGTCGCCATGCCGACCGCGATTCCGGACGAGCCGTTGACCAGGAGGTTCGGGTACGCGGCCGGGAGAACGGTCGGCTCCTGCTCCTGACCGTCGTAATTCGACTGGAAAGCGACGGTGTCCTCGTCGATCGACTCCGTCATCAGTGACGTCGCGTCGGCCATCCGGCACTCGGTGTAGCGCATGGCGGCCGGCGGGTCGTCGTTTCCGAGCGAGCCGAAGTTGCCGTGGCCGTCGACCAGGGGGAGCCGCATGGAGAACGGCTGCGCCAGACGGACCAGCGCGTCGTAGATCGACGTATCGCCGTGCGGATGCAACTTGCCCATGACCTCGCCGACGACACGGGCGCACTTCACATAGCCGCGGTCGGGGCGCAGGCCCATCTCGTTCATCTGGTACACGATGCGGCGGTGCACCGGCTTCATGCCGTCACGGGCGTCCGGCAGGGCCCGTGAGTAGATCACCGAGTACGCGTACTCAAGGAAGGAGCCCTGCATTTCGTCGACGACGTCGATGTCGAGGATCTTCTCCTCGAAGTCGTCCGGCGGCGGGGTCTTCGTGCTGCGGCGGGCCATCGCTGCTGCGACTCCTTCACGGATTCTGTTCGGGCAACCTCAGGTTCTGACGCCGACCATTGTGGACCGCCGCACTGACATCGCCGACCTCGACCCGTCCCAAGAGCCGTTCCCGACCCCTGTCGAGGTGGTTTCGTGATCCGTCCTGCGGGGGATGCGCCCCTCTTTCACGCGAACTTCCGCGGTATGGGAACTTCGCCAGGTGTCTGTGCGCTTGCTTACAGTGGCAGGTCTCGCAGGAAATCCAGTATCGCGATCGAATCGAAGGGACGTACATGCCCATGGGTCACACGGCCACAGCCCAGGCCGGCTCCGGCGGCTTGTCAGCGACCGAGCACCGTCTGGCCAACGGCCTGCGCGTGGTGCTCTCGGAGGACCATCTGACCCCGGTCGCCGCGGTCTGCCTCTGGTACGACGTCGGCTCGCGCCACGAGGTCAAGGGACGCACAGGTCTGGCTCACCTCTTCGAGCACCTGATGTTCCAGGGCTCCGGCCAGGTCAAGGGGAACGGACACTTCGAGCTGGTGCAGGGAGCCGGCGGTTCGCTCAACGGGACCACCAGCTTCGAGCGCACCAACTACTTCGAGACGATGCCCACGCACCAGCTGGAACTGGCTCTCTGGCTCGAGGCCGACCGGATGGGCTCGCTGCTCGCCGCGCTCGACGAGGAGTCCATGGAGAACCAGCGCGACGTCGTCAAGAACGAGCGCCGCCAGCGCTATGACAACGTCCCCTACGGCACGGCGTTCGAGAAGCTGACGGCACTGGCCTACCCCGAGGGCCACCCGTACCACCACACGCCGATCGGCTCGATGGCGGACCTGGACGCCGCGACCCTTGAGGACGCCCGCGCCTTCTTCCGTACGTACTACGCGCCCAACAACGCGGTGCTCTCGGTCGTCGGCGACATCGACCCCGAGCAGACCCTCGCCTGGATCGAGAAGTACTTCGGCTCCATCCCGTCCCACGACGGCAAGCAGCCGCCGCGTGATGGCACGCTCCCCGAGATCATCGGCGAGCAGCTGCGCGAAGAGGTGCGCGAGGAGGTTCCGGCGCGCGCGCTGATGGCCGCCTACCGGCTGCCGCACGACGGCACCCGTGAGTGCGACGCGGCAGACCTCGCGCTGACCGTGCTCGGCGGGGGCGAGTCGTCGCGACTGCACAACCGTCTGGTCCGCCGTGACCGTACGGCCGTGGCTGCCGGATTCGGACTGCTGCGCCTGGCCGGCGCGCCCTCGCTCGGCTGGCTGGACGTCAAGACGTCCGGCGGCGTCGAGGTGCCGCAGATCGAGGCCGCGGTCGACGAGGAGCTCGCCCGGTTCGCCGCCGAGGGCCCCACGCCCGAGGAAATGGAGCGTGCGCAGGCCCAGTTGGAACGCGAGTGGCTGGACCGGCTCGGTACGGTCGCGGGCCGCGCCGACGAACTCTGCCGGTTCGCCGTGCTGTTCGGCGACCCGCAGCTCGCCCTGACCGCAGTCCAGCGCGTGCTGGATGTCACCGCGGAAGAGGTTCAGGCGGCCGCCGAGGCCCAGCTGCGCCCCGACAACCGCGCGGTGCTGGTCTACGAGCCGGTCGAATCGGCCGAGCCCGCGGACACAGCGGACACCGATGAGACCGAAGCCGACGACACCGACGCGCACGAAGGAGCGGACAAGTGACCGACGCTGCCGCGACTGGAGTTTCGATGCAGTACCACCCGCAGCCGGCCCCCGGCCTCGCCCGTCCCTGGGCCTTTCCCGCGCCGGAGCGCGGCGCCCTGCCCAACGGCCTCACGGTGCTGCGCTGCCACCGCCCCGGCCAGCAGGTCGTGGCGGTCGAGATCTTCCTCGACGCCCCGCTGGACGCCGAGCCCGAGGGCCTCGACGGCGTGGCCACGATCATGTCGCGGGCACTGTCCGAGGGCACCGACAAGCACACCGCCGAGGAGTTCGCCGCCGAGCTGGAGCGCTGCGGCGCCACCCTCGACGCGCACGCCGACCACCCCGGCGTCCGGGTCTCCCTGGAGGTCCCGGCCTCCCGGCTGACCAAGGCGCTCGCGCTGGTCGCCGAGGCGCTGCGGGCGCCTGCCTTCGCCGACAGCGAGATCGAACGGCTGGTACGCAACCGGCTCGACGAGATCCCGCACGAGCAGGCCAACCCGGCCCGGCGCGCCGCCAAGCAGCTCTCCAAGGAGCTCTTCCCGGCCGCGGCGCGGATGTCGCGCCCGCGCCAGGGCAGCGAGGAGACGGTGGAGCGGATCGACTCGGCGGCTGTGCGTGCCTTCTTCGACGCCCACGTCCGGCCGTCCACCGCGACCGCCGTGGTCGTCGGTGACCTCACCGGCATCGACCTGGACGCCCTGCTCGCCGACACTCTCGGTGACTGGTCGGGAGACACCGCGGAGCCTCGTCCCGCCCCGCCGATCACCGCCGACGACACCGGCCGAGTGGTGGTCGTCGACCGTCCGGGCGCGGTGCAGACGCAGCTGCTGATCGGCCGGATCGGCGCCGACCGGCACGACAGCGTGTGGCCGGCCCAGGTGCTGGGCACGTACTGCCTGGGCGGCACGCTCACCTCTCGGCTGGACCGTGTGCTGCGCGAGGAGAAGGGCTACACCTACGGCGTACGGGCCTTCGCCCAGGTGCTGCGGTCGTCGGCCCCGGATTCCGCCTCGGGGGCGACCGGTGCCGCGATGCTCGCCATCAGCGGATCGGTGGACACGGAGTCCACGGGACCGGCGCTGAAGGACCTGTGGACGGTCCTGCGGACCCTGGCGGCCGAGGGGCTGACCGATGAAGAGCGTGAGACGGCCGTGCAGAACCTCGTGGGTGTCGCACCGCTGAAGTTCGAGACGGCGGCCTCGGTCGCGGGCACTCTCGCCGACCAGGTCGAGCAGCACCTCCCGGACGACTACCAGGCACAGTTGTACGCCCGGCTCGCGGAGACCGGCACGGTCGAGGCGACCGCTGCGGTGGTCAACGCCTTCCCGGGTGACCGGCTGGTCACGATCCTCGTCGGTGACGCGTCACAGATCGAGGAGCCGGTCCGGGCCCTGGGTATCGGAGAGGTGTCGGTGGTCGCCGGCTGACGGGCATACCCGTCGTGGACACCGGCCGGCCGGCCGGGCCGAGGCGGGCGACCCCCGCCCGGCCGGCCCCTTGCGTGTGACAGTCCACCGGTCGACTTTCACGTTCGACCGAGCACCGAAGGCAACGGTCGGTCCACCGATCCGTCATAGTCCGCATATCGGGACAGAAGGAAGACTCCTGTGAGTGAAATCTCGCCGGAGTCTTCCTTTTTGTTCTTTTTAGTCGAAAGGTTGCCTGTCTGCCCTGTGGGATGCGCTACAAAACGGGCTGTCCGTTTGGTGAATGCAAGTGACCCCGCTTAGCGTCGGCCGGGCTGTCCGTCACTCGTATGCCGCATCCGTGACGTACCGGGCAGTCATCGCCGAGTCCCCGTCAGGCGCGAGCCTGGGGAGCCGGGGACCCATGCAGTCCCTGGGGTGAATCGGATGCCTGAGCCCGGATGAGGTCAGGGCGTCCGTAGGAGACCTTCCTGCTCCGAACCCGTCAGCTAACCCGGTAGGCGAGAAGGAAGGAAAGGATCAGCCACTTCATGGCGTTCACCCGTGCCACCGGGAAGCATCGTGCCCCGAGTCGACTGACGCGCAGCAGCGCGAAGATCGCCGGCGTCGCCGCTCTGGCCACCACCGGCGTCATAGGCGGCATGGCCTCTCCGGCCCTCGCCGCGGACTCCTCCGTCAACGAGACCGGTCTGAACCAGGTCATCGCCATCGAGGGCGCCCTCGCCGACCAGATCGACGCCCAGGCCGACGCGCAGAAGCACCAGGCCGATGTCGCGGCGAAGGCGAAGGCGGAGGCCCAGCGGAAGGCCGAGGCCAAGAAGAAGGCCGAGGCGAAGGCCAAGGCCGACGCGAAGCGCGCGGCCGAGGCGCGCGCCGAGAAGGCCCGCGCCGCCCGGTCCGCCGAGCGCACCCGCCTGGGGTACTTCCAGCTCCCGGTCGCCGGTTCGTACGTCACCACCGGCTACAAGTCCAGCGGCTCGCTCTGGTCCTCCGGCAGCCACTCGGGCATCGACTTCCACGCCGCGTCCGGCAGCTCCGTCGTCGCCGTCGGTGCCGGCACGGTCGTCGAGGCCGGCTGGGGGGGCGCGTACGGCAACAACATCGTGCTCCGGATGACGGACGGCACGTACACGCAGTACGGCCACCTCTCCTCGATCGGCGTCTCCGTCGGCCAGAGCGTCGGCGCGGGCCAGCAGATCGGCCTCTCCGGCTCGACCGGCAACTCCACCGGCCCGCACCTTCACTTCGAGGCCCGGACCACGCCGTCGTACGGCTCCGACATGGACCCCGTCGCGTACCTGCGCGCCCACGGCGTCAACGTCTGACCGACGCTCCACCCGCAGCACCTCTTCGAAGGCCCCGGCAGCACGCCGGGGCCTTCGCCGTGTCCGGCCCGCGCGCCCGCCCGCAGTACCTGCTCCCCGAACCGTCCTGTGGCCAAAAGATATTCATGAATTTCCACCCGGCATCGGAAATGCGGCCGCATTGCAATAGAGTCGCAGAACAAGCGTCGGTCGGCCGCGTTTCGCGGGGATTAAGGCGGAGGTTCGAACATGCGTATTCCGGCGCATTCGGTATGCACGGCAATCCGTGACGACATCGTCTCCGGTGTCTTCGAACGCGGAAGCCGGCTAACCGAGGAGCTGCTGGCGCGCCGTTACGGAGTCTCCCGTGTTCCGGTACGGGAAGCGCTGCGCACCCTGGAGTCCGAGGGCTTCGTGGTCACTCGCCGGCACGCGGGCGCCTGTGTCGCCGAGCCCACCGAGCAGGAGGCCGCCGACCTCCTGGAGGTCCGGATGCTGCTGGAGCCGTTGGGCGCCGCGCGCGCCGCGCAGCGCCGCACCGAGGTGCATCTCAAGGTATTGCGCGGTCTGGTCAGGCTCGGCCAGGAGCGGGCCCGGCGGGGCGAGGGGGAGGATCTGCGCTCACTCGGCGGCTGGTTCCACGAGACGTTGGCGCAGGCCTGCGGCAGTCCCGGCCTGATCGCGCTGCTCACCCAGCTCCGCCACAAGATCGCCTGGATGTACACGGTCGAGCAGCCGGCCCGCCCGGTGGACTCCTGGGCCGAGCGCGGGGCCATTGTGGACGCGGTGGCGCGGCGTGATGCGGAACGGGCCAGGGTGCTGGCCACCCAGCACGCCGAACGGGCCGCGGCCGCGCACCGGCTGCGCCGCGTCGACCGGCCGGGCCGCCGGCCCGACGCCTCGCGCGCCGACCGGGTGAGGACTTCGCAACATTCCGTAAACACCACGGGTGTTCAGAATTAACAATTACGCCGTATACAAAGATTCGTAATTCGTTGAGGGCTTTCTTTGGGCTGCCTGAATTTGCTCCGGTCGTCCCGAGTCAGGAAAGCGAAAAAGCCGCGGCCCTCAATAAGGGTGCCGCGGCTCTCTTGCAGAAAATGGTTCAGACGGTCTCCGGAAGCTCGTCGAGCCCTTCGGCGACCAGCTTCGCCAGACGGTCCAGGGCGGCTTCGGAGTCGTCGGCCTCGGACGCGAGCACGATCTCCTCGCCGCCGTGCGCGCCGAGACCGAGCACCGCGAGCATGGAGGCGGCGTTCACCGGGTTGCCGTCGGCCTTGGAGATCGTCACGGGGACGCCGGAAGCCGTAGCGGCACGGACGAAGATGGAAGCGGGGCGGGCGTGCAGGCCCTCGGCCCAACCGACGTTGACGCGGCGCTCAGCCATGGTTCTGCCCTTCACGAATCAATGGTTGTCTAGACCAGTCTCTCATGTGGTGCGCGATGCTCCGGCCGACCTGCGGCACGCCCACAACCCGTGCTCCACCGCCGATCGGCCCCCTCAGACTGCCCCGGCCCCAAGACCTACGCGACCGCTGACGGAGCCGTAGTCTTTGCGCATGCAGCCCTCGCCGGAGCAGAGTCCGCATCACGCGTACCCCGACCACTGGGAAGCGGACGTGGTCCTCCGCGACGGAGGAACCGCCCGGATCAGGCCCATCACCACGGACGACGCCGAACGGCTGGTCAGCTTCTACGAGCAGGTCTCCGACGAGTCGAAGTACTACCGCTTCTTCGCCCCGTACCCGCGTCTGTCCGACAGGGACGTGCACCGCTTCACCCATCACGACTACGTCGACCGGGTGGGGCTCGCGGTCACGGTCGGCGGCGAGTTCATCGCGACCGTCCGCTACGACCGGATCGACGAGCGGGGCAGGCCCGCTTCCGCGCCCGCCGACGAGGCCGAGGTCGCCTTCCTCGTCCAGGACGCGCATCAGGGCCGGGGCGTGGCATCGGCGCTCCTCGAACACATTGCAGCCGTCGCCCGCGAGCGCGGCATCCGCCGCTTCGCTGCCGAGGTGCTGCCCGCAAACAACAAGATGATCAAGGTGTTCCGGGACGCCGGGTACACCCAGCAGCGCAGTTTCGAGGACGGCTCCGTCCATCTCACCCTGGACCTCGAACCGACCGCAGAGTCGCTCGCCGTGCAGCGCGGCCGTGAGCAGCGGGCCGAGGCGCGCTCCGTGCAACGGCTGCTCGCCCCCGGATCCGTCGCCGTCATCGGCGCGGGCCGGACTCCCGGCGGGGTCGGCCGCACGGTCCTGCGCAACCTCCTCGGGGCCGGCTTCACCGGCCGTACGTACGCGGTGAACCGCGCCTTCGCCGCCGACCAGGGCACGATCGACGGTGTCCCCGCCCACCGTTCCGTCGGTGAGATCGACGAACGGGTGGATCTCGCGGTCGTCGCCGTCCCCGCCGACCGGGTTCCGGAGGCCGTCGCCGACTGCGGTGAGCACGGTGTCCAGGGCCTGATCGTCCTCTCCGCCGGGTACGCCGAATGGGGCGCCGAAGGCAGGGAACGGCAGCGTGAACTGGTCCGCCAGGCCCGCTCGTACGGGATGCGGATCATCGGCCCGAATGCCTTCGGCGTCATCAACAACTCCGAAGCCGTCCGGCTGAACGCCTCCCTCGCCCCCGAGCCGCCCGCCCCCGGACGCATCGGCCTCTTCACCCAGTCCGGAGCGATCGGCATCGCGCTGCTCTCCGGGCTCTACCGGCGCGGCGCGGGCCTGTCCACCTTCATCTCCGCCGGCAACCGCGCCGACATCTCGGGCAACGACTTCCTGCAGTACTGGTACGAGGACCCGGACACCGACGTCGCCCTGCTGTACCTCGAATCGCTCGGCAATCCCCGCAAGTTCACCCGTCTTGCGCGGCGCACCGCGGCCGTGAAGCCGGTGGTCGTGGTGAAGGGCGCCCGGCACAGCGGCTCCACCCCGCCCGGCCATGCGGTGCCGGTCAGCCGGATCCCGGACGCGACGGTCTCCGCGCTCATGCGGCAGGCGGGCGTGATCCGCGTCGACACCGTTACGGAGATGGTCGACGCGGGTCTCCTCCTCGCCGATCAGCCGCTCCCGGCGGGCCCGCGGGTTGCGATCCTCGGCAACTCCGAATCGCTCGGCCTGCTCACGTACGACGCCTGTCTGGCCGAGGGGCTGCGCCCGCGCCCGCCCCGCGACCTCACCACCGCCGCCACCCCGCAGGACTTCCGGGATGCCCTGGCCGAGGCCCTCGCCGACGAGGGCTGCGACTCGGTGGTCGTGACGGCGATCCCGTGGGTGGGCGAGAACGGCGAGGCGGAATCGGGCGACGGCGAGGTGCTGGCGACCGCGCTGCACGCGGCCGCCGCGGCCGGTCCCGCCAAGCCGGTGGCCGTCGTCCATGTGGAGATCGGCGGCCTGGCGGAGGCCCTCGCCGCGGCCACCAGCACGGTCGCACCGCCGCGGCCTTCGCCACAGTCCTCCGCAGCCGCGACACCCCCTCGCGCCGGAGCCGCCCCCGCGTATACCCCCTCAGCACCCGGAACCGGCAGCGGCACAGCCGGCGCCGCTACCGATGCGGGCAGCGACGACGGCGCCGGGGCCGCCGCGGGCACTGACGGCGGCCCCGGCATCCGGATCGGTCGGATTCCCGCCTACCCCGCCGCCGAACGGGCCGTGCGTGCCCTGGCCGAAGCGGTGAGGTACGCGCAGTGGCGACGGCAGGCCGCCGTGCCCGGCAAGGTGCCCGAGTTCCTCGACGACACCATCGACGAGCCGGGTGCCGCCGACCTGATCGACACCCTCCTCGGCCCCGACCCCGACCCGCGGGGCAGACCGCTCGCACACGAAGAGGCGCGCGAACTCCTGGGCCGCTACGGCATCACCGTACGGCCGACGCTTGCGGCCCCCGACCCGGAAGCCGCTGTCGCCGCGGCGGCACAGCTCGGCTATCCCGTGGCGCTCAAGACCACCGCGCCCCATCTGCGTCACCGTGCCGATCTCGGCGGTGTCCGGCTGGACGTCGCCAACGAGAGCGCGTTGCGCCGGGCGTACGGCGAACTGACCGAACTGCTCGGCAAGCCCGCCGAGCTCCAGCCCGTCGTCCAGGCCATGGCGCCGCGCGGCGTCGACACCGTCGTAAGAGCCACGATCGACCCGGCGGCGGGTGCCGTCCTCTCCTTCGGGCTCGCGGGCGCGCCCTCCGAACTCCTCGGCGACACCGCCCACCGCCTCGTTCCGGCCACCGACCGCGACGCCGCCGAGCTGGTCCGGTCCATCCGGGCGGCGCCGGTGCTGTTCGGCTGGCGTGGCGCGGCGCCTGTGGACACCGCAACGCTGGAAGAGCTGCTGCTGCGGGTGTCCCGGCTGGTCGACGACCATCCCGAGGTGGTCTCCATCGCCCTGGAACCGGTCGTGGTCGCCGCCCAGGGCCTGACCGTCCTCGGCGCGAGCGTCCGGCTCTCGCCGCCCCCGCCCCGCACCGACCTCGGCCCCCGCCGCCTCCCCAACTACTGACCGGCGGCGCACCGTTTCGTCCCCGATCGCCGTACGGGCGCCAAACCGGGTCCCTTCACCGCTGGGGCCCCGGTCCGCCCTGCCGCACAACGTCCCCGGCAGTCGTCCATCCCCCGTAGGATGGTCCTCATGGCAAAGACCGGTACGACGACCCAGGGGCTGCGCGCGGCGATCGAGCGCAGCGGCTACTACCCGGCCCTCGTGGCCGAGGCGGTGGAGGCCGCCGTGGGCGGTGAGCCGGTCGCTTCGTACCTGGTGCACCAGGAGACCACCTTCGACTCCAACGAGGTGCGCCGCCACGTTACGGTCCTGGTCCTGACGGACAACCGTTTCATCGTCAGCCACACCGACGAGCAGAACGCGGACACCAGTTCCCCGACGCCGTACGCCACCACCTCCACCGAGTCGGTCAAGCTCGACCGGATCTCGTCGGTCGTGGTCAGCCGTGTCGTGGCCAACCCCGAGAAGTACGTTCCGGGCACGCTGCCCCGTGAGGTCGTCCTCACCATCGGATGGGGCGCCGTCTCCCGGATCGACCTGGAGCCGGCCGCCTGCGGCGACCCCAACTGCGAGGCCGACCACGGTTACACCGGCAGCTCCACCGCCGACGATCTGAGCCTGAGGGTCAGCGAGGCCGGTGACGGCCCGGACACCGTGCGCCAGACCCTCGCCTTCGCCCAGGCGCTCTCCGAGGCCACGGCCGCGACCGCGGCGACCGGCCGCTGATGGCCCAGCCGGCCTGGCAGGACCCCGTTCTGCTCCCCGTCGACACCGCCCCCGTCCCGGAGTACGGCAGCGGCTCGCTCTCCGATCTGCTGCCCACGCTCGCCGCCGGGCAGGGCGTACCCGGCTTCACCGCCGTGATCCCCGAACTCACCCCTGCCGACCGGAACTGCGTGTTCCTGATAGACGGTCTCGGCTGGGAGCAGATCAAGGCCCACCCGGACGAGGCGCCATTTCTTCACTCCCTGCTGCCCACCTCGCGCGGCGGCACCGGCCGTCCGATCACGGCGGGCTTCCCGGCCACCACCGCGACCTCACTGGCCTCGGTCGGTACCGGACTTCCGCCGGGGGAGCACGGCCTTCCCGGCTACACCGCGCGCAATCCGGAGACCGGCGAGCTGATGAACCAGCTTCGCTGGCAGCCGTGGACCTCGCCGAAGGCCTGGCAGCCGTACCCCACCGTCTTCAAGCTCGCCGACGCCGCCGGTGTGCGCACCGCCCAGGTCTCCGCCCCCGCCTTCGAGCAGACTCCGCTCACCAAGATCGCGCTCAGCGGGGGCTCGTTCCTCGGCCGGCTGTCCGGCGAGGAGCGGATGGACGTCGCCGCCGAACGGCTCGCCGCAGGTGACCGGTCGCTCGTCTACACGTACTACAGCGAGGTCGACGGCAAGGGCCATCGCTTCGGCGTCGACTCCGACGCCTGGCGCGGACAGCTGATGTACGTGGACGGCCTGGCCCGGCGGCTGGCCGAACAGCTCCCGCCCCGCTCGGCGCTGTACATCACCGCCGACCACGGCATGATCGACATCCCCTTCGACGAGCAGTCCCGGATCGACTTCGACGAGGACTGGGAGCTGCGCGCGGGCGTCGCCCTGCTCGGCGGCGAGGGCCGGGCCCGTCATGTGTACGCCGTCCCGGGGGCCGCGAGCGATGTGCTGACCGTCTGGCGGGAAGTGCTCGGCGAGCAGTTCTGGGTGGCGAGCCGGGACGAGGCGATCGCGGCCGGCTGGTTCGGACCGAAGATCGACGAACGTGTCCACGGCAGGATCGGCGATGTCGTCGCGGCGGCCCGCGACGACGTGGTGATCACCGCTTCGGTCAATGAGCCGCACGAGTCCGCGATGGTCGGCATGCATGGCTCGATGACCCCCGTCGAGCAGCTCGTCCCGCTGCTCGAAGTACGCTCGTAGGCGCGTTCTCCCTCTCCAGCGTTCCCCGCCACCATTTCCCCTGCCCCGCTTCGCCCCGCCCGAAAGGTGCTCAGCCCCTCATGCCCGAGCTTGTGTTCTTCTCCGGAACCATGGATTGCGGGAAGAGTACTTTGGCGCTCCAGATCGGACATAACCGCTCGGCCCGGGGGCTTCAAGGCGTGATCTTCACGCGGGATGACCGGGCGGGCGAGGGGAAGCTCTCCTCGCGACTGGGCTTGGTCACGGAGGCTGTCGAGGTCACCGAGGGTATGGACATGTACGGGTATTTGGTCGATCAGTTGTCCAAGGGTGGCAAGGTCGACTATGTGATCGTCGACGAGGCGCAGTTCCTCGCGCCAGAGCAGATCGACCAGCTGGCGCGGGTCGTGGACGACCTCGAGCTCGACGTCTTCGCCTTCGGCATCACCACCGACTTCCGAACCAAGCTCTTTCCTGGCTCGCAGCGGCTGATCGAGCTGGCCGACCGGATCGAGGCCCTCCAGGTGGAGGCCATGTGTTGGTGCGGCGCCCGAGCAACACACAATGCCCGTACGGTGGGTGGGGAGATGGTGGTCGAGGGCGCTCAGGTGGTCGTCGGTGACGTCAACCGCCCGGCGGAGGAGATCGGTTACGAGGTTCTGTGCCGCCGCCACCACCTCCGGCGGATGACTGCTGCTTCAGCCCGCGCGGGCGCGCTGTCCCCCGACGTCCTGCCGGTCACATCCGCTTGACGGCGAGATTCCTCCTTCGGTTTCGGGCCTCTGCGGGCCCACTGTGCCCTACGCTCGACCCACAACCTGTGCGTTGGAATCGGTGGAGGACGTCGTGGACCCGATTGCACCTGAACTGCTCATGGCCCTTGCGGGAGGCACCGCGGGCGCGGCGGGGGAGCAGATTTGGACATCCCTGCGAAACCTGGTCAGACGGCGGCCGTCGGACGGAGAGCCGTACGGCGAGGGCGAGTTGACGGCCCTCGCCGAGGCGGCTGACAGTACGGAGCGTGCCACGGCGTTGGCCGAGGCGCTGGCTCTCCGCGCCCGGCAGGACCCCGCCTTTGCCGAGGCGCTCGCGGCCTGGCGTCGGGAGGCCGAGGCACTGGAGGGCACGCGGACCGGCGCGGGCGACGTGAGCAACGCAGCCAATCGGTGAGCGACTGCCGCCGGGTGTCCCAGGACTCCAGCGACAGCACGAGCGGGACCGGCACGTCGTCCTCGCCCTGTGTGAGCCGCCGGGCGAGGAGTTCGAGGGTGAGCAGGATGGACAGCACGGTCTTGCCGGATCCAGCGGTGCCCAGCACGACCAGCCGCCGCCGCGGCCGGAGCCTGAGGAAGGTCCCGGCGATGGTGTCGGTCCCGGAGCCCGCGGGCACGTACTCCCCGGCGGACGCCACTCGTCGGCTGGGTGTCCAGCGCACGGGCAGTGGCTCGGGATCGGTCATGCCCCAGGCGTCGGCCTCGGCCCGCCACCGGTGCAGGAGGCTGCGTGCGAGCCTCCGCTCGGCCGTGACCAGCGGAGCGTTGTCATCGGGCGGCGGGGGCTCCACGCGCAGGGTCAGATTGAGATCACCTTCGAGAATCCCGATCTGGATCAGATACTCGGCTGTGCAATCGACCGCGGTGTTGGTGATGTGCGGCTCACCGGAGTCCATCTGCCTCGCCATTTACGCCTGCCCCCGTCGTCGCCCTTCCCACTCCGCCTTCCCGGCCCGCTCCGAACACGGAGCCACGCCAAGGGACTTCAGTCGCCCGGCTCAGGATTCCGTCGGGTCCCCGTGGGGACGTACCGTGCTCCGTGAGGTTGTCCGGCGGTCGTGCGGGCCGACTTTGCTCACCGGCCCGCTGGGACTGCGTCCGCTGCTGCCCCGGGGCGTGGCTTCCTGCACGTCGTGGATCTGGTCTGCAAAGACCGTTCCTAGCCAGTGTGCATGAGCGAGTCCTGGACCCACCGATGTGTACTGGGCGCATCCCAAACGGTGTTGGATGCGCTGGGTTCCCGCTTTCGCGTCCCGTTCGGCGGCACGTCTCTGGGGGCGTGGTCCGTTGTGGGTGGGCGGGTTCCGTCACGTCCTCGGGTGCCTGGCCTGGCCTGGGCGGTCCGATGCTCCGCACGATCGCTCCGGTCGTGTGGGGGCGGTGCCGTCCGACGCCGGATCGGGTGTCCGAGGGCGCGTCGTCCGATCGCGATGCCGGCGGCATCGTGACGGGACATCTTTCGCTTGGGGGTGGCCAGCGGTTTCTGCCAGTGCTGGGCACCCCACAGGGAGGTGTAGGCGGGGTCGACCGCGACAATGCTCAGGCCCTGTTCGGCGGCCATGGAGACCAGCCGGGCCTTGAGTCTGCCGGTCGGAATACCGGAGATCAGCTGCCGGAACCTCTTCTTGCGGCCGTGTTTCTCGCGGGTCTTCTCGGTGGTGAAGTCGAGGTCTTCGATGGCGATCGCGGCGACACCGGCCTGTTTGGCCCAGTTGATCAGGCGGGTCAGTGCGTGGCGGATCTGGGCGTCGCGGTGCGTGGTGGTGCCGGACAGGTCGTAGAAGAACCGTCGGGGCTCGCCGATGGGGTTGCCGTGTGGGTCGAGGTGGTAGGCGGCGAAGTGGTCGGCGTTGGTGTCGACGCCGATCATGCCCCGGGCGCGGGCGGTCTCCAGCGGGATGGTCTGGACGACGGGGCGTTGCCAGGACGCGGTGAGGTACCAGCGGCAACGGTCGGTGTCGAGGTGGATGCGGTAGGCGACGGCCCGGTTCGCGGTGATGCGGTCGGCCCATTCCTGACCCCGGTGCGCGAACGCCGCGGTGGAGGTGAGGGTGTATCGGCCGTGCTTGGCGTTGGCCAGGTGTGCGAGCGGGGCGGGCAGTTTGATGCTGACCTCGCCGTCCGGGGTGACGCGGATGGTCTCGTTCCCGAACCGTTTCCCGGACTCGCCGTCGGCGGCGATGAACCAGCGTTCCGCTTCCCAGCGTTCTCGCCACTGCTCTTCGGTCAGCCGGGCCTGGGTGAGGTGGTGGCGGGTGTTGAGGAGACGTTTGCCGCCCCGCACGACCTGGACGCGTCCGGCCTGCCGGTCACGAACGGCGGCGGCGTGCCGGGCTTCCAGCGCCGCGAGGCGGCGGGACTTGTGGAACCACTCGCCCCGGGAGCGGTAGCCACCGGCTGCCCGCTTCGTTCCCCTCGCGCCGATGGGGAGGGACAGGCGGTGCCGCAGCGTCCTGATCCCGGCTTCCAGAATCCGGATGTGCGCCGCCTGGCAACGGCGCGCCAGTGCCCACTGATCGTGTGTGGCTTTGGTGATCGCACCGGCGATCCGCGACGACGACAGCGGCGTCAGGTCCCGCTTGCGCGATGCCCAGGTGTCCGCGCTGTGCTCCAGACCATCCGCACAACGGGCCCTGAGATCACGGGAAGCCAGACGGCCCTGATGCTCACCGACCGCACGCAGGGCTATCTCGTCCTGGGGCGTGAGGTGCTTGAGACGGTCCCGGATCGCCACCCCGCAAGGCCCGGGCACCACGAACGGTGCCGCCAACTCCCGCACACCACCCACCACAACACCCCCTCTCCCAAGACTGGAAACCTGCCACCTGCCCAACGAGCAGCAGACGCCAAGGTCACCCATTCGGCCCCAGAACTTCCGTTCCCACTCGGTGAACCCGCCGACAGGACTCACTCCTGCTCACTACAACGCACTTCAGCTCAGCAAACCGACAGCAGCTCACAACCCCTGCAATCCATATCCATCGTCTGTGAGCGGCTGACCTTGATTTTGTGATGTTGGTTGCTGCCCGCGGACGCAGTCCGGTGGGAGCCCGATCTCTCAGAACTACTGAACGTCTTGGCGACGCTCAGATACCGCAGCAGCTCTTTCACGGCCTGGTCGGTGGGCGCGGGGTCGGTGCGCAGTGCGGCCAGTTGCGCCGGGTTCTGCAGCAGCGCGAAGGCGCCGAGGGGCAGCATGCTCGCGGTGGTGTTGAACCCGGCCGCCGGCAGGATCAGGCTGATCCCCTGCAGCTTCTCATCGGTCAGGTCGCTGTCGGTGAGTTCGCTGGTAGCGTCCGTTCGGCCGGTCGTGATCGAAGCCCGGCCGAGCGGACTGCCGCGCGGAAGCCTGGCTACGAGACTTCCACGGTGACCTTCTGTCGGGGCGCGACGGACACCTTGACGTAGGTGCAGGTCTTTCCGTTGACAGTCTTCGTCTTGACTGCTCGGGAGACGCCGTTGACCTTGACTGTCGAGTGGCTGCCGGGGAAGCGGGCCTCCCACGTGTAGCGGGCGGAACCCGAGGTGTTGGTCAGGGTCGACTTGGTGGCACCGTCATGACGCAGGGTGAAGGTGTTGCCGCCGATCTTGATGTCCTTGATCTGCAGCCAGCCCATTCCGGCGGGCATGCGGGACTGGGTGCTCAGGGCGCGCCCCGGGGCGTTGGGCTGCACGCCCATGAGGCCCTCGACGGTCTGGCTCAGCAGGGTGTAGGAGACTTCGGGATAGTCGCCGTTGGGGCCTTGGCTGGACGCCGGGTGCTGGTCGTTTCGCTTGTCGTAGACGTACTGCATCCACTTCCAGGCCGTGTCGTTGTGCTCGTAGGCGAAGAAGGTGTCCGGCAGGTAGCTGATCGCCTCGACGTTGGACGGCTTGCCGCTGCCGCTCGCCTGCTCGTCGACGTAGTCCAGGTAGGCGTCGGCGCGCGCCCCCGGATTCATGATCTGTTTCATGGGCATGAACCAGCTGTTCTCCTTGCCCCAGCCGGTGAGCGCCTTGCCGTCGGTGGTGTATCCGCGGACCATGTCGGCCCCTGAGCCGGAGCCGCTCCAGGTGTCGTTGAAGTACGCCTTGAGGCTGTCGGCTTTCTGCCGGAACTTCTTGGACAGGGTGCTGTCGCCCTTGGCGGCGGCCAGGTCGGACATCGCCCGGTAGGCCTGGTACTGGGATCCGATGGAGTCCCCGGACTCGGCCAGGTGCTCCTCTCCGACCTCGTTGTAGCTGGCGGCGCCCGCGAAGATGCCGTTGCCGGTGCCTTCGGCGACGCCGTTCGGCTTGTGGGCGTCGTGGAGTTCGACGAAGTCCTTGGTCGCGTGCTTGTAGAAGTCCCAGAGCGTGCCGTCGTTGACGTAGGCGCTGTCGCCACTCCAGCGGTAGGCGTGCTTGGCCTTCTCCACCAGCTCGAACGTGGCCGGGACCTCTCGGACGAAGGAGCTTGGGCTCCGGTAGTCGATCGAGAGGTATGTCTTGTTGTCGAAGTTGATGGCCCATACGGGGTAGTACTTGTGCTCGGGCGTCGCGGAGCCGGCGAAGGCGCGCAGCATGGCCTTGTTCGCGTCGTTCAGTCCGAGGATGGAGGCACCGGCGAGTTGGTGGGCCATATCGCGTGAGTAGTAGGCGCTGCGATGCGCATACCCGGCCCAGTAGGACGGGCCGTAGGTCCCGGTTCCGGTGCCGGACAGGTGGTTCTCGTCGACATTCAGCGGACCGGTCGCGCCGGGCATCTGGACCCAGCTGTTGGCCTTGCGCTTCGACCAGTTGAACATCTCGACGATCTTCGGATCGGAAGACGAAATCTCCGGGTCGACCGGGGCCGCGGGGGAGACCATGACGTCGTCGGCGTTGATCCAATTGCTGCCGGATTCGAAGGCGAGCTCCAGGTTGTCGCCGTTCTTCAGAGACACCCGGCTGATCGTGTACCGGGCGTAGCCGGACCGGCTGGGCAGATCCACCGCACCGGCCTGCGCGCCGTTCACCCGGGCGACGAACCTTCCCCCCGTGCCGCCGGTGGCGATCCAGGCGGAGAAGTCGTATGTACCGTCACCGGACGCCGTGGTGGTCTGCGCCACCTTGTTACCGCTTCCGGCATCCAGGTACGCGAGCTTTGAGCCACCGTGCGGTGCGTTGGTGGCGACTCCGGTGCCGGAAGTGAACGTCCAGCCCGTGGTGCCGTCCTCGAATCCGAGATTGCTGAGGGTCAGCGCTGAGGTGGCTGCGATGGCCGGACTGCCCAGGGTCAGTGGTGTGAGCGGGGCGAGTGTGGCGAGTGTGGCTACGACTGCCAGGCGGGCAGGACGGCGATGCCTCATGGCGTACTCCAGTGCGGGGCTCGAATGAGTGGCCGAAAGCTAGCAGCGGCACGCGACGGGTTGCAATAGTCCTGCAGACTTGCGATGCGAAATCGATCAGAAAATTTTCAATCAACCATTGCAAGTTGGATTGGCTGGTTGCTAACTTCCCTCCAGTCGACCCGACGTTCGGTCGATGTCCGAGCCGCATGTAGAGGTGGTCATCTCATGGACATGAGTCGTCGCAGAGTTCTTGGAGTGGGCGGCGTACTTGCCGCAGGAGCGGGCCTCGGCGGCCTGACCGCCTGCTCCGGCACCGGCAGCGCGGGCGCTCAGGGCGGCGGTGTCGGTGACGCCACCAAGGGCTCAATCACGGTGTGGAGCTGGCAGGGCCCGGCGGCGGAGTTGCGAGCGCTGGTTCCGGCGTTCAACAAGAAGTACCCGGACATCAAGGTGACCGTGCAGGACATCGGGAACCCGGCGATCTGGGACAAGATCACCACGGGCATGGCAGCCGGAGGGGCGGGCCTTGCGGACGTACTGCACATAGGCGTCGACTACCTGCCCGGATACGTGGACCGCTTCCCGGGCCAGCTTGCCGATCTCGGCAAGCTGGGAGCCCACAAGTACGAGGACGCCTTCGCGAAGGGCCTGTGGGAGACGGTCTCGCCCAAGGGCGAGCGGGTGAACGCGCTTCCGTGGGAGGCGAACTCGGCCGGGTTCTACTACCGCGCCGATGTCTTCGAGGAGGCCGGTGTCAATGTCGAAGCGCTCGACACCTGGGACGACGCGATCGACGCCGGCAAGAAGATCAAGAAGAAGACGGGCAAGTACCTTCTGGGGATCGACAAGCCCGCCTCACAGCCGGACTCGGCGAACTTCTTCCAGCTGCTGCTCCAGCTCCAGGGCGGCTTCTATTTCAACACCGACGGCGACATCACCCTCGATTCCGCCGAGGCCGTGCGTGCCATGTCGCTCATCAAAAAGATGAACGACGCCGGGCTCGTCAGCGACATCTCCGGCGGCTGGAACGCGCTGATCAGCTCGATCAAAAAGGGAACGGCGGCGGTCCTGCCGTGGCCGACCTGGTTCGGCGGCATCATCGAGGAGACGGTCCCCGACCAGGCGGGCAAGTGGGGTGTGCGTCTGCCCCCGTCCGTACGCCGCGGTGGGACCACCGCCGCCACCGTGAACTCCACGCACTTGGCCGTTGCCGGTACCAGCAAGCACCAGGCCGCGGCCTGGAACTTTGTGGAGTTCGCGCTGACGCGGCCCGAGTCGCAGGTCAAGATCTACCGGGGCAAGGGGATCGCCCCGGCCCTGTTGAAGGCGTACGACGATCCGGTCTTCCGCGAGCCGTCGAAGTTCTTCGGCGGTCAGAAGAAGGGTGAGATTTTCTTCGGTGCCCTCAAGGCGCCCTCGCCGGCGTTCAACTACACCTCCGACTACGCCCGAGCGCTCAAGGTGGTCACCGACGCCCAGACGAAGGTGCTGCTCAAGGGCGCCGACCCGGCCAAGGTGCTGCATGCGGCGGCGGACCAGCTCGCTTCCCAGACCGGACGCAAGGTCGCCCGATGAGCGTTGTCACTTCCCCGACCCGTACGGTGCGATCGGGGGGTGTGCGCGACTCCCGACCACCGCGCTTGAGCGCCCGCCGTCTCGCGCCGTACGCCTTCGTCCTGCCCGCCGTGCTGCTGTTCGCCGCCTTCAAGCTCTACCCGATCGGCTGGTCGTTCGTTCTCAGCCTCCACAAGACGGTCGACGGCGTCGACACCTTCGTCGGAGCGGACAACTACAAGCGGCTGCTGGACGACCCGCTGTTCTGGACGGCACTGAAGAACACGGCAGTCATCCTGGTGGTCCAGGTGCCGATCATGCTGGCGCTTGCCACTGGCCTGGCCGTCGCGTTCAACTCGGCTTTCCTGCGGGCGCGTTCGGTGTTCCGGCTCGGATTCTTCATGCCGATGGTCACCGGCCTCGTGGCGTACGGTGTCATCTTCTCCGTCCTGCTCAACGAGAAGTACGGGCTGGTCAACTGGTTGCTCTCGCTCGTCGGAATCGGCGAAGTGCCGTGGCTGACTGATCCGCTGTGGGCAAAGATCTCCCTCGGTCTGGCACTGACCTGGCACTACACCGGTTACAACGCGGTGATTCTGCTGGCCCGTCTGCAGACCATTCCCAAGGAGCTGTACGACGCCGCCTCGGTCGACGGGGCCGGAGCCTGGCAGTCCTTCCGTCACGTGACGCTTCCGGGACTGCGTCCGGCGATCCTCCTCGCCACGGTGCTCTCCACCATCGGCACCCTGCAGATCTTCGACGAGCCGTACATCCTCACTCGCGGCGGCCCCGACAACGCGACGCTGACCATCGGCGTGTACCTGTACCAGAACGCCTTCACGTACTTCGACTTCGGCTACGCGTCGGCCATCGCCTACGTCCTTGCGGTGCTGATCGGAGTCCTCGGCCTGATCCAGTTCCGGGTCCTGGGAGACAAATCATGACGACCCCCGCACGTGGCGCCGTCCGCGCACCACGCACCGGCCTGCACCGCCCAGGCCGCGGCATCCTGCTGACCTCGGGGCTGGCCATCGTGCTCGCCGCCGTACTCCTTCCCTTCTACTGGCTCGTCATCGCCAGCACCCACAGCACTGACGAGATCTTCGACTCCACGCCGCCACTGCTTCCCGGCGGGGACCTCGGCAAGAACCTCTCCAGCCTGCAGGAGACCGCATCCTTCGGGCAGGTCGTGCTCAACTCTCTCCTCATCGCGGTCATTTACACAGTCTGTGCAGGAGCCGTCTGCACGCTGGCCGGCTACGCCTTCACCAAGTACCGCTTCAAGGGCCGTGATGCGCTCTTCGGCATGCTGATGCTGGGGCTGGTCATCCCGACCCAGGTCACACTGGTTCCCCTGTTCAAGATGATGGCCGAGCTGCACTGGCTCAACACGTATCAGGCCGTGATCATGCCCAATCTGGCGCTGCCGTTCGGCATCTTCCTCATGCGCCAGTCGATGGCTGCGCTGCCCGACGAGCTGCTCGACTCCGGCCGCATGGACGGCTGCGGCGAACTGCGTCTGTTCCTGCGGGTCGTCCTGCCGCCGATGAGGCCCGCCCTGGCAGCACTGGGCATCTTCCTGTTCCTCTACCAGTGGAACGACTTCATCTGGCCCCTGATCGTGCTGCGCGACGATGCCTCCCTCACCATTCCCGTCGCACTCGCCTCGCTGCAGGGTGTCGACGACACCGACTACGGGGCCATCCTCACCGGAACGGCCGTCGCCGCCATTCCCATGATCATCGTCTTCCTCGCCCTTCAACGCCACTTCGTCTCCGGCCTGCTCGCCGGCGCTGTCAAGGAGTGATCGTGAGCATCCTGTCCACCGAGGCCGTCACCACTGCGGAACTGGCACCCGCCACCTTCGAGCCACTGCTCGACACCGTGGAGATCGCTGTCCTGGCCCCGGGCGCCGACCCCGCCTGGACACTGTCCGAAGTGCCCGGCGGCCTGAGAATGCTGCATGTCGAAGCCCCCGGCTCACCGGTGGAGATCCGGCTCGCCGCCCCGCTTGGCGATACGGCCGGCTACTGGCACCCGAAGGCAGGCTGGAGCCGGACCCTGGTCGCCGACTGGGAAGGCAGGTCCAGGGTCAGCCTCATCGACGGCCTCGCCGCCGGCTGCCTCTACGACTACTCGGGCGCCACACTGCTCGCTTTCGCCGCAGCCGACCCCGTCCCCGAGGTCGCCCTGCGCTTCGGAGTGTCCGAGGAGAACGACACCCACGTCGTCCACCTCGAACTGCCGCCTTCCACCGCACCGCACCGCATCCTCTTCGCACCACGCAGCCCGTCAGTTGCCTGGGCCATGCGCCTGCTGCGCGGCTGGTACGAAAAGCAGACCCCGGCTGCCATGCCGGTTCCCGAAGCGGCCCGACTGCCTCTGTACTGCACCTGGTACGCCTTCAACCAGCAGGTCGATGCGCCAGCCGTCGAGCAGCAGGCCGCACTCGCCGCGGACATGGGCTTCGGCACGCTCATCCTGGACGACGGCTGGCAGCGCTTCGGCAGCGGCCGCGGATACGCCGGTGTGGGGGACTGGCTCCCCGACCCCGACAAATTCCCCGGCTTCGCCACTCACGTCGCCCGCGTACGCCAACTCGGACTGCGCTACATGGTCTGGGTCGCGCCTCTGCTCCTGGGCCCCCGGACCGACTGCTACGAGCAGTGGGCTTCCTACGCCCCGGCCCTCGCCAAGGTTCCCGGTGCTCACGTCCTCGACCCCCGCAGCCCCGAAGTCCGATCCCACGTCGTTCGCCTGTGCGTGCGTCTGGTGCGCGACTACGGTCTCGACGGACTCAAGGTCGACTTCCTCGACGAAGCCATGGCCTACGCAGGCGACGGCAGGGGCGACGTCGGGCAGGCACTCACACTCCTGCTCACCGAACTGCGCACCGCGTTGCTCGCCGAGCGGTCCGATCTGCTACTGGAACTGCGTCAACCCTACGTCGGTCCGGGCATGGCCGCGTTCGGCAACATGCTCAGATCCTTCGACTGCCCGGCCGACTCCACGGCTAACCGCGTCCGCACGATCGACACCGCGCTGCTGGCCGTTGGCGGTGTCGTCCACTCCGACCCCTTGCTGTGGGACACCACGGCCCCCGCGGCGACCGCCGCACGGCAGCTCATCGGGGCACTTCACTCCGTTCCGCAGGTCTCCGTGCGCCTCGACGCACTCCCCGAGGACCACGCCGAAGCGGTCCGCTTCTGGCTGGCCCAGTGGCGCCGCCTGCGCCCCCAACTGCTCGACGGAACGGTCGAGCCCGGCCGCCCTGACGACCTCTACACCCTGGTGCAGGCCGGAGCAGACGGGGTGAACGTGGTGTCCGTGTTCAGCGACCGGACCGTACCAGTGCAGCCTGCGGTCCATCGCGAGACGGTCCTGATCAACGCGACTGCCGAGAACCGACTGGTGCTGGAGGTCCAGGACGAGGGAGCGCAGGTGGAGGCCGAGATCCGTGATCCCTCCGGCCGTATCATCGAGCAGACCCGGATCACGCTCACCCCCGGCCTGCACAATCTGCCAGTGCCGAACATGGGGCTGGCCTTGATCAGGAAAACCGCATGACCCTGCCAGCGAAAAGGGGACGAATGAAGGTCGGCATCGTTGAGATCGCTGCCCGGGCGGGTGTGAGCGAAGCCACCGTCAGTCGGGTCATCAACCGGCGTCAAGGAGTGGCGACGAAGACCAGGGACGCCGTCGAAAAGGCCATGGCAGAACTCGGCTACGAAAGGCCCGTGGAGGGTCAACTGGTCACGGTGATCACCGAGCACGTCTCCAACCCCTTCTTCGCCGACGTCGCCGAACGCATCGAGGCGGCACTGGCACCACACGGACTCAAGGCCGTGTTGTGCCCGGCGTTTCCCGGAGGGGTCCAGGAACGGGAGTTCATCGCCTCGATCATCGACAAGGGCATCGCGGCCGTAGTGTTCCTGTCCTCGTCCAACACCGTGGAGGGTGCCGACACCGAAACGTACGAGATGCTCCGCTCCCGACGCATCCCGTACATCGGTGTCAACGGGGGGTTCGCCGACAACGTTCCCGCGCCCGTCTTCTCCACCGACGACGCGTTGGCAGCCGAACTGGCCGTGGACCATCTCTACCGTCTCGGTCACCGCGCCATCGGCATGGCATCCGGGCCAGCCGGCAACCACCCGGCCGACCGGCGTGTGCAGGGCTTCCTCGACGCCATGGCCAAACGGGGCAGCCAGGACGCCGAACGCTGGGTGATAAGGCAGTCCTACACCGTCGAAGGCGGTCAGGCCGCCGCGCATACCCTGCTACAGCTCGGTGCCACCGCCATCGTCGCAGCCAGCGACTACATGGCCCTCGGCGCGATCCGCGGCATCCGCCGACAGGGATTCTCGGTCCCTGGTGATGTCTCCGTCGTGGGCTACGACGGCTCCATGATCACGGAGTTTGTCGATCCGCCCCTGACCACCGTGAGGCAGCCGGCCGACCGGCTCGCCCTCGAAGTCGGCCGCAGCGTCCTGTCGCTCGTCAGCAACCGCGAAGTACCGACGGGAGAACTCTTCTTCGACCCCGAACTGGTGATCCGCTCCACAACGGGGCCCGCGCCGCACAAGTAACTTCTGCCGCTCACGAGAAGCATCCATGTACCAGGCCAACGCCGTGGAGTCGTCTGTGCCGACGGAGAGGCGGAGTGAACCCAGGACGCGCAGTGTCATGGGGGCGACCCTGCCCATGTGGCGGATAGTCAGGTAAAAGGACTCTGGCGCTACAGATTGCGCACAACCGGTCGGCGAGGGGGCTGCAGGGTCTGAACTTCGCTCGGGACGACCGTGTGGGGGAGGGGAAGCTCTCTTCACGGCTCGGGCTGGTGACCGACGCGGTCGAGGCGGTGTCGGGCGTGAATCTGTATGCCTATGTCGTCGACCGGGTGTCGCAGGGAGGCAAGGTCGACTACTCGATCGTGGACGAGGCGCAGTTCCTGGAGCCGGTGCAGATCGATCAATTGGC
Organism: Streptomyces sp. NPDC037301; assembly: GCF_055602785.1. NCBI lineage: Bacteria > Bacillati > Actinomycetota > Actinomycetes > Kitasatosporales > Streptomycetaceae > Streptomyces > Streptomyces sp. NPDC037301. The sequence goes on from NZ_JBVJWD010000026.1 coordinate 35,980, forward strand.
GCGAGTCGTGGATGACTTGGGCCTGGATGTCCTTTCCTTCGGGATCACCACCGACTTCCGCACGAAGCTCTTCCCTGGCTCGCGGCGGCTGATCGAGCTGGCGGACCCCGTTGAGACGTTGCAGGTGGAGGCGATGTGCTGGTGCGGGGCGCGTGCTACGCACAATGCCCGCACGGTGGGCGGCGAGATGGTCGTCGAAGGTGCCCAGGTGGTCGTGGGAGACGTCAACCAGCAGGCGGGCGAGGTCGGTTACGAGGTGCTGTGCCGACGTCACCACCAGCGCAGGACGACCAGTGCGAGCGCCCGCGCGGCCGCGCTCTCGCCCGACGTGCTGCCCGTCACCTCTGCCTGAACCGTCCCCTCGGGTGTCGGGTGCGGATGCTTAGGATGACGCTGTGAACACGGTGAGCGGAAAAGAGGCCGATTCCGAATCGGGCCCGTTGGGCAAGGTGCAGCCGAGGCAGCTGATCGTGACGGTCTACGGGCTGTACGCGCGCGACACCGAAGGCTGGATGTCCGTGGCCTCGCTGATCCAGCTGCTCGCCGACCTCGGCGTCGAGGGGCCGACCGTACGGTCCTCGGTCTCCCGGCTGAAGCGCGCCGGACTGCTCGAAGCCGAGTCGGTCTCCGGAGCTGCCGGATACCGGATCTCACCCGAGACCGAGCGGATTCTGCGCGACGGCGATCCGCGGATTTTCGCGGCCCGGCGGGCCACCGTGGATGAGGGCTGGGTGCTGGTCGTCTTCTCGGTGCCCGAGTCCGAACGCGCCAAACGGCATACCCTGCGCACCCAGCTCACCCGGCTCGGTTTCGGTTCCGTGTCCGCCGGGGTGTGGATCGCACCGGGACACGTGCACGACGAGGCGGAGGACATGCTGGCCCGGCACGGGCTGCGCTCTTACGCCGACCTCTTCCGGGCCGACTATCTGTCGGTGGGCAGGGGCACGGACGGGAGCGGGGACCTTGCGGCGAAGGTGCGCTCCTGGTGGGACACCGTCCGGCTGCAGCAGCTGTACGTCGAATTCCTCGCGGTGCACCGTCCGGTGGCCCAGCGGATCGCGAGCGGAAGTCCGGTGACGGACCGCGAGGCGTTCACGACGTACATCAGGGTCCTCACCGACTGGCGCCGGCTCGTCTACCTCGACCCCGGTGTCGCGCGTGAACTGCTACCGGCCGAGTGGAGCGGAACCGAGGCGTCCGAGCTCTTCGACGAGTTGCACGCCCGGCTGGTCGGCCCCGCCCATCGGCATGTCGAACGGGTCCGGGCCGACTGACCCGCCCTCGCAGCCGGCGGCTCAGCGAGCGGCCGTCCGTACGATTGTGAACACCGCACCCTCCGGATCAGCCACGGTCGCCACCCGGCCGCTCGACCCCTCCCGGACCGGCTGCAGGATGTATCCGCCGAGCTCCACCACGCGGTGCGCGGCCGCGTCGGTGTCGGTGACCTCGAAGTACGTCATCCAGTGCGGGCCCCGGTCGCGCGGCAGGGCGTGGCCCACGCCGTGCAGCGAGGCCACCGGACGGCCGTTCAGATGCAGGGTCTGGTAGTCGAAGTCGGCCGAGACGACCGCCTCCGCCTCGTAGCCGAAAACCGTCTGGTAGAACTTGCAGACCGTCGAGGTCTCGCTGGTCACCAGCTCGTTCCAGACCGGTGTGCCGTGGGCTCCCGCGAGCGCCGTACCGACGTGCGCGGCGGCCTGCCAGATCCCGAAGACCGCGCCGCTGGGGTCGGAGGCGATGGCGAGCCGACCCGCCTCGCCCGCGTCGAGCGGTCCGACGGCGACCGTGCCGCCGCAGGAGCGGATCATCTCCGCCGTGACATCGGCGTCGTCGGTGGCCAGATAGGTCGTCCAGGCGACCGGCAGATGGCGGTCGGACGGCAGCTGTCCGATGCCCGCGACCACTTTCCCGTTGATCAGCGCGCGGACGTACGGACCCAGCTGGTCCGGGCCGGGCACGAACTCCCAGCCGAACAGATCGGCGTAGAAGTCCTGGGTCGTGCTCAGGCCGTGCACAATCAGACTCACCCAGCATGGTGTTCCGGGCGTGCGCCGGGCGGCAGCCTCGGTCATCGTCACTCTCTCCTCGGACCATCGTGGTGGCCGTACGGGGGGAACGGGGCCGGTGTGCCGCCGTGCGGTACAGGATGTGTACGCCCCGTGCAGATGCTTGCACCACCCGGCGCACGATGTGCCCCGGCCGCGCCGCACTTTCCGGGATCTCGACAGAGAGAGACCGGTTTGATGCGATACGTCCGTTTCGAAGGTGTTACGGGTGGGGCGGCTCCTGCGCGAGGATGGCACCCATGAAGCCCATCATCACCGCATCCGAATGCGCGAGCGAGTCGGCGGGGCCACGTCCGCCGGTGCTCCTGGACGTACGTTGGCAGCTGGGCGGCCCGCACGGCCGTCCTGGCTACGAGGCCGGGCACATCCCCGGTGCGGTATTCGTCGATCTTGATGCGGAACTTGCCGGTCCGGCAGGCAGCGGCGGCCGTCACCCGCTGCCCGATCCGGAGGAATTCGGCGCGGTGATGCGCCGAGCCGGTGTCTCCCGGGACACTCCCGTGGTCGTGTACGACGGCGGCCAGGGCTGGGCGGCGGCGCGCGCCTGGTGGCTGCTGCGCTGGACGGGGCACGAGGACGTGCGGGTCCTGGATGGCGGTCTCGCGGCCTGGGAGGGGGAGCTCCGGGTGGAGATCCCGACCCCGGCCGAGGGTGATTTCCTGCCCGCACCCGGCGCACTGCCGCTGCTGGACGCGGACGGGGCGGCGGCGCTGGCCCGCTCGGGTCTCCTGCTCGACGCGCGAGCCGCCGAACGCTACCGGGGCGATGTGGAGCCGATCGACCGGGTGGGCGGCCACATCCCGGGTGCCGTCTCGGCCCCGACCTCCGAGAATGCGCGGGACGACGGCCGATTCCTGCCCGCCGGATCGCTGGCGGCCCGCTTCGAGAAGCTCGGTGCCGGCCGGGCGCCGGAGGTGGGCGTCTACTGCGGCTCCGGCGTCTCCGCCGCCCATGAGGTGCTGGCCCTGGCCGTTGCCGGGATCCCTGCGGCGCTGTACGCGGGCTCCTGGTCCGAGTGGTCCGGTGACGAGTCCCGCCCGGTCGCAAAGGGCCCCGAACCCCAGTAACGGAGCGCGCACCGGCCCGAGGGCAAGGAACCGCCTCAACAGGTTCCGTACGCGCACGGCACGAGCGGCGTACGCGGTACGAGGGACGCGTGCGACACGAGGCTCGCATGCCGCACGAGGGCCCGTACGCAGCGGCGTACGGGCCCTCGTCATGCTGCGGTCACCCCGCCTCAGTCCTGCTTCTTCCGGCGTGTACCGAAGACGATCTCGTCCCAGCTCGGTACGGCGGCCCGGCGGCCCGGTCGGACGCCGTCCGCCTCGGCCTGGCGGTCAGTCGTCCCGGTCAGCCGGTCGCGGTGGCCGGCCACCGCTCGCGGCATGAGCACATCCGCGTAGGCGGAACCGGCGCCCGCGGAGGCTGCCGCGGCCGGCGGCTCATCGGCCTCCGGCTCCTGCACGGCGGGCTCGATGGCCGGAGGCTCGGGCGGTGCGGGCCGCTCCGGCACCACCATGTCGCCGCGGAAGCTCGGCACCGCCTCCAGCAGGCTGGTCAGCGAATCGCGCTCGCCGGCCGAGATGCCGCCGATGTGTTCCTCCGGCTCGGGCGCGGGTGCCGGCGCGGTGGGGCGCTCCATCTGGCGGTCCAGGGCACGGTCCAGCGGCCGGTCGCGGGGGAGCCGGGCGATCCGCGGCACGAACGGGAAGCTCGGCTCGGGCGCGGCGACGTCGTCGGTCTCGCCGATCAGTGAACGCGCCTCGTCGTCCACGGCCTGGACCAGCCGGCGCGGCGGGTCGTACGTCCAGCTCGCCGAGTGCGGCTCGCCCGCGACCCGGTAGACCAGCAGGACTTCCCAGGTGCCGTCGTCACGGCGCCAGGAGTCCCACTGGACGGTCTCCTTGTCGGCGCCGCGCAGCAGCAGCCGCTCCTGCACCGCCTCGCCGAGCTGGGGGCCGGTGTTCTCGCCGGGACGGCGCACAGGAGTCTTCCGGGCCCGCTCGGCCATGAAGGCACGCTCCGCGAGCACGGGGCCCTCGAAGCGGCGGACACGGTCGACCGGAATCCCGGCGAACTGAGCTACCTCCTCCGCGGAGGCACCGGCTCGTATCCGGGCCTGGATGTCGCGGGGGCGGAGGTGGCTCTCCACCTCGATCTCGATCTGGCCGAGCCGCGCGCGGTCGTTGCGCACGGCGGCTCGCAGCCGTTCGTCGATCGGAAGCGTGTACTCCGTGCTGTCCGCAGCCTTGAGCACCAGTCGTGTGCCGTCGTTGGAGACGGCCACGACACGCAGTTCGGGCATGGGGACCTCCCGGGTGGTGCCTGCCGACGTCACGTGCGTCGCTGCTTCCGCTAGTCGAGTGTGGCCTGCCCGGGTGCAGCCTGCCACAACATTGCCGTGTTGCCCGGCGTGTCGGGCGTGAGCCCTTGATCGCCGATATGACACGGTGACCTATTGTTCAACACAAAGTGACGGATAGTCGCCCTGTGTAGCCAGTCTCCGTGCGATGCCGTGGCGCCGCCGGATCGAGTGCCTCCTTCGGCCCCCTCCCGAAGATCCCGGACACCCGCGTGGGGGTCCGGCCCCAGGGCTCGCCACAGTACTCCATTCGGGCCATGCGGGTGGACCGCCGCGCCGCCGAAGTTCTCGTGAGGTGCGGGATTTGAGCTACCCGGCCGGGTGCGGGGAGGCCTCCTGCGTGTCCTGCTTCACAGAATCTCTCGAAGCGGAACTATTCACTTCGCTCAAATGTCCCTTCCTGTTGCATGGTGGGAGAGATGTCAATCAAGGGCTGGAAATGGTACAGAAGCCAGAAAGCGACATAGAACCCAAGGAAAGGCGCATAGATCTGAGCCTGCCACAGGTGGCGGGCAGCGCCGTGGCAGCAGTCGCGGCAGCGGTGGCGGCCTCCCAACTGGGCGTGTACGGGACGATCCTCGGTGCCGGAGTGATGAGCGTCGTCGCCACGTGCGGCGGTTCGGTCTTCCAGCACTTCTTCCGCCGCACGGGGGAGCAGATCCGCGAGGTCACGGTCCAGGTGAAGCACCCGGGCCGCGAGGTGACCGTACATACGCGTGAGACGGGTGGTGCGCGCGGCGCCACGACCGTGCAGCGCGATACGGACGCCACGACCGTACTGCGTAACGTGGCAGGCGATCCGGACCGTACGCAGCTGCTGAGGCCGCTCGACGGGACCCAGTTGCTCACCACGGGGCACCCGGACCCGGACGAGGAGTTCTCCGAAGCCACCACCCACGGCACCCGCATCCGCGGCTGGAAGCGCTCGGCGCTCGGGGCGGTCGTGGTCTTCGCCGTGACCATGGCCGGCATCACCACGTTCGAACTGGTCTCCGGCAACGACCTGAGCGGTGGCAAAGGAACGACTGTCGGCTCCGTCGTACGCGGCGGGGAGCGGAGCTCCGGGTCGAACGACCCGGCACCGGCGACCAGCACCGACCCCGGCCGGGGGCAGACCCCGGGCCAGGAGAGCGGCGCGACGCCCGGTACGGATTCGCAGGGCGGACAGAGCCGGAACCCGGACTCCGGGCAGGGCGACGGCTCCTCGGCCGATCCGACGCCCAGCCCCACGCCGTCCGACAACACCGGCGGCCAGACGAATCCGCCCCCGCCGACCACGCCCTCCCCAGCAGCGCCCGGCGGCAGCACGGTCGGCCCGGATCCGGCGGGTGCGGGCGACGCCCCGGCGCAGGGCGACCGCGCCACCACCGGCACGGATACCGCGCAGTGAACGGCCGCGACGCTCAGTCGCCCAGCACCCGGCGCAGATAGTCGTTGCCGAAGAGGCGGTCCGGGTCCAGCCGGTCGCGTACGGCGGTGAACTCGCCGAACCGCGGGTACACCCCGGCGAGGTACTCGGCGTCGCGGGTGTTGACCTTGCCCCAGTGCGGGCGGCCGGTGTGGGCGGTCATGATCCGCTCGACGGCAGTGAAGTACGCCTGGTAGGGCGTGCCCTTGTACAGATGGACGGCGATGTACGCGCTCTGACGGCCCGAGGCCGTGGAGAGCGCGATGTCGTCCGCGGGGGCGGTACGGACCTCCACCGGGAAGCTGATCCGCAGGGGTGAACGCTCGACCATCGCCTTGACCTCGCGCAGCGCCTCCACGACGGCCTCGCGCGGCAGCGCGTACTCCATCTCCACGAAGCGGACCCGGCGCGGGCTGGTGAAGACCTTGTAGGGGATGTCGGTGTACGTACGGGCCGACAGGGCGCGGCTGGAGAGCTTGGCGATCGACGGAATGGCGGCGGGGACCGCGCGGCCGAGCGAACAGGCCATCTGGAAGATCCCGTTGGAGAGGAGCTCGTCCTCGATCCAGCCGCTGACCTTTCCGGGCGGGGCGGCGGGGCCCGCGCTGCGGTTGTTGCGCTTGGTGTTGCAGTTGCCGGTGTGCGGGAACCAGTAGAACTCGAAGTGTTCGTTCTCGGCGACCAGCCCGTCGAAGTCGTCCGTGACCCGGTCGAAGCTCATCGGTTCCTCACGGGCCGTCAGCAGGAAGACCGGCTCCACGGCGAAGGTGATCGCCGTGACGACACCCAGGGCGCCGAGCCCGATCCGGGCGACGGCGAAGATGTCGGCGTTCTCCTTCTCCGAACAGGTCAGCACCGTGCCGTCGGCCGTGACCAGTTCGAGGGCACGGATCTGCGCGGATATGGACGCCGAGTCGCGGCCGGTGCCATGGGTGCCGGTCGAGGTGGCGCCGGCGACCGTCTGCTCCATGATGTCGCCCATGTTGGTGAGCGACAGGCCCTCCCGCGCCAGGGCGGTGTTCAGCCGCTTCAGGGGGGTGCCTGCCTCGACGGTCACCGTCATCGCCTTGCGGTCGATCTCCCGGATGCCGGTGAGCAGATCCGGACGGATCAGCACACCGTCGGTGGCCGCCGTCGCGGTGAAGGAGTGCCCGGTGCCGACCGGCTTCACCCTCAGACCGTCCTCGGACGCGCGGCGCAGCACCTCGGCGAGCTCCGCCACGGAGGCGGGGGACACGGCCCGTACCGGACGGGCGCTGATGTTCCCCGCCCAGTTACGCCACGCGCTCGTCGTCGTCCGTGCGTCGGTGTCGGTCATCTTCCCAGCGCCCTTCCGTAGGAACCGGCCCGCTGAGCCGGCGATACCCCAGGAACGCCACCGCGGCCGCGAGCGCTCCCGCCACGGCGGGCACCGCGTACCCCGCCTCGGCTCCGGACGCGTCGACCACCCAGCCGGCGGCCGAGGAGCCGAGCGCCACACCGACGGCGAGCCCGGTGCTGGTCCAGGTCATGCCCTCGGTCAGTTCGGTGCGCGGTACGTGTTGCTCGACGAGGGCCATGGTGGTGACCATCGTCGGTGCGATGGCGAGGCCCGCGACAAAGAGCGCCACGGCCAGAAACGGGAGGTTCCCGGCCAGTTGGAGGGGGATCATACTCACGGCCATCGCACACACACCCACCAGCCACCGGGTGGACGGCTTCCCCTTGAGGTGCAGCAGACCGAAGACCGCTCCGGCCAGGCAGGACCCCAGCGCGTACACGGCCAGCACGAGGCTCGCCGCGGCCTTGTGACCCTGCTCCTCGGCGAAGGCCACCGTCACCACGTCGACCGCCCCGAAGATCGCACCGGTCGCCACGAACGTGACCACGAGCACCTGGAGGCCTCGCGAGCGCAGCGCGGAACCGCCGGTGTGCTGCTCGCGCGGATGCGGCACCGGCTCGGTGGCACGCTGGGCGGTCAGCCAGAAGACACCGACCAGCAGGAACCCTGCGGCGAGAAGCGGCCCCGCCTCGGGGAACCAGGCGGTGGACAGACCGATCGAGATGATCGGCCCGAAGATGAAGCACACCTCGTCGACGATCGACTCCCACGAGTACGCGGTGTGCAGCTGCCGCGGTGAACCGCGGTAGATCTCCGCCCAGCGGGCCCGGATCATCGAACCCACGCTGGGGACACAGCCGGCGCCCGCCGCGAAGACGAAGAGCGTCCAGTCCGCCAGCCGCTGCTGCGCGCAGATCAGGAGACCGGCCACTGCCGCCAGCGCGACCAGGGTGGCGGGACGCAGGACGCGGCGCTGCCCGTGCCGGTCGACGAGCCGGGAGATCAGCGGCCCGATCACCGCCGCCGACATCGCCAGCGTCGCGGAGAGTGCGCCCGCGAGCCCGTAACGGCCGGTGAGCTGGGAAACCATGGTGACCACACCGATGCCCATCATGGACAGCGGCATCCGGCCGAGGAATCCGGCCGCCGAGAACCCCTTGGTGCCGGGGGCGGCGAAAATCGCGCGATAGGGACTGGGCAAAGGAGGGCTCCGGAACAGCGTGATCACACGCGCTCGTAATGCGTGAACGTAGCCGATACAGCTTACGGTTCGAGTGGTCCGTCCGACACCGGGGTGGGCCCGGGAACCGATGTCGGTGGGAGCGCCGTCCGAGGCGAGTGGCAGGATCGATGCCATGTCCGATCTGCGCGATCCCGCTCCCTATGACGCCCTGCTGCTGCTCTCCTTCGGCGGCCCCGAAGGCCCGGACGACGTGGTCCCGTTCCTGGCGAACGTGACCCGTGGCCGTGGCATCCCCGAGGAGCGGCTGAAGGAAGTCGGCAAGCACTACTTCCTGTTCGGCGGCGTCAGCCCGATCAATGCCCAGAACAGGGCCCTGCTGGAGGCCCTGCGCAAGGATTTCGCGGAGCACGGACTCGATCTGCCGGTGTACTGGGGCAACCGCAACTGGGCGCCGTACCTCACGGACATCCTGCGTGAGATGACCGCGGACGGACACCGCCGCATCGCAGTCCTCGCCACCAGCGCATACGCCTCCTACTCCGGCTGCCGGCAGTACCGCGAGAACCTCGCCGAGTCGCTGGCCGCCCTGGAGGCCGAGGGGCTGCGGGTGCCCCGGGCCGACAAGCTCCGGCACTACTTCAACCATCCCGGGTTCGTACGGCCCATGGTGGACGGCGTCCTCGCCTCCCTGGCCGACCTCCCCGAGGACGTACGGACGGGGGCACACCTCGCCTTCACCACGCACTCCATCCCCGTCTCCGCCGCCGACACCTCGGGCCCCGTGGAGGAGCACGGCGACGGCGGCGCCTATGTCGCCGAACACCTCGACGTCGCCCGCCTGATCGTCGACGCGGTGCGCGACGAGACCGGCGTCGAGTACCCCTGGCAGCTCGTCTACCAGTCGCGCAGCGGCGCCCCGCACATCCCGTGGCTGGAGCCCGACATCTGCGACCACCTGGAGACGTTGCACGGCGAAGGCGTCCCCGCCGTGGTGATGGCCCCCATCGGTTTCGTCTCGGACCACATGGAAGTGCTGTACGACCTCGACACGGAGGCCACCGCGAAGGCCGCCGAACTCGGACTTCCGGTGCGCAGGTCGGCGACCGTGGGAGCCGACCCGCGCTTCGCGGCGGCCGTGCGCGAACTGGTGCTGGAGCGCGCCGCCACCGAGCAGGGACGCGTCGCGCAGCGGTGTTCGCTCGGCGCGCTCGGCCCGAGCCATGACCTCTGCCCGGTCGGCTGCTGCCCCGCCCGGGCCCTCAAGCCGGCCGCTGCGGGCGCCGACAGCCCGTACGCGTAAGAGCCCCTGACATACGCCTAGAGACCCCTGGAGCGCCGTGACCGACCCGAATCTGTCCGAACTGCTCGACCTCGCCCTGGAGGCCGCCCGCCGTGCCGGTGAGCTGCTGCGCGACGGCCGCCCGGCCGATCTGGGGGTGGCCGCGACCAAGTCCAGCCCGATCGACGTCGTCACCGAGATGGACATCGCCGCCGAGAAGCTGATCACCGGCTTCCTCACCGAGCGCCGTCCCCAGGACGGCTTCCTCGGCGAGGAAGGAGCGAACGCGGAGGGCAGCAGCGGTATCCGCTGGGTCATCGACCCGCTCGACGGCACCGTGAACTACCTGTACGGACTGCCGACCTGGGCCGTCTCCATCGCCGCTGAACGGGACGGCGAGCGGGTCGTGGGCGTGGTGGAGGCCCCGATGCGCCGTGAGACGTACCAGGCGGTGCTCGGCGGCGGTGCATACGCAAAGGGCGGTGCGTACGGCGAAGGCACCGCGCTGCGCTGCCGGCCCGCGCCGCCGCTCGACCAGGCGCTCGTCTCGACCGGCTTCAACTACGTCAGCCACGTCCGTACGCACCAGGCGGACGTGGCCCGGAAGCTGATCCCGCGGCTGCGTGACATCCGGCGCAGCGGCTCCGCCGCCGTGGACCTCTGCGATGTGGCGTCCGGCCGCCTCGACGGCTACTACGAGCGCGGGCTCCACCCGTGGGACCTGGCGGCCGGCGACCTCATCGCCCGCGAGGCGGGCGCCCGCACCGGCGGCCGTCCCGGGCTGCCCGCCGACGGTGATCTGACGGTCGCCGCGACGCCGGGTGTCTTCGAGCCGCTGCAGGGCCTCCTAGAGGAGTTCGGAGCCTGGCACGACTAGAACCGAGGTCGACCGGGTCCTTCCGGCACGTGAGAAGGACCCCTGAGCCGGTTGCGGCATCAGGGGCCCTTCTCACGTGACTCAGACGCTGGTGGCGCCGATTTCAACGCCGTGCTCGGCGGCGAGGCGGTGCAGGTCGTCCAGCTCGCCCTGCTCGACATCCGCGAGGAAGTCGTCGCCCGTCTCCCGAGCCTTCGTGAGGTCGGACTCGGTGGTCTTGATTCGTTGCAGCAGACCTGCGGTGAAAGCGTCCATAATGCGCCCCCTCATCGTGGGTCGGTGGCACGGGGGTGTGCCCGGGTTTCCCTCCGCACGGAGGCGGTAGGGCGGGTGATCACGCGCTCTCCGGGGACGGAGTGGCCTGTGGCACGCCACATTCAAGGCGTGATCGCGGGTGTGAATTCGTCCTCCCCAGCCCAAAGCTCAGAGAAACCTCAACTGGCCCGGAAATCCGGTGAATTCCCCGGAGCCCAGGTCGGCCAGCGCCGCCTTACCGCCGGTTTATACGCGTTGCGGGCAGGATGGAGCCGCACAGACCAGTGCCGATGAGCGGTCCGGATCACGGACCGTGGTCACATCGGGACGTTCTGAAGTCACCTACTGAAGTTTCTAAGGAAGGACAGCGCCGTGCGCGTACTCGTCGTGGAGGACGAGCAGCTGCTCGCCGATGCGGTGGCCACCGGATTGCGCCGTGAGGCCATGGCCGTCGATGTCGTGTACGACGGTGCGGCGGCCCTGGAGCGCATCGAGGTCAACGACTACGACGTCGTGGTGCTGGACCGGGACCTCCCCCTGGTGCACGGCGACGACGTCTGTCGGCGGATCGTCGAACTGGGCATGCCCACCCGGGTACTCATGCTCACCGCGTCCGGGGACGTCAGCGACCGGGTGGAGGGGCTGGAGCTGGGCGCCGACGACTATCTGCCCAAGCCGTTCGCCTTCAGCGAGCTCACCGCGCGGGTACGGGCGCTGGGCCGGCGTACGACGGTGGCTCTGCCGCCCATCCTGGAGCGCGCCGGAATCAAGCTCGACCCCAACCGCCGCGAGGTCTTCCGGGGCGAGGCGGAGATCCAGCTCGCGCCGAAGGAATTTGCCGTGCTGGAGGTCCTGATGCGCAGCGAGGGCGCGGTCGTCTCGGCCGAGCAGCTGCTGGAGAAGGCCTGGGACGAGAACACCGACCCGTTCACCAATGTCGTCCGGGTGACCGTCATGACACTGCGCCGCAAACTCGGCGAACCGCCGGTGATCATCACCGTGCCCGGCTCCGGCTACCGGATCTGACGGCCGATGCCCACCGTCCCGGCGCCCCCGACGGCGCCCCCGAAGCCCACCTGGGAGCCCAAACAGCAGGAGCCGCCGTACTGGCTGCGCCCGACCATCCGGATACGGCTCACCCTGCTGTACGGCGGCATGTTCCTGATCGCCGGCATCCTGCTGCTGGCGATCATCTACATGCTGGCCGCCCAGGCCCTCCAGGTGGGCAGCGAGCTGCCGTTCAAGATCGTGAACGGCGGCATCGCCAGTGACGTGTGCAACTTCAGCGGCTTGACCACACCCGACGCCGTCAACGCGGCCATGAACACCTGCGTCAACCACCAGCGCCAGCAGGCGCTGGACACCCTCCTCAACCGGTCGCTGCTGGCCCTGGTCGGCCTCAGCGTCATCGCCTTCGCCTTCGGCTACGCCATGGCGGGCCGGGTGCTCTCCCCGCTGGGCCGGATCACCCGCACCGCACGCCGGGTGGCCGGAACGGATCTGTCCCGCCGGATCGAGCTGGACGGCCCGGACGACGAGCTGAAGGAGCTCGCCGACACCTTCGACGAGATGCTCGATCGCCTGGAGCGGGCCTTCACCGCCCAGCAGCGGTTCGTCGGGAACGCGTCGCACGAACTGCGCACCCCGCTCGCGATCAACCGCACGCTGCTCGAGGTCCATCTCTCCGACCCCCAGGCCCCGCTGGAGCTGAAGCAGCTCGGTAAAACCCTGCTGGCCACCAATGAGCGCAGTGAACAGCTCGTCGAGGGCCTGCTGCTGCTCGCTCGCAGCGACAACCAGATCATCGAGCGTAAACCGGTCGACCTCGCCGAGGTGGCCTCGCGCGCGATCGACCAGACGCGCGGCGAGGCCGAGGAGCGGGGCGTGGAGATCCGTGGCGAGCGGGCCCCGGCCGTCGTCCAGGGCAACGGCGTCCTGCTGGAGCGGATCGCGCTGAACCTCGTACAGAACGCTGTGCGCTACAACGTTCCGGAGCAGGGCTGGGTGGAGGTCACCACCGAGCTCCAGTCCGGCCAGGCCTTGCTGGTGGTCTCGAACACGGGCCCAGTGGTGCCTGCGTATGAGATCGACAACCTCTTCGAGCCCTTCAGACGGCTGCGTACGGAGCGAACAGGCAGCGACAAGGGGGTGGGGCTCGGCCTGTCGATCGCGCGCTCTGTGGCGCGCGCTCACGGCGGCCGTATCGTCGCGGAGCCCCGCGAGGGCGGTGGTCTTGTGATGCGCGTCTCACTGCCGGTCTGAGATGCTGGGCGGGGCGATACGTGCACGAATTATTTTGTTCGCTTTGAGCGGAATTTTCAGGACCTGCGCCCGAAGTTGCCGTGTGTGATCGATCACAGGAGCGAATTTCTGGATGTCAACGCTCCGTGATCAGGGCTGGCACCGGAAAACCCGCAAAAGTCGGGGTTTTCGAGGTTCGATATCACGGGAAGTACACGGGGTGGCGCCCGTGAAGCGCGAGACCGGGACCGTGTACGGTCCCCATCGCCACCCAAGGCGACCACTCCCGAGCGGTCCTTTTGGGTGTCGATTGAGTAACAGACCTTGATGTGAGGCAAAATCTCCGCCTCAGGTCGGGCACAAGTCCGGCCTCTCACGCGTTACGTGCGCTGAGACACCGCAGACACCCAGAGGGGGAGAGCGACATGGCAACGGATTACGACACCCCACGCAAGACCGATGACGACGTCGACCAGGACAGCCTTGAAGAGCTCAAGGCTCGCCGGAGCGACAAGACGGCGTCCGCCGTCGACGTCGACGAGTTCGACGCGGCCGAGGGACTGGAGCTGCCCGGAGCAGACCTGTCCAACGAAGAGCTGGCCGTAAGGGTCCTGCCCAAGCAAGCCGACGAGTTCACGTGCATGAGCTGCTTCCTCGTGCACCACAGGAGCCAGCTGGCGCGCGAGAAGAACGGCCAGCCGATCTGCCGCGACTGCGACTAGGTCGAACCGACCGTGGCAGGCGACACACCGTTCCGGAAGCGACGCTTGCGGCGCAAGAGGTCGTCGGAGGCGAATCAGGGCGGCACAGGCCCGGCAGAAGGCGTAGCAGCGCCTGCTGAGCGGTCCGCCCTGCCACCCTCCCCGGGTGGGTGGGACGACGAGCGGGGCCGGTCGGCCTCGCTCGAAGCAGTCACGGCAGTCGAAGGAGTTGAGGGAGTCGACACGGCCGATGGGGCCGGACAGGTCGACAGGACGGAGTCCGTGACCGGGGCAGGCCGTCTGAGTTCAGTGAAACGGGGAGTACGCAAGGGTGGGGAGAGCGCCAAGGCGGCGATCGGTCATATCGCCGACCTGATCATCGAGACCGCTCCCCGCATCCCTGTGCGCGATCTCGCGACCCTGCGCAAGCAGTTCCCGGGCCTCGGGCCCGAGGAGCTCGCCGACAAGCTCATCGCAGGCGCGAGCAAGGCCACAGCAACCGTCGGCGCCGGTATCGGCGCGGCGGCCATGATGCCCGTACCGCCCGCCATGCTCGCCGAACTGGCGACGGAGATCACCGGTGTGGCAGCGATCGAGATGAAGCTCGTCGCCGAGCTGCACGAGGTCTACGGGCTGCGCCCGCCGGGCGGGCTCACCCAGCGTTCCACCGCCTACCTCACGTCCTGGACGGAGGAGCGCGGTATCGATGTCACCCACCCCGCGACGGTCAATGCGGCGCTGGGCGGCCAGATGAGGCGTGAGCTGCGCCAGCAGATCACGAAGCGCATGGTGCGCGATCTGCCGAACCTCTTCCCGTTCATGGTCGGCGCCGCCGTCGGCGCGATGATGAACCGGCGCGACACCAGAAAACTTGCCGAACGGGTCAGGAAGGACCTGCGTAAGCGCCGGATCCCCTGGGACCGGCTTTCGGAGCTGCCTGCGCTGGAGCGGCAGGAGGCCCTGCGCAAGGATCTCCCGGGCGAGCTGGAGAGCTAGGGCAACCAGGCGCCCGACAGGGCCTGTGGGGCTGAGAGAGGCCGCCTGGAGGGCCCGCGAGGAGTTCCCCCGAAGCTAGGCCCGCACCGCGCTGAGCGCCGCGACCAGGGCCTGCGGCTCGCGGGTCGACAGATAGACGTACGGAGTCGGGTCCTGCGGGTCGGTGACCTCCACCCGGACCGCCGTCGGGATGTAGCTGCGCAGCAGCATGAATGCGCGGGTGTCCGCCTTGTACGAGCGCCACGCGCGCGCCTCCTCCGCCTCCAGCACCTCGGCCTTGCCGAGCGCCGTCACCGGAATCCGGGCGTCGCCGGCCACCAGGGCGCCCGCGACCACACGGATCCTGGCCGAACCGTACGAGCTCACCGCGACCGCCGACAGGGCCGTTCCGCCCACCAGGCCCGCCAGCAGGGGCAGGGTTCCGAGCGGCAGCAGCATCAGGGCACAGGCGATGCCGACCAGGAAGGCGATGAGCCACCACGAACGGGGCGCGGTCAGTCGTTCGTCGAAAGGCGGGGTGGAAGGCTGCATGAACCCAAGCTTGGCACGGCGCGACCTGCGGGTGGCCGCGCGGGTAAGGTCTGCGCCTGTGAGTGGAACATCTGTGGCTCTGAAGCCCCCGGCCGACGCGGTGAAACCGGTCCGGCACCCCGAAGCCCCGGCCCCCGGCGAACTCCTCGGCGCGCACTACGATCACTGTTTCGGGTGCGGCGAAGGACAGCCGCACGGGCTGCACCTCCAGGCGCGGGCCGGCGAGGGTGTCAGAATCACCGCCGAGTTCACAGTGAAGGCCGCCCACCAGGGTGCCCCGGGCCTGGCCCACGGTGGCGTCCTGGCCACCGCGCTGGACGAGACGCTCGGCTCGCTGAACTGGCTGCTGCGGGTGATCGCGGTGACCGGGCGGCTGGAGACCGACTTCGTGCGCCCGGTGCCCGTGGACACCGTGCTGCACCTGGACGCCGAGGTCACCGCGGTGCACGGCCGGAAGATCTACTCCCGGGCGACCGGTCGGATCGGCGGCCCGGACGGACCGGTGGCGGTCCGCGCCGAGGCCCTCTTCATCGAGGTCAAGGTCGACCACTTCATCGAGAACGGCCGCCCGGCCGAGATCCAGGCAGCGATGGCCGACCCGGACCAGACCAAGCGCGTCCGTGCGTTCGAGGTGAATCCCTGATGCGTCACCCCGTAGACGTACTTATCCGCCGTGTCGACCCGGACGTGCCGATTCCGGCCTACGGACACCCGGGCGACGCCGGGGTCGATCTGGTGACCACCGAGGCCGCCGAACTCGCCCCGGGCGAGCGGGCTGTGCTGCCCACCGGGGTGTCGATCGCGCTGCCCGACGGATATGCCGCGTTCGTGCACCCGCGGTCCGGCCTCGCCGCGCGCTGCGGAGTCGCTCTTGTGAATGCCCCGGGGACGGTTGATGCCGGGTACCGTGGAGAGATCAAGGTAATCGTCATCAATCTCGACCCGCGCGAGCCCGTGCGGTTCGAGCGGTTCGACCGGATTGCCCAACTGGTCGTCCAGCAGGTCGAGAAGGTGCGCTTCCACGAGGTGGCGGAGCTACCCGGCTCGGCCCGCGGCGAGGGAGGCTTCGGATCCACCGGAGGGCATGCTTCCGGTGATGTTGATGGCGTCAGGGGCGGGATTACCCAGGGCGGGAACAGCTACGCTTCGGTCGTACCCGACCGGGAAGGACAGTGACGTGTTCGGACGTCGCAAGAAGAGTGGTTCCGCCGAGGACGTGGCGGACGAAGCGCGCGAGGCCGAGCAGGTCGTCGACGAGCTCGATGACGCCGATGGAGCCGACAGCGGCTCACGTCGGGTGAATCTCCCGCCGGCGCCGCGGCCGGACGGACCGTGGGACATCACCGAGGTCTCCCAGCCCGGCGAGGGCCGGGTCGACCTGGGCGGCATCTTCGTGCCCGGCGTCGAGGGCATGGAGCTGCGCGTCGAGGTGGCCGGTGACGCGATCGTCGCCGCGACCGTGGTGCTGCGCGACAGCGCCATCCAGCTGCAGGCCTTCGCCGCCCCCAAGAAGGAGGGCATCTGGGGTGAGGTCCGCGAGGAGATCGCCTCCGGTATCACCCAGCAGGGCGGGATCATCGACGAGGTCGAGGGCCCGCTGGGCTGGGAGCTGCGTGCCCAGGTCCCCGTACAGCTCCCGGACGGGACGAACGGCGTGCAGCTGGTGCGCTTCGTCGGCGTCGACGGGCCGCGCTGGTTCCTGCGCGGAGTGATCTCCGGCCAGGGTGCCGTGCAGCCGGAGGCCGCAGGGCTGCTGGAGACGATCTTCCGGGACACCGTGGTCGTCCGTGGCGAGGGCCCGATGGCGCCGCGCGACCCGATCGTCCTCAAGCTCCCCGACGACGCCCAGATGGTGCCCGAGGGCGTCCAGCAGGAGAACCAGGAGGGCTCGAAGTTCTCCGGTGGCATGGGCCAGCTCCAGCGCGGCCCCGAGATCACCGAGGTGCGCTGAGCTGATACGGGCAGCCGCCCGGCACAGCTGAAGGCCGGTGGGCCGTACCCCCTCTCCGGGGGGTACGGCCCACCGGCCTTTCTGCGTGCCCAGGGCGGGCCCCGGGGCGCACGACAGGGGCGCGTATGGAGCGCGTATAGGGCACGTATGTGCACCGTCAAGGGCTCGCCCTTCCCCGTAAGGAAGCCATCAACGCAGGCCAGGACGGCTGTGACGCAAGGTTTGCTCATGAGGTCCGAGAATCCGTACCTCATCTAGGAGCACACGATGGCCGATGTGGCCTTCGTCGTCACCACGATCGCGGTGTTCGCGTTGGTGGCTCTCATCGCCAGGGGGGTGGCGAAGCTGTGACTGCCGAGAACATTGTCGGTCTGATCGTGGCCGTTGCCCTGTTGGGCTATCTCGTCCTCGCCCTTCTGTACCCGGAGAGGTTCTGAGCCCGATATGAGCCCCGTCCTCGCTGGTGTGCTCCAGCTGCTCGCGCTCGTTGTGGCGCTGGGTCTGGCGTACCGTCCGCTCGGTGACTACATGGCCGGCGTCTACTCCTCGAAGAAACACCTCCGGGTGGAGAAGTGGATATACAAGGCCATCGGCGCCAATCCGAACACGGAGATGCGCTGGCCCGCGTATCTGCGTGGGGTGCTCGCGTTCTCCGCGGTGAGTGTCCTCTTCCTCTATCTGCTGCAGCGGCTCCAGGGCGCTCTGCCCGGCTCGCTGGGCTTCGTCTCGATCGATCCCGATCAGGCGTTCAACACGGCGGCGTCGTTCGTCGCGAACACCAACTGGCAGTCGTACTACGGCGAGCAGGCCATGGGCCATGTCGTCCAGACCGGTGGCCTGGCGGTGCAGAACTTCGTCTCGGCCGCCGTCGGTATCGCGGTCGCGGTGGCGCTGGTACGCGGCTTCGCCCGTTCCCGCACGGGTGAGCTGGGCAATTTCTGGTCCGACCTGGTGCGCGGCACCGTACGGATCCTGCTGCCGATCTCGGTGGTCGGTGCGCTGGTGCTCGTGGCCTGTGGTGCGATCCAGAACTTCTCCGGAATCCATGAGGTCGGGCAGTTCATGGGCGGCTCGCAGGAGTGGAACGGTGGCGCGGTCGCCTCGCAGGAGGCCATCAAGGAGCTGGGCACCAATGGCGGCGGCTACTTCAATGCCAATGCGTCCCACCCGTTCGAGAATCCCAACGGGCTCTCCAACCTCCTTGAGATCTTCCTGATCCTGGTGATTCCGTTCGCGCTGACCCGCACGTTCGGCCGGATGGTCGGTTCGCTGAAGCAGGGCTACGCGATCCTGGCGACGATGGGCGTCATCTGGCTCGGGTTCACCGCGCTGATGATGTGGACCGAATTCGCCCATCACGGGCCCGCTTTCGATATCGCGGGCGGGGCGATGGAGGGCAAGGAGACCCGGTTCGGGATCGGCGGCTCTTCGATCTTCGCGGTGGCCACGACGCTGACGTCGACGGGTGCGGTGAACTCGTTCCATTCCTCGTTCACCGGTTTCGGCGGCGGGATCACGATGCTGGGCATGCAGCTCGGCGAGATCGCTCCTGGTGGTACGGGGTCGGGCCTGTACGGCATGCTGATCATGGCGATCATCGCGGTGTTCATCGCCGGTCTCATGGTCGGCCGCACCCCGGAGTATCTGGGGAAGAAGATCGGTACCCGGGAGATCAAGTTCGCGGCCTGCTACATCCTGATCACGCCGACGCTGGTGCTGTGCTTCACCGCCGCGGCGATGGCCCTGCCCACCCCGCCCCACTCGATGACGAATACCGGCGCGCACGGCTTCTCCGAGATCCTGTACGCCTACACCTCGGGTGCGAACAACAACGGTTCGGCGTTCGCCGGGCTGAACGCGGACACGCAGTGGTTCAACACGACGATCGGGCTGGCGATGCTGCTGGGCCGGTTCCTGCCGATGGTGTTCGTCCTCGCGCTGGCCGGCTCGCTCGCCGAGCAGAAGCCCGTACCGGCGACCGTGGGAACCCTGGGCACGCACAAGCCGCTGTTCAGCGGGCTGCTGGCCGGCACGATCCTGATCATCACCGGGCTGACCTACTTCCCGGCGCTCGCGCTGGGGCCGCTGGCCGAAGGGCTGGCGTCATGACCACTCGTCTGAAGCAAGAGGACTCGATGTCCACTGTCACGCCCACCCGGGCACCGCACCAGGACGCGCCCACGGGCCACCAGAGCGAAGGACGCGTCGGCGGGGGCCTGTTCGACCCCAAGCAGCTGCTCAAGTCCTTCCCGGACGCGGTACGCAAGCTGGACCCCCGGGTGATGGTCAAGTCACCTGTGATGTTCGTGGTGCTGATCGGCTCGGTGCTCACCACCGTGCTCGCGGTACTGGATCCGGGCGACTGGTTCGGCTGGGCGATCGCGGTCTGGCTGTGGCTCACGACGATCTTCGCCAACCTGGCGGAGGCGGTCGCCGAGGGGCGCGGCAAGGCGCAGGCCGACACGCTGCGCAAGGCCAAGACCGACACCGTCGCCCGGCGGTTGACCGGCAGGAACGAGGAGCGGGTGCCGGGGACCGAGCTGCGCATCGGTGACCTGGTGGTCTGCGAGGCCGGTGACATCATTCCCGGTGACGGGGATGTCGTCGAGGGTGTCGCGAGTGTGGACGAGTCCGCGATCACGGGCGAGTCGGCGCCGGTCATCCGGGAGTCGGGCGGTGACCGCTCGGCCGTCACCGGGGGTACGAAGGTGCTCTCCGACCGGGTCGTCATCAAGATCACCACGAAGCCGGGTGAGACGTTCATCGACCGGATGATCGCCCTGGTCGAGGGTGCCGCCCGGCAGAAGACACCCAACGAGATCGCCCTGAACATCCTCCTGGCGTCCCTCACCATCGTCTTCCTGCTCGCCGTCGTCACTCTGCAGCCCTTCGCGATCTACGCGGGCGAGAAGCAGTCGATGATCGTGCTGACCGCCCTGCTGGTCTGCCTGATCCCGACGACCATCGGTGCGCTGCTCTCGGCGATCGGCATCGCCGGTATGGACCGGCTGGTGCAGCGCAACGTCCTTGCCATGTCGGGGCGTGCCGTCGAGGCCGCGGGGGATGTCTCGACCCTGTTGCTCGACAAGACCGGCACCATCACGCTCGGCAACCGGCAGGCCGCCGAATTCCTCCCGGTCAAGGGCACGACCGAGGCCGAAGTGGCGGACGCCGCCCAGCTTTCCTCACTCGCCGACGAGACCCCCGAGGGGCGTTCCATCGTCGTGCTCGCCAAGGAGAAGTACGGGCTGCGCGAACGACACCAGGGCGAACTGCGGCACGCCGAGTGGGTCGCGTTCACCGCCCAGACCCGCATGTCGGGTGTGGATGTCGACGGACGCAAGGTCCGCAAGGGCGCGACCGGTTCGGTCGTCGCCTGGGTGAAGGAGCGCGGCGGGAGCGTCTCGCAGGACGCGCAGGCGCTCACCGACCAGATCTCCCAGGCCGGCGGCACACCGCTGCTGGTCGCCCTGGAGGACGAGCACGGCGCCCGGGTCCTGGGTGTCATCCACCTCAAGGACGTCGTCAAGGAAGGCATGCGGGAGCGGTTCGACGAGCTGCGCCGCATGGGCATCAAGACGGTCATGATCACCGGGGACAACCCGCTCACCGCGAAGGCGATCGCCGAGGAGGCAGGCGTCGACGACTTCCTCGCCGAGGCCACCCCCGAGGACAAGATGGCCCTCATCAAGCGGGAACAGGCCGGCGGCAAGCTCGTCGCGATGACCGGTGACGGCACCAACGACGCACCGGCGCTGGCCCAGGCGGACGTCGGCGTGGCCATGAACACCGGTACCTCGGCCGCGAAGGAGGCCGGGAACATGGTGGACCTGGACTCCAACCCCACCAAGCTGATCGAGATCGTCGAGATCGGCAAGCAGCTCCTGATCACCCGTGGAGCCCTGACCACCTTCTCGATCGCCAACGACGTCGCGAAGTACTTCGCGATCATCCCGGCAATGTTCGCGGTGGCCTACCCCAGCCTGGACAAGCTCAACATCATGCAGCTGTCCTCGCCCCAGTCCGCGATCCTGTCCGCGGTCGTGTTCAACGCGCTGATCATCATCGCGCTCGTGCCGCTCGCCCTGAAGGGCGTGCGCTACCGGCCCAGCAGCGCCGACTCGATGCTCCGCCGCAACCTCGGGATCTACGGACTGGGCGGCCTCATCGCCCCGTTCATCGGCATCAAGATCATCGACCTGATCATCTCCCTCATCCCCGGAATCGGCTGACCTGCCATGAACAACTCCGTAGGAAACACCGCCCGGCTGCTCTGGGCCGCACTGCGCGCCCTGCTCGTCCTCACCGTCGTGTGCGGCGTCATCTACCCGCTCGCCGTCACCGCTGTCGCCCAGGGCATCTTCCCCGACAAGGCCAACGGCTCCGAGATAACCTCCAACGGCAAGGTCGTCGGCTCCGAACTCATCGGCCAGCGCTACGACCTGCCGCTGAAGAAGGGACAGGAAACCGCGGCCCCGGACCTCAAGTGGTTCCAGCCGCGCCCCTCCAACGGACTCGGCACCAACAGTGCCAACACCCAGTACAAACTGATCCTCTCCGGCGCGACCAACCGCTCCGGCGACAACAAGGAACTCATCGACTGGGTCACCGCCGCCAAGGCCGCCGTCGTCAAGGACAACTCCGTCCCAGGCCACCCCGTCAACCCCGCAGACGTGCCGGCCGACGCCGTCACCTCCTCGGGCTCCGGCCTCGACCCCGCCATCTCCCCGGCATACGCACAGCTCCAGGTACGCCGTGTCGCCGAGCGCAACCACCTCGACGTGGCCCAGGTCGAAAAGCTCGTCGAGCAGCACACCGACGGCCGGATCCTCGGCTTCGTGGGGGAACCGAGGGTCAACGTCCTCCAGCTCAACATCGCACTCAAGCAGTTGGTGAACGGGGCTTGAGGGCACTGAGGCCGGCCGTGGTGGCCGGCCTCAGGCCGTTGGGCCCCGTTGTACGCCGGCCCAGCGGGTCGGCGTGCCCAGGCTGCCCGGATAGAGGTACTTCTCCGGCGGGATGACCGTGCCGTCGACCCACGCCCCGAAGAACCCCTTGAGGTCCTTGCCCGAGACCTTCGCCGCCAGCGCCTCGAACTGCCGGAACGAGGCGTTGCCGTACGCGTGGTCGTGGGTCCAGGTCCTGAGCGTCCGGAAGAACGCGTCGTCACCGACCGTGCGCCGCAGCGCGTGCAGCATCAGGGAGCCCTTGAAGTACAGCGCGCGATCCAACTCCTTTCCCTGGCCCGGGTCATAGAGCTTGGTGGACCAGAAGGACGGGTCGTTCCTGTTCTTCTCGACCTCGGGCCGGTAGTAGTAACTGTCGAGGTCGGCGCCCTTGTGCTCCTCCCACAACTGCCCGGCGTACTGGGCGAAGCACTCCGCGACGCAGCCGTCCCGCCAGTCCTCGAACGACACGCTGTCGCCGAACCACTGGTGGGTGTTCTCGTGGACCACCGAGGCGTCGAAGAGCATCGCGCCATACGTGGGGCGGCTCTGCGTCTCCAGGTCGAGGGGGCCGCCGGTGGGCTCCTTCGTGGCGCCGACGACGATGGCGCCCGCCGAGGAGAAGGGGTACGGGCCGAACTTCGCGGTCAGGAAGTCCAGAATCTCCGTCTGCTCGGCCTCCGCGTCCGGGTCGATGACGGCGTCCGGGCTGTATGCCGTGATGACCGGTGTTCCGGCGGCCGTCTTTTCCCGGTGGACGGTGAATCTGTCGATGGCGACGGTGCTGGCGTACGTCGCCAGCGGCTTGTCCTCGAACCAGCGGAAGGTCTTTCTGCCGTCCTTGACGGTGGCCGGGCCGGGCAGGCCGTTGCCGATGGCCGTCCAGCCGTCGGGCACCGTCGCGGTGAGGGCGAAGGTGGCCTTGTCGGACGGGTGGTCGTTGGCGGGATACCAGGAGGTCGCGGCATGCGGTTCGCCCGTCACGTACGCGCCGCCGCTCTTCAGCGTGTGCCAGCCCTCGGCGTCGGGCTTGCCCGCGTACTTCACCCGGACCGCGAACGTCGTGCCCTTCACGACCGGGCGGGCCGGGGTGATGACCAGCTCATGGGACCCGGAGCGGGAGAACGCCTTCACCGGGGTGCCGTTCACCATGACCGATGCCACGGTGAAGCCCTTGAGGTCCAGGCTGAAGCGGTCCAGGCCGGTCAGGGCGCGGGCGGTGACGGTGGTGTCGCCGTTTAGGTGGTCGGTGCGCGCCGGGTCGTAGGCGATACGGACGTCGTAGCGGGAGACGTCGTAGCCGGAGTTGCCGTCGTCGGGGAAGTACGGATCACCGACGCCCGGACCGCCGATGGCGGCCGAGGCGGGGAGAATGGTCAGTACCGTGCCGCTCACGGCCGCGGCCACGAGCGCGGCAGCGGTTCTGCGGCGTCGGTTCAGCAGTCTGCGCATGTCTCGTTCCTGGGGATGGGGGTCAGCGTGGGGGAGTGGTGGCGGCGAGTTTCCACAGCACGCCGATGAGGGCATCGGTGCTGGTCGTCTCCGTCTTCGGGTCCACGTTGGCGAGGTTGTCGCACGCCTCGTGGATGCAGTCCGAGATACCGGTACTGAAGCCGGACGAGGGGATGCCGGCGTTTCCGAACGACTCGTGGTCCGAACCGCCGACGCCGATGTCGAACGTGGGGATGTTCCGTTCGGCGAACCATGCCTCGAACGCCTGCTGGGCTTCGGTCTCGCCGTGCTCGTCGTCGTGGACCACGAGCCACTGCTGGGTGTTCTTGCTGCCCGCCTGGTCGAAGTTGAGGTAGACGTCGATCCTGCGGCGCTCGGCCCCGGAGAGTTTCCCGACGTAGTCCGCCGAGCCGATCAGCCCCGACTCCTCCGCGCCCCACCATGCGAACCGAAGGTGCCGCTCGGGGTTGAGACGGGACTTGGCCACCTGAAGGGCGGTGGCCAGCACCGCGGCCGAGCCCGAGCCGTTGTCGTTGATCCCCGGGCCCTCCTTGACGCTGTCGAGGTGGGCGCCGGTCAGCAGCACGTGATCCGGGTCGCCGCCCGGCCAGTCGGCGATCAGGTTGCTGCCGGTGGCGCCGTTGTAGGTGAAGGGGACCAGTTTCGTGCGGAAGCCGGCCCGGTCCAGGGCGCTCTTCACATACGCCACCGAGTCCGCGTATCCCTGCGTGCCGTGCGCGCGGTTGCCGCCGTTGCGGTCGGCGATGCGCTGCAGCGCGCGCAGGTGGGGCATCACCTGCTGCTCGGAGACGGTGGGGGCGGTGGGGGCCTGTGCTTTCGCGGAGGCGGTTGCGGTTGCGGCGGGGACCGCGGACAGGGTCAGGGATATCCCGAGGGCTCCGGCGACAAGCCCGGGAAGGCTCCTTCGTAACGTCATGCGCACCCTTTCAAGGACGGGGCACTCGCCCCGGTGGACCCTGGCAAGGCTGGTCAGCCGGTGTCAGGAAGTTGTCGGGAAGCGGTTGTGCTCCGATAAGGAAATCGTCCGCGCCGTTCGGCGCCGTGAAGTGACTGTCCGTCAAGTGCGCGCCCGGTGATGGTGTCCAACTTGTCCAGATCATTGCGGCACGTGTGGTGTACACCCATACTGGCCCGATCATCCGGGGGGCTCTGCAGCAACCGGCCGCGGGCCGGCGCACTCCTCGACGCGGTGCTGCGCGGCCCCGATGTCGCATCGACCTCGCCCCTGTGGGACATCCGGCTGGCGGTCGGCACCGTGCGGGTCACTCCCGATGTGCCCGCCCTGGCCGATGCGGCGCTGCTCGCCCAGGGCACCTGCTCGGACCGGCCCTGAGACTGCGTGACTTCACGGGCGGCCCCGCCGAACCGGCCCTGCACGCCGATTACGCACCGGTGGCCCTGCTGGGCGTCGGATTCGCCGTACTGATCGCGGCGGCCGTCGCCGCGGAGTCCTGGCTGGCCCGCCGCCGCGGACTGGGGGCGGTCCTACGAGTGGGGGAGAACGGCACATGACGGATGACGAGGAGAAGACCGCATGACGGACCTCCGTGAACTTGAGGCGCGCGCCAGGGCAGGCACCGTGCCCGCCCCCGACGAGGGCCTGGTCATCTGCGACAACGTCGTACGCGTCTACCGCACAGAGGACGTCGAGGTGCAGGCGCTCCAGGGCCTCGACCTCGTCGTGCGGGAGGGCGAGTGCATGGCGCTCGTCGGAGCCTCCGGCTCCGGCAAGTCGACCCTGCTCGCCATCCTGTCCGGCCTCGACACCCCCACCGCGGGATCGGCCAGGGTCGCCGGGCACGACCTGCTGTCCATGCGCCGCCGCGAACGCCTCGACTACCGGCGGCGCACCGTCGGCTTCGTCTGGCAGCAGACCGGACGCAACCTGCTGCCATATCTCACCGCCGTGGAGAACGTCACCCAGCCGATGAAGTACACCGGTGTCCCGCGCGCCCGGCGCGAGGCACGGGCCACCGAACTCCTCGGTGTCCTCGGTATCGCGCACTGCCGTGATCGCAGACCCGCCGAGCTCAGCGGCGGCGAACAGCAGCGCGTCGCCGTCGCCGTGGCCACCGCCAACAGCCCCCGGGTCCTGCTCGCCGACGAGCCGACCGGCGAACTCGACACCGCCAGTGGTGAGGACGTCTTCGCCGCCCTGCGCCGCGCCAACGACGAACTCGGCGCGACCGTCCTGGTCGTCACCCACGACCCGATGGTCTCCGGGCAGGTGCGGCGTACGGTACGCATCCGTGACGGCCGGATCTCCACGGAGACCCTGCGCGACGGCGGCCCCGACGGTGGTGCGGAGGAATTCGCCGTACTCGACCGGGTGGGGCGGCTGCAGCTGCCCGACGACTATCTGCAACGGTACGGGCTGCGCCACCGGGTGCGCCTCACCGCCGAGAACGACCACATCGGCGTCTGGCCCGACGCCTGACCACCATCCTTCGGCCATTGCCCAGCCCTGTGTCCAATGCACATACTGGCGGCCGACGGGACCGATCACGCACGGGGGAGAGACATGACCGACAACACCGGCCGGACGAGCACCGGCGGGCAGAGCGGCGCGGCGGTCGCCGAGGACCCGGCCCGCGGGCCCATGGTCCGGGTCGAGTACCTGCGCCGCTCGTACGGCGCCGGCGCCGCGGCCGTGCACGCGCTGCGCGGGGTGTCCTTCGAGGTGCCGCGCGGTGAACTCGTCGCGCTCAAGGGACGCTCGGGCTCAGGCAAGACGACGCTGCTCAACCTCGTCGGTGGCCTCGACAGCCCCGACGGCGGCCGGATCACCGTCGGGGGCACGGACCTCGCCGAACTCGGCGAGAACGGGCTCCTGGAGCTGCGCCGGGACCGGATCGGCTTCATCTTCCAGTCGTTCGGCCTGATCCCGATCCTGACCGCCGCGGAGAACGTCGGCGTACCCATGCGGCTGCGCAAGGCGGACCCGCGCGAGCGCGAGGACCGGGTGGCGCTGCTGCTCTCCATGGTCGGCCTCGCCGACCACGCCGCTCAGCGCCCCGGCGAACTCTCCGGCGGCCAGCAGCAGCGCGTCGCGATCGCCCGCGCGCTGGCCAACCGCCCCGCGCTGCTGATCGCGGACGAGCCGACGGGGCAGCTCGACGCGGAGACCGGACTCGCGGTGATGGAGCTGCTGCGGGCGGTGGTGCGGAGTGAAGGCGTCACAGCGCTGGTGGCGACGCATGATGCGCAGCTGCTGGGGCTGGCGGACCGGGTGCTGGAGCTGAGCGACGGGCACATCGTCGAACACGAGTAGTGGGGCGGGGCGGTGGCTGGGTCCCTCCGAGGCGTCAGAATCCTGTCAATTCGGTCCCTCGCCCCACCCCCCGTCCCATTTGTCGAGAATCCTCGGGGTAGCTTCTGAACCGGCTGCCGCATCGGCGGCAGCCGGTTCAGAGAAGACAATGGGGCCATGGCACGCGGCAAACTTCGGATCTACCTGGGTGCGGCACCCGGCGTCGGCAAGACGTACGCGATGCTCTCCGAGGCCCACCGCCGTGTGGAACGGGGCACCGACTGCGTCGTCGCCTTCGTGGAGCACCACGACCGCCCGCGCACCGAGGTCATGCTGCACGGCCTGGAGCAGATCCGGCGACGTGAGATCGAGTACCGCTCCGCCGTCTTCACCGAGATGGACGTCGACGCGGTCCTGGAGCGCGCCCCGGCCGTCGCCCTGGTGGACGAACTGGCGCACACCAATGTGCCGGGCTCCCGCAACGCCAAGCGCTGGCAGGACGTCGAAGAGCTCCTCCAGGCCGGCATAGACGTGATCTCCACCGTCAACATCCAGCACCTGGAATCACTCGGCGACGTCGTCGAGGCCATAACCGGCGTACGGCAGCGTGAGACCGTCCCCGACGAGGTCGTCCGCAGGGCCGACCAGCTCGAACTCGTCGACATGTCGCCCCAGGCCCTGCGCCGCCGCATGGCCCACGGCAACATCTACAAGCCGGACCGGATCGACGCGTCCCTGTCCAACTACTTCCGCCCCGGCAACCTGACCGCCCTGCGCGAGCTGGCCCTCCTCTGGGTCGCCGACCGGGTCGACGAATACCTTCAGCAGTACCGCGGCGAGCACAACATCCGCACCACCTGGCAGGCCCGCGAACGCATCGTCGTCGGACTCACCGGCGGTCCCGAGGGCCGTACGCTCATCCGCCGGGCGTCCCGGATGGCGGCCAAGGGTTCCGGCAGCGAGATCCTCGCCGTCTACATCGCCCGCAGCGACGGACTGACCTCCGCCTCGCCCAAGGAACTCGCCGTCCAGCGCACCCTCGTGGAGGACCTCGGCGGCACGTTCCACCACGTCATCGGCGACGACATACCGTCGGCCCTCCTCGAATTCGCCCGTGGGGTGAACGCCACGCAGATCGTCCTCGGCTCCAGCCGCCGCAAGGCCTGGCAGTACATCTACGGACCGGGCGTGGGAGCCACCGTCGCCCGCGACTCCGGCCCCGACCTCGACGTCCACATCGTCACCCACGAAGAGGTCGCCAAGGGCCGCGGTCTGCCCATCGCCCGCGGCGCCCGGCTGGGCCGGGTCCGGATCATCTGGGGCTGGCTGGTCGGTGTCGGCGGCCCGGCCCTTCTCACGCTGCTCCTGATCCGCCTGGACAGCGGCCCCGGGCTCGCCAACGACGTCCTGCTCTTCCTCTTCCTGACCGTGGCCGCGGCCCTGCTCGGCGGGCTGCTGCCCGCCCTGGCATCGGCCGCCGTCGGCTCGCTGCTGCTGAACTATTGGTTCACCCCGCCCACCCACACCCTCACCGTGCAGGACCCGGAGAACTTCGTCGCGATCGTGATCTTCTTCGCGGTGGCGGTCTCGGTCGCCTCGGTCGTCGATCTGGCGGCCCGCCGCACCCATCAGGCGGCCAGGCTGCGCGCCGAGTCGGAGATCCTCTCCTTCCTCGCCGGCAGTGTGCTGCGCGGCGAGACGACCCTGGACGCACTCCTGGACCGGGTCCGCGAGACCTTCGGCATGGAGTCCGTCGCCCTGCTGGAGCGGCAGAGCGACGTCGATCCGTGGACGTGCGCCGGGAGCGTCGGGCCGAGCCCGGTGGCCCGGCCGGAGGACGCGGATGTGGACATGCCCGTCGGCGACCACATGGCGCTCGCGCTCTCGGGCCGGGTGCTGCCGGCCGAGGACCGCCGGGTGCTCGGCGCGTTCGCCGCCCAGGCCGCCGTCGTACTGGACCGCCAGCGCCTGGTCGGCGAGGCGGAGGAGGCCCGGCGGCTCGCCGAGGGAAACCGGATCAGGACGGCCCTCCTCGCCGCCGTCAGCCACGATCTGCGCACCCCGCTCGCCGCCATCAAGGCCGCCGTCAGCTCCCTGCGCTCCGACGACGTCGCCTGGTCCGACGAGGACCAGGCCGAACTCCTGGAGGGCATCGAGAACGGCGCCGACCGCCTCGACCACCTCGTGGGCAACCTCCTCGACATGTCCAGGCTGCAGACCGGCACCGTCACCCCGCTGATCCGCGAGATCGACCTCGACGAGGTGGTCCCGATGGCGCTCGGCGGCGTCCCCGAGGGCAGCGTGGACCTGGACATCCCCGAGACCCTGCCGATGGTCGACGTCGACCCCGGGCTGCTGGAGAGAGCCGTCGCCAACATCGTCGAGAACGCCGTCAAGTACAGCTCCTACGGAGAACGCGTCACGGTGGCCGCCAGCGCGCTCGGCGGACGCGTCGAGCTACGGGTGGCCGACCGCGGCCCCGGCGTCCCCGACGACGCCAAGGAGCGCATCTTCGAGCCCTTCCAGCGCTACGGCGACGCCCCGCGCGGCGCAGGCGTCGGACTTGGCCTCGCCGTCGCCCGCGGCTTCGTGGAGTCCATGGGCGGCACGCTGGACGCCGAGGACACTCCCGGCGGCGGCCTCACCATGGTGCTGACCCTCAAGGCGGCATCGGGATACGTTCCAGTCAGCCCCGACCTGCCCGCGCGGGTCACCTCATGACCTCGCAGGTCACCTCATGATCTCCGCAACGTCCCAGGAGATCGCCATACAGCAGAAAGGCAGGGCCCCCATGACCCGGGTGCTTGTGGTCGACGACGAGCCGCAGATCGTACGCGCCCTCGTGATCAACCTGAAGGCGCGCAAGTACGAGGTGGACGCCGCGCCCGACGGCGCGACCGCCCTCCAGCTCGCCGCCGCCCGCCACCCCGATGTCGTCGTCCTCGACCTCGGACTGCCGGACATGGACGGCGTCGAGGTGATCAAGGGGCTGCGAGGCTGGACCCGGGTGCCGATCCTGGTGCTCTCCGCCCGCCACACCTCCGACGAGAAGGTCGAGGCCCTGGACGCCGGAGCCGACGACTACGTCACCAAGCCGTTCGGCATGGACGAGCTGCTGGCCCGGCTGCGCGCCTCCGTCCGCCGAGCCGAACCCGTCGGCCAGCACGGCTCCGACGACGTCGTGATCGTCGAGACCGACGGGTTCACCGTCGATCTGGCAGCGAAGAAGGTCCACCGCGAGGGACGCGACGTACGGCTCACCCCCACCGAATGGCACCTGCTGGAGGTCCTGGTCCGCAACAGCGGCCGGCTGGTCAGCCAGAAGCAGCTGCTCCAGGAGGTCTGGGGGCCCTCGTACGGCACGGAGACCAACTACCTGCGGGTGTACATGGCGCAGCTCAGACGCAAGCTGGAGGCCGACCCCTCGCACCCCCGGCACTTCGTCACCGAGCCGGGGATGGGCTACCGCTTCGAGCGCGGCTGAACGGGTCACCGGGTCCTGTCCCGTAACCCCTGCGAGTAACTCGTTCGAGTGGGACCCCGGACACCCGCCCGGAGTTCGGGAGACCGGTACCCTTCGGATATGAGTGCTGTTCCTCGATTCGAGAAGCCCGGCAAGGCTGTGAAGCCGTCCGGCCGCTTCCGGCGGATGCTCGACCGGCTGTCCAGCTCCCAGGAGGACCTGGAGTCCGAGGAGCTGCAGGAGGACTCGCAGGCTTCGGGGTGCACGCGGATCTCCGAATGCACCGACCGCCAGATCGTCAAGGTGACTGGTACGTTGCGGACCGTCACCCTGCGGCCGCGCGCCGGAGTGCCCGCCCTGGAGGCGGAGCTCTTCGACGGCACCGCGCCGCTGGACGTGGTCTGGCTGGGCCGGCGCTCCATCGCAGGCATAGAACCGGGCCGCAAGCTCATCGCCTCGGGCCGGATCGCCATGAGTCATGGACGCCGGGTGCTGTTCAACCCCAAATACGAACTCCGACCGCTCGGCAAGGAGTAGCCGGTGACGTCTCTCGACAAGCCGACGTCCGACAAGGACCGCACCACCCGCACCGACCAGCAGGAGGCCGACGCGAAAGCGGTCACCGAGGCCGCGCTCTTCGAGGCGTTCGGCGGTGTCCGGGGGATGGTGGAGACAGTCCTTCCCGGGCTGCTCTTCGTCACGATCTTCACGATCAACAAGGATCTGCACCTCTCGGCCATCGGGGCCCTGGTGGTGTCCCTGGTCCTCGTAGCCGTACGGCTGATCCGCAGGGACACCGTCAAGCACGCCTTCAGCGGTGTCTTCGGCGTGGCCTTCGGTGTGGTCTTCGCGAAGATGACCGGCAATGCCAAGGACTTCTATCTGCCGGGCATGCTCTACACGCTCGGCCTGGCACTCGCCTACCTGATCACCACCCTCGCCGGGGTGCCGCTGATCGGTCTGATGCTGGGCCCGGTGTTCAAGGAGAACCTCTCCTGGCGCACCAGGAACCCCGGCCGCAAGAAGGCGTACGCCAAGGCCAGCTACGCCTGGGGGCTGATCCTGCTCGCCAAGTGCGCGATCCTCTTCCCGCTGTACTGGTGGGCCGACACCACCCAGTTCGGCTGGGTCCTGGTCGCCCTGAAGATCCCACCGTTCCTGCTCGCGGTCTATCTGACCTGGGTCTTCCTCGCCAAGGCGCCGCCGCCCATCGATGTCTTCGCCGAGATGGAGGCGCAGGAGCAGGCCGAGAAGGCCCGCAAGGCGGAGGCGGCCGCCGCCGCGGCGCGCCACCAGGAGTTCTGAACCGCCAACGACAGACGGAAGGGGCCCGGCACCGTGTGAGAACGGTACCGGGCCCCTTCCGTCCGCCTGCTCTGCGTGGGTCAGTCCTCCGAGTCGCCCCGGCGCACCGACAGCAGGTCCTCCAACTGTTCCTCGCGTGCCTGTGCGGCCACGAACAGCAGCTCGTCACCGGCCTCCAGCGTCTCCTCGGTGCTCGGCGTCAGAACGCGCTGCCCGCGGATGATGGTGACCAGCGAGGTGTCCTCGGGCCAGGCCACATCGCCGACCTGGGTGCCGGCCAGCGCCGACTCCGGGGGCAGCGTCAGCTCGACCAGGTTGGCGTCGCCATGGCTGAAGCGCAGCAGCCGGACCAGATCGCCGACGCTCACCGCCTCCTCGACCAGGGCCGACATCAGACGCGGCGTGGAGACCGCCACATCGACGCCCCAGGCCTCGTTGAACAGCCACTCGTTCTTCGGGTTGTTGACCCGGGCGACGACCCTCGGTACGCCGTACTCGGTCTTGGCGAGCAGCGAGACGACCAGATTCACCTTGTCGTCGCCGGTCGCGGCGATCACGACGTTGCAGCGTTGAAGTGCCGCCTCGTCGAGTGAGGTGATCTCGCAGGCGTCCGCCAGCAGCCACTCGGCCATCGGCACCCGCTCCACCGAAATGGCCGTCGGCGCCTTGTCGACGAGCAGCACCTCGTGCCCGTTCTCCAGCAGCTCGCCCGCGATGGAACGGCCCACCGCACCGGCCCCGGCAATCGCGACACGCATCAGTGACCGCCCTCCTCAGGACCCTCGGCGAAGGCCGCCTCGACCTTTGCGATCTCGTTCGTACGCATCATCACGTGGACCAGGTCACCCTCCTGCAGCACCGTCTGCGAGGTGGGCAGAATGGCTTCGCCCAACCGGG
This sequence comes from Streptomyces sp. NPDC037301, assembly GCF_055602785.1. NCBI lineage: Bacteria > Bacillati > Actinomycetota > Actinomycetes > Kitasatosporales > Streptomycetaceae > Streptomyces > Streptomyces sp. NPDC037301. The sequence goes on from NZ_JBVJWD010000026.1 coordinate 68,485, forward strand.
TGAGGAACGCCACGCGGACGCCCGTCTCCTCCTGCAGCGTGCTGATCTTGTGGCCGATCCAGGACGGTGTGGTGTGCACCTCCGCGAGCTGCACACCGCCGCTCGGATCCCGCCACAGCGGCTCGGCGCCCGAGGGCAGCAGCCGCCGCAGCATCTGGTCCGCGGTCCAGCGCACGGTGGCGACCGTGGGGATACCGAGGCGCTGGTAGACCTCGGCGCGCCGGGGGTCGTAGATCCGCGCCGCGACATTCTCGATGCCGAACATCTCGCGGGCCACCCGGGCGGCGATGATGTTCGAGTTGTCGCCGCTGCTCACCGCGGCGAACGCACCGGCCTCCTCGATTCCCGCCTCACGGAGGGTGTCCTGGTCGAAGCCGACACCGGTGACGCGCCGCCCACCGAATCCGGACCCGAGGCGCCGGAACGCCGTGGGGTCCTGGTCGATGACGGCGACCGTGTGCCCCTGCTGCTCCAGGGTCTGCGCGAGAGCGGCTCCTACTCGCCCGCAGCCCATGATGACGATGTGCACCTTGCGCCTACCTCGCAGTCCTGGTCGTCCGGCTGACCTGCGAAAACACCCTGCTCACACTTCTTCCTCAGCTTGCCGGGCAAACAACGGGGCAACGGTCTGTCCCGTTGCCCAGGATGAGCTTATGCGGCCGGGAGTGCGAAGCCTCATCCGAGTGCGCCTTCGCCGCGCCCCGTGATGGGGACGGGGAGGGCCGCCGGATGCAGCCACTGCGGGACGGGCTCTTGAGTACGACGACCACAGACATCTAACATGTCAGCTCATGGAGACCCTGCGCCCCGTCCGACGGACCCTGCTGCGGGACACCGCGTACGAGGCGATCCGTGACGCCATCGTCCGCGGCGACATCCCGCCCGGTGCCCCCGTCCGCGACGCCGACCTCGCCGAACGCCTCGGACTGTCCCGGGCCCCGGTCCGCGACGCGCTGTCCCGGCTCTCCGGCGAGGGACTCGTCGAATCCAAGCCGCAGAGCTACACCCGGGTGACCCGGCTGGTGCCGCGCGACGTCCGGGACGCGGCGGCGGTCGTACGGGCCATGCAGGAACTCGCCGCCAGGACGGCCGTACCCCTCCTCACGGATGCGGACATCACCGCGATGCGCGGGGCGAACGACCGCTTCCGGGGCGCGACCCGCCGCGGCGACGTGGCGGACGCACTGCGCGCCGACGACCGGCTCCACGACGTCCTCGTCACCGCCTGCGGCAACCGCGCCGTGGCCGCCACCGTCGGGCGCTACACGCCCTTGATCCGGCGCCTGGAGTGGCGGCAGTTCGGCACACCCGGCGCGGCACACGGCTCGGCGGAGCTGCACGACCGGCTGATCGAGGCGTGCGCGGGGCGCGATGCCGAAGCCGCGGCCCGGGTCACCGCGGAGATCTGGCGGGCGCTCGAAGAACTCGCCGACGAACCGTCCGACTAGGCCGACGGCCCGAGCACCGTCCGGACGAGCCGCCAGGCCGCGGACGAGCCGACCACCATCACCACCAACCCCCGCCCGCCATCACCGAACCAACCCCGGCCAAGGGAGCCCCCGTGACGCCCGCATCGCCCGCAGCCCCGCACTCCCCCTCCCTCTCCTCCTACGACCGCTACCCCCTCCTCTTCGGCCCCTCTCCCGTGCACCGCCTCGACCGGCTCACCGACCACCTCGGCGGTGCCGCGATCTGGGCCAAGCGGGAGGACTGCAACTCCGGCATCGCCTATGGCGGCAACAAGACCCGCAAGCTCGAATACCTCGTCGCCGACGCCCTGGCGAAGGGATGCGACACGCTCGTGTCCATCGGCGGCGTCCAGTCCAACCACACCCGCCAGGTCGCGGCGGTCGCCGCCCGTACCGGCCTCAACTGCGTACTCATCCAGGAGAGCTGGGTCGAGTGGCCCGACGCCGTCTACGACAAGGTCGGCAACATCCTGATCAGCCGCCTGGCCGGTGCCGATGTCCGCCTGGTGCGCGCCGGGTTCGGCATCGGCGTCAAGGAGAGCTGGGAGCAGGCGCTGCGCGAGGTCGAAGAGGGCGGCGGTCGGCCGTACGCCATCCCCGCCGGCGCGTCCGACCATCCTCTCGGCGGGCTCGGCTTCGCCAACTGGGCGTACGAGGTCGCCGAGCAGGAGCGCGCACTCGGCGTGTTCTTCGACACCGTGGTCGTCTGCTCGGTGACCGGCTCCACCCAGGCCGGCATGGTCGCGGGCTTCGCCGCGCTCGAAGAGGAGGGCGGCCGTCCGCGGCGCGTGCTGGGCATCGACGCCTCCGCCGAACCCGCTCGCACCCGCGAGCAGATCGCCCGGATCGCGGCCGGCACCGCACGGCTCATCGGGGTGCGGAGCGAGCTCACCGTGGACGACATCGAGCTGGACGAGCGCTACCACGCGGGCACGTACGGCATCCCCGACGACACCACCCTCGACGCGATGCGGCTGGCCGCCCGTACCGAGGGCATGGTCACCGACCCCGTGTACGAGGGGAAGTCGATGGCCGGAACGGTCGACCTCGTGGCGCGCGGCGAGATCGCCCGCGACTCCACCGTCCTGTATGCCCATCTTGGAGGGCAGCCCGCACTCAACGGCTACAGCGCCCTGTTCGCGGACGCCTGAGTGCAAGGATTTCGTTAAGGATTTCGTGGCTTTTTCGGCCGGGCGCAGGAGATTGCGAGGCCACGGGGGTGGTGGGTCTGCGGCTTCCATACGGAACGCATACGATCCTCTGCGTGTCCAAACTGACCGACCTGCCCAAACGGATTCTGATCGGACGGGCGCTGCGCAGCGACAAGCTGGGAGAAACCCTCCTCCCCAAGCGCATCGCTCTTCCCGTCTTCGCATCCGACCCGCTGTCCTCGGTGGCGTACGCACCCGGAGAAGTTCTCCTGGTGCTCTCCGTCGCGGGCGTGTCGGCCTACCACTTCAGCCCCTGGATCGCGCTCGCGGTCGTGGTCCTGATGTTCACGGTCGTCGCCTCGTACCGGCAGAACGTGCACGCCTACCCGAGCGGTGGTGGTGACTACGAGGTCGCCACCACCAACCTCGGGCCCAAGGCCGGGCTGACCGTGGCCAGCGCGCTGCTGGTCGACTACGTGCTGACCGTCGCCGTGTCGATCTCCTCCGGGGTGGAGAACCTCGGGTCCGCGATCCCGTTCGTCGTCGAGCACAAGACGGCGTGCGCGATCGCGGCCATCGTGCTGCTGACGCTGATGAATCTGCGTGGCGTCAAGGAGTCCGGCAAGCTCTTCGCCATCCCCACGTACCTCTTCGTGGCCGGCGTCTTCATCATGATCACCTGGGGCGCGTTCCGGGGGCTGGTCCTCGGCGACACCATGCACGCCCCGACCTCGGGCTACGAGATCAAGGCCGAGCACGAGGGGCTGGGCGGCTTCGCGCTGGTATTCCTGCTGCTGCGGGCGTTCTCCTCCGGCTGTGCCGCCCTCACCGGCGTCGAGGCGATCAGCAACGGTGTACCCGCCTTCCGCAAGCCGAAGAGCAAGAACGCCGCGACCACGCTGGCGATGATGGGCCTGCTGGCCGTCACCATGTTCTGCGGCATCATCGGCCTGGCCATGGCCACCGATGTGAAGATGGCGGAGAACCCGGCCAAGGACCTGATCAACAACGGTGTCCCGGTCGGCTCCAGCTTTGTCCAGGACCCGGTGATCTCACAGGTAGCGGCTGCGGTCTTCGGTGACGGTACGTTCTTCTTCGTCATCCTCGCGGCGGCCACCGCACTCGTTCTCTTCCTGGCCGCCAACACGGCGTACAACGGCTTCCCGCTGCTCGGCTCGATTCTCGCCCAGGACCGCTACCTGCCCCGTCAGCTCCACACCCGTGGTGACCGGCTCGCCTTCTCCAACGGCATCGTGCTGCTGGCGGGCGCGGCGATTCTGCTGACGTGGATCTACGGAGCGGATTCGACCCGGCTCATCCAGCTCTACATCGTCGGCGTCTTCGTCTCCTTCACCCTCAGCCAGACCGGCATGGTCAGGCACTGGAACCGCCACCTGGCGACGGAGAAGGACCCGGCCAAGCGCCGCCGCATGATCCGCTCCCGTGCGATCAACACCTTCGGCGCCTTCTTCACCGGCCTGGTGCTCGTCGTGGTGCTCGCGACCAAGTTCACCCACGGCGCCTGGGTCGCGCTGCTCGGCATGGTGATCTTCTACGGGACGATGACCGCGATCCGCAGGCACTACGACCGGGTCGCCGAGGAGATCGCCGCGGAGGAGACCCCGGTCGACGAGACGATGCGGCCCTCCAGGGTCCACTCGATCGTCCTGGTCTCCAAGCTCCACCGGCCCACGCTGCGCGCCCTCGCCTACGCCAAGCTGATTCGCTCCGACCGTCTGGAGGCGCTTTCCATCAGCGTCGACCCGGCCGAGACCAAAGCGCTCAGGGAGGACTGGGAGCGGCGCGGCATCGACATCCCGCTGAAGATCCTCGACTCCCCGTACCGCGAAGTCACCCGCCCGGTCATCGACTATGTGAAGGGCCTGCGCCGCGACAGCCCGCGCGACGTCGTGAGCGTGTACATCCCGGAGTACGTGGTCGGCCACTGGTACGAGCACCTCCTCCACAACCAGAGCGCCCTGCGCCTCAAGGGGCGGCTGCTGTTCACCCCGGGCGTGATGGTGACCTCCGTGCCGTACCAGCTGGAGTCCTCCGAGGCGGCGAAGAAGCGCGCCAGGAAGCGTGCCGAGTGGAACGCACCGGGCTCGGTGCGCCGTGGACCCGTGGAGCGCAGGCCCAAGGAACCCGCCAACAAGGGCTGACCGCGCCCGCCCGCTCGTGGTAAACGGCCGGACGACACCCACGTAGACTCGTGGGTTGTTGTCCGGCCGTTTTTCCCTTGATCTCTGGAGCCACCCCCTCATGCAGAACGAACCCACGTCGTCGCTGGTCGGGGAGGAGTACGAGGTCGAGGTCGGGCCTGTCGCACACGGCGGCCACTGCATCGCCCGTACCCCGGAGGGCCAGGTCCTCTTCGTACGGCATACGCTTCCCGGCGAGAAGGTCATCGCCAAGGTCACCGAGGGCGAGAGCGACTCCCGCTTCCTGCGCGCCGACGCGGTACGGATCATCGAGGCGTCCAAGGACCGCGTCGAGGCGCCCTGCCCGTACGCCGGTCCCGGCAAGTGCGGCGGCTGCGACTGGCAGCACGCCAAGCCCGGCGCCCAGCGCAGGCTCAAGGGCGAAGTGATTGCCGAACAGCTTCAGCGCCTCGCGGGCCTCACTCCCGAGGAGGCGGGCTGGGACGGCACCGTCATGCCGGTCGAGGGCGACAAGCTTCCGGCGGGCGAGGTACCGGCCTGGCGCACCCGGGTCCAGTACGCCATCGACGAGGACGGCCGTGTCGGCCTGCGCAAGCACCGCTCGCACGACGTGGAGCCGATCGAGCGCTGCCTGATCGCGGCCCCCGGCGTCACCGAGCTCGGCATCGAGAAGCGGGAATGGCCCGGCATGGCCTCGGTGGAAGCCATCGCGGCCACCGGCTCCCACGACCGCCAGGTGATCCTCACCCCGAGGCCGGGCGGCCGGCTGCCCCTCGTCGAGCTCGACAAGCCCGTCTCGGTGATGCGCGTCGACGAGCGCGACGGCGGCGTCCACCGCGTGCACGGCCGCGCCTTCGTCCGCGAGCGCGCCGACGACCGCACCTACCGGGTCGGCTCGGGCGGCTTCTGGCAGGTCCACCCGCAAGCCGCCAACACCCTCGTCCGCGCCGTCATGCAGGGCCTGCTGCCCCGCAAGGGCGACACCGCCCTCGATCTCTACTGCGGCGTCGGCCTCTTCGCGGGCGCCATCGGCCAGCGCATCGGCGAGAAGGGTGCCGTCCTCGGTATCGAGTCCGGCAAGCGCGCCGTCGAGGACGCCCGGCACAACCTGAAGGACCTGGAGCGAGTCCGCATCGAGCACGGCAAGGTCGACCAGGTCCTGCCGCGCACCGGCATCACCGAGACCGACCTGATCGTCCTCGACCCCCCGCGCGCAGGCGCCGGCAAGCAGACGGTCAAGCACCTGACCGGCCTCGGCGCCCGCCGCATCGCCTACGTCGCCTGCGACCCGGCGGCCCTCGCCCGCGACCTGGCGTACTTCCGCGACGGCGGCTACCGGGTGCGGACGCTGCGCGCGTTCGATCTGTTTCCGATGACGCATCATGTGGAGTGCGTGGCGATCCTCGAACCGGCCACGAAGGGTTCCTGACCTGCGGTTTCGCGGCGGACGGTGGGCTGCTTGACCTGTTCCCGAGCAGGCAACGGGTCGAGTGGACAGCCTCGTTGCGGAGATGTCCTGACCTGCATGTTCAGGGCGAACTAGCGACCGTTCCGGTCACGGCGTCAGGGGGACGCCGCGGATTCTCGACGCTCACGTGACGCTCGGTGCTCACGTGACGCTCGGTGTTCCTGTCACGAAGGCGATGGCGTGGTCATCTGAGTCGACGGGCTGTGCTTCTGGCTGCCCGCACGGTGGGTAGGACGGCACCACAATTGCCTCCTGAGTGGTCCCGGGTTCGATGCTCGTGGTCGGCTGCCGGTTTTCTGGCGGGCGGCCTCGATGCTGCGGGCCGGGAGCTTCGGGCTGTACGGCTCGGGTGTGGAGGTGGGTGGAAGAGCATCCCTCGGTCCGCGGCTGTAGGCAACGGCGCAGTCCCCCGCCGTTTGTCCGGATACCCATGGCGGAGATCTGTGGCGCGGCACTGCGTGCAGGCAATGAGAGGTAGGAGGCGGTCGGGTCCGCGTTGAAGGCGCCTGCGAGGAGTCCATCAGTTCGGCGGGTGAGTAAGAGGCGGTCCAGCCGACCGCCTTGGCAGCTGATGAGCGCTGCTTTTACCGCCGGGCGCGGCTACGGATCGCCCATGACGATGCGAGCACTCCGACTTCGGGTTGAAGACGCCCCGACCGATTGAGACTGGGGTCTTCGGGGGTCGGTTCGCGGGTCGGCCAGGAGCACGGGGACACCAACGGCAGCCGGTACGAGTACGTCTACGACGAGCACGACCGCTGCGTATACCAGACAGGCACCAACGGACACCTCGAAGCCCACTTCACCTGGGACGACACCGACCCCGAAACCGGCCTGCGCATGACGTCCATGACGGACGGCCTCGGCCACACCAAGCGATACGTGATCAACGACCGCTCTCAAGTGGTAGCTGAAATCGACGCTCTGGGGGCCGTCACCAGCTTCGAGTATGACCGCTTCCACCGGCTGCTGTCCGTCACGGACCCACTGGGGCATGTCACCCGCTCCACATACGACGAGCACGGCCGCCTCACCTCGGTGGTCCGCCCGGACGGGCGGGAACTGACCGCCGACTACAACGCCCTCGGCCTACCGGTGCGCGTCAGGGGCGCGGACGGGACGGTCACCCGACAGACCTACGACGAGCGAGGCAACCGTACGTCGGTCACTGATGCCTCCGGCGTGACAACGACCTATTCGTACGACGAGGCCGGGAACGTCATATCTGTGACGGACGCCCTCGGGCATCGCTCCGAGGCACGGTACGACAGGGCCGGTCTGCCCATCGAGACTACCGACCCGCTGGGCGCGAGGACTCGCTACGAACGGGACGCCTTCGGCCGACCGGTTGCTGTCACCGATGCCCTCGGTGCAACCACTCAATACCAATGGACAGTCGAAGGTCGTCTGGCTCGGCGTACCGAGCCGGACGGCAGCGAGGAATCCTGGACGCATGACGGCGAAGGCAATTGCCTGTCCCATACCAATGCCATGGGTACGGTCAGCCGTTTCGAGTACACCGAATTCGACCTCCTTGCAGCACGCACGGGCCCGGACGGAGCTCGCTACGAGTTCACCCACGACACCAATCTGCGGCTGACTGAGGTAAGCAACCCGCACGGCTTGAAATGGAGTTACACCTACGATCCCAGCGGTCGTCTCATAGCGGAGACCGACTTCGACGGCCGCAAACTCGCATATGGTCACGACGAGGCCGGACGCCTGACCACTCGCACCAATGGGCTCGGCCAGAGCATCCGTTACGAGCGCAACGAAATCGGACAACTGCTGCGCAAGCATGCGGACGGCGCGGTCACCACCTTCGAATACGACATCTTCGACCAACTAGCCTGCGCTGTCGGCCCTGACGCGACCCTCACCCGTCTGCACGACCGGCACGGGAGGCTCAGGTCCGAGACCGTAAACGGACGCACACTGACTTACGGCTACGACACGTTGGGGCGACGGATCTCCCGAACAACCCCATCCGGCGTGACAAGCACCTTGGACTACGATGCCGCCGGGCGATGCAGCAGCCTCAGCAGTTCCGGCCGAACCGTTGCGTTCACACGGAACGCCGCCGGACAGGAGAGCGCCCGGCACATCGGGCAGTCGATCAGCCTCACCCACGAATTCGACACGGCGGGCCGTCTCACCAGCGAGCAGGTATGGGCCCGGGGGCAGAGCCTCAAGCACCGCGCCTACACCTACCGCGCAGACGGCAACCTCATCGGAATCCACGACAGCGTTTCCGGAGCCCGCCACTTCGAGCTGGACGCCGTCGGCCGGGTGACCGCGGTCGACGGCACGCACTGGACCGAGACCTACGCTTATGACCAGGCGGGCAACCAGACACAGGCAGCGTGGCCTGCAGGTCACCCCGGTCACGAGGCCACGGGCGAACGCACCTACACAGGCACACGGCTCACCCGCGCCGGCCGCGTCCGCTACGAGCATGACGCCCAGGGCCGCATCGTCCTCCGTCAGAAGACCCGCCTCTCCCGCGCACCGGAAACCTGGCGCTACACCTGGGACTCCGAGGACCGGCTCACTTCGGTCACCACTCCCGACGGGGCACACTGGCGTTATCTCTACGACCCTCTCGGCCGCCGCATAGCCAAGCAACGCCTGCAAGCCCAAAGCGACGCAGTGATAGAGGAAGTCTCATTCACCTGGGACGGAACCACTCTGTGCGAACAGATAACCACCGCCGAAGCTCTGGCCAACTCGGTTGCCCTCACTTGGGACCACGACGGGCTCCGCCCCCTCACCCAGACGGAACGTATCCTCTCGGCCAGCACCCCTCAAGACACCGTCGATGAGCGATTCTTCGCCGTAGTCACCGATCTCATCGGCACCCCGACCGATCTCATCGACGAGTCGGGCAGTCTTGCCTGGTATACCCGCAGCACCTTGTGGGGCACCACCGCCTGGTCCGCTACCAGCATCGCTTACACACCGCTTCGCTTCCCCGGCCAGTACTTCGATCCGGAAACCGGCCTCCACTACAACTTTCACCGCCACTACGACCCGGAAACCGCCCGATACCTCTCTGTCGACCCTCTGGGTATCGCGCCGTCACCCAACTCGGATGCCTACGTCGCAAATCCTCACACAGGGGCAGATCCTTTTGGGCTTTCCCCCTGCCCCGAAGTCAACCCGAGAAAGTTGGATTACCTTTTCAATAAGGATGTGAAGCCGGATCCTCACAACACGCCGAGGGCGATACAAAATGCCAATCAGCTCAAGAGTATAGGGTTCCATGACACTCCGGCTTCTCGTCAATTCGTGACCGAACACTTGAAGGAGGCAACCGGCAATGGATTCTCAGAACATTTCACCAACGAATGGGGGAATTTCGGGAAAACGAAATCCGTACTATACGGCCCACATGGAATGCTCGGCGTGGATAGCACCTGGCAGATCATGCCCGACGGCGGATACAGGCTATCGACGGTAATATTCCGCAGTTGAGAGATCCGCCGGCTGCTTGCAGTTCGAGCAGGTAATCGCACGCGAAATCCAGGAGAAAATTCCTTGCCAGCTGAATTCGTCACACCTGACCCACAGGAAATCGTCAACGCGCTGGGAGTCGAGCCAGAGATCACTGGTGAGACTCAGAGGACCGTAAATCTCGTCGATGTCACAGGCGAAGACTTGACATTGTCGTACGACGCGGTCGGACAGTCGGTAACTGTACGCTGGTGCACACCATCCGGCAAGGTCATGTTGAATCTGTTCAGAGAAGGAGCGATTCTACTCCGCGTCCAGGAGGGAGACGGCGAGACCCAACTTGTCGTGGAATTCGAAACTAGAGACACCGCAGGAGAGCTCAGATTGCAGGTATTTCCAGAAGTGTCTATCACTGAAACATCGCTCTTCTCGTGAGCCGCTCGTGAAATCCGGCACGACAAGCCCTCTCTGTCCAGGAAACCGGGCGGATGAAATCAACGCACTCATCGAAAAATTAGAGGGGTGGCCGTGAGTGCCGCTGAATTGATCGCCTCATGACTCAGTCGTGATCCCCGAGAAGCAGTTCGGCTTCTGTGTGGTGATCGTGATGCACGCCAGGGCGGGGATTCCGGATGAGGCTGGGACGGGTGAGCATGCGGGCCGGGGCAGGGCCCCGTGGGTTTCGCTCCGGTCGGCACCTGCCGAGGGCTCCCTGGCCGGGGTGGTTGTCGGTTTTGACGACGACGGAAACACTTCTCCTGGGGGGCACGATGGCGGTGTCCTTGTACGGGCCGGGTGCGCCGAGTGGATAAGTGTGGCCGTGCAGGTGCATGGGATGCCACATGCCGGTGGCGCTGACGAAGCCGAGACGTACGCGCCGCGCCCTTGCTCTCGGTGAGGCCGACGAGTGGGAACAGGCCGTTGTCGAGGGCTCCCGGGACGGCGCAACCGCTCACCCATAGCCGGGACGGCAGCTCTATGAGCGGTACAGGGGATGGTCGCTCGTCGGCTTGGAGGGGCTCGTACCTGTGCTGTTGAAGCGCTGCCACAAAGCGCATGCACGGCCGGCGGAGTCCACGACGGTCCGGGGCCTAATTCCACAGTCCTTTTGCGAGATAAGGAAGACCCTGAAGACAAACACTGGCGCCCGCCATGGTCGGTGGTGGGGCGAACACTGGGCGATGTCCGGACTGGTTGTTCACCCGGGCGGGGGTCGCTGCTTCGCTTGCGTCGTGAACCCAGATCGACGAATGGAGAAGGCGTGGACGTCGGCGGAGTGGCCGCCCCCATGGTCGCGGTCGCAGGAGTCGTCGGGACGCTGCTGTCCGCGTTGCTGACCCAGCGAGCGGCCGACCGCAGCCGACGGCGCGAGCAGGAACGCGTCGAGGAGGTACTGGAGCGGAGGCGGCACGCCCAGGAGCTGCGCTCGTGCTACGTCGCGCTGAACACCTCCGCCCGGCAGTATCTGGCTGTCCTCACCGACCAGTTGCACGCACTGGGCCGCGACGAGGACTTGCGGGCCGTACGACAACGGTTGACCGAGGCACGCGACCAGTACCGGGAGGTGTACGCCGAGGCCCAGTTGCAGGTGCCGGAGCGCGTGCTCGAGCTTGCGGGACAGCTCAGCCATGATCTGGGCGCGGTATACGGCATGGTCCGTCGCCTCGACGACGGCGTACCCCGAGCCGACGACTCACCGTCCGTCGTGCGGGAGGGCATCGAGGCCCTGTGGGTTCGGCTGCGTCGGATGCGGGGCGAGATGAGGGCCGAACTGGGCGCGTCCCGGGCGTATTTCGGGTGTTGAACAGGTCAGGCGCGGGATCTTGTCGCTTCCAGGCTGGTGGATTGGCATAGTGGCGGAAGGTCCCAGGGACGGACTCGGATTCGGAAGGCAGGGCGCCGGTGGGCGACGAGGTCAGCGGCGGCGTACAGGGGTTGCGCGCATGGGCAGCGGACGCGGCGGAACGGGTCAAGCGGCTGCTCCCCGCCCTGGGGGGCGGTATGGCGCCGACGCGGACGTACGACGCGTCCGTTGCCGAACTCGACCAACTGGTCCGACTGTTGGATCACGACCCCGCTCTGCACAGCGCGGTGAGCATGTGGCTGGGAGCCGTGCTGGCCCTGCGGCGGCTTGCCGATGCCGGTGGTGCGCCGGCCGACCGGGAGCGCGCGGAATCCCTACTGCGGGAGGTGCGGGATCCAGCTACGGCACTCGGTGCGTCTGCGAGCGAGGAGGACCGGCGGTGGGCGGCGCTCTTCCTGCTGCCGCTCGTCTCGCCGTTACAGCCGCAGAGCGGCTTCGGGATGGCGCCCGACCTCTCGGCCCTCGTCGACTGGGCCGCACGGTCGGGGCCCACCGGGATGATGAGCGCCACTGCGGAGATCCGGGCGCTTACCGCGGAGGTGGTGGAGTTGCCGCTGCCGCCGGAGTTCCTCGACCAGATGCGCCGGATGCAGGAGATGTTCTCGGCTCCCCCGGGGGCGGGATTCTCCGACTTGCTCGCGGGCATGATGCCGGCCGGGAATCCCTTCGCCGATCAGCTGCGCCAGATCACGGACCGGCTGTTCGGCCAGGCGGCCGCGACTCCCATGGGCGGACAGACGACCACCTCGGCCTCCGACAGCACTTCGGGCGTCCCCAGCACCTTCGGTTCCGACAGAGCCTCGGCCCCCCACAACGCCCCGCGCTCCGAGCAGCCTGCTCCTTCCGGCCCGTCCCCGGTCACCAACTCGCCGTCCCCGTCGGCCGACAAGTCTGCCGCCGATTCCACCCCACCCCCGGACCCGAAAACCATCCTCACCCCCGACGCCCTCCGCCGCTTCGCCGCCGCGCTGGACGCCGTGAACGCCACCAGCGATGGTCTCGACGACGCGCTGAACAGCGAGGACCCCCATGGGGCGCTCAACGAGCTGCTCCGGCGGCTGCGGGCCGTACAGGACCAGCCGCCCCCCGGCTTCGACCCGACCTCGTACGTGGAGGGGCTGCGGGCGCTTCTGCTCAACGTCAGTGCCGCTGCCGGCGGCACACACCAGGACCGGTCGGCCGGCCGTAACCATATGGCGTCGGTCCTCGATCTCTTCGGGAAGGTCGCCGATTCGTTGCCACCCGGCGTGGGGGATCCGGCCGTCATGGGCCGCGCGTTCGAGCTTTACAGCCAGGTCCTGGACACCGGGGAGAAGGGGCACTCCGAGGCCGACGTAGAGACGCTGCGCGACCTGGTGACCGAGGCCGAGGCGCTGGAGAGTGCCGTCCCGGACGGCCATTTCCGGGGCGTGGTCCTGCTGACGCTGGGCGCGGCATACGGCAGGCTCGGTGCCGTCACCCGGGACCGGGAGCTGCTCCTGCGCAGCCTGTCGTGCATGGAGGACGGGAAGTCGGCGGCCAGGGAGAGCGGACTGTCGTTCGGCGACGACACACCTATGCCGTACCTCCCAGACGTCGACCTGCTGCGCGCCGGCCTGTCCGGTGACGGAGCGGCGCCGGTGCCGGAGCATGTCTCCCCGCCTCCGAGGGCCTCGACGGAGGAGCTGTACATCTCCGCGCTCTCCCTGGGCATGCGCTATGGCCTGACCCACGACCGAGCGGTCCTCGACCGGCTGATCGAGGAGCTGGAACGGGTCCGGGACGGCGTCCGGGAGGGCAGGGCGCCGCGGATCGCCGCCGACGCGTTGTGGCAGCTGGCCGAGGCGTACCGCGAGCGCGGGGTCCACAACGACGACGTGAAGGACATCGCGGCTCTGGAGGCGGCCAAGGAGGCGCTGATCGCGGTCGCCGCGGACGTCCTCCTCCAGACCGGTGCGGAACACGGGCTGCTGGCGGCCCGCGCCGGAGCCAGCCGGGGCGTCCAGGCCGCGCTGTGGGCGGCCACACAGGGACGGCTGCACGAGGCGGTGGCCGCGCTGGAACTGGGCCGGGCTCTGGTACTACACGCAGCATCCATCTCGTCGGCCGTGCCCGAGCTTCTCGACCAGCGTGGGCACCACGAGCTCGCCGAGGCTTGGCGAGCGGCAACGGCGGACTACCGGGCCCACGACGACGGCGTAGTACCCGGCGAACTGCCCAGCACCCTGCGCCGTCGGGCACTGGAGGCGCTCGGCTACCGGCAGGAGGACGGCCTCTTCAGGACTCCCACGCTGAGCGAACTCGCGGATGGGCTCACGGAGTGCGGGTCGGACGCGCTGCTCTACCTGGTCCCCGGCGACGCAGCCAGCCCCGGGATCGTGATTGCGGTGGGCCCGCAGCTCGGGGCCGGGATGGGTGTGCGCGAGCTGCTGTCCCATGCCGAGAGCGGCCCGCTCGAACGCTACCTCGACGCCGCGGCCGCACAGGACGCCGCCGCAAGCGGGAACCTACGCACCGGAGGCGAGGTGGACCCCGCCGTGCGACAGGCCTGGGAGGACGCGCTCGCCGAACTCTGCGACTGGGCCTTCGAGGTGATCGGCCCGGTCCTCGGCGGCCTGGACGAACGGCTGGCGGCCGAGGGCCGGCCGCTCCGTATCGTCCTCGTGCCGTGCGGGCGCCTGGGCATCGTCCCCTGGCATGCCGGCCGGTTCCCCGGTGAGCCGCCCCGCGAGTACCTCTGCCAGGCCGCGGTCATCAGCTACGCCGCCTCCGGCAGCCAGTTCCTGCGCACCGTTCGACGCGCCCCCCGCCCTCCGGCGGCCGAGCCGGTGCTGCTCGCCGACCCGACCCAGGACTTGATGTACGCCGAACTCGAGGTCCTGGCGCTGCGGAACTCCTTCTACCCGCGTGCCCGGATGTGCGGGGCGATCTCAGAGCTCAGCAAGGACGAGTTGGCCCCGTGCACGCCCGAGGCCGTCCTCCAATACCTTGCGGACGGCGCCTCGCTGCTCCATGTGGCCTCGCACGGCAAGGCGGGAACGAGCCCCACGGCCTCGGCCCTTGATCTGACCGTCCCCGAGGGCACGGCCCCGCACCCTGACCGGGACCCGCGGTCGGCCGCTCCGGACCCCGGCCCCGGGCTGCTCACGGTCACCCGGCTCCTGGACCGCCCGGACACCCACGCGGATACCGACGGCCCGTTGGTCGTGCTGAGCGCCTGCCAGACCGACCTCTCGACGCGCGACCACGACGAGGCGCTCACCCTCACCACGGGCTTCGTCACGGCCGGTGCGCGGGACGTCGTCGGCTCACGCTGGGCCGCCTCGGACGGCGCGTCGGCGCTACTCATGGCGGTGTTCCACCACTACCTGAACGTCGACCGGCTCAGTCCCGTCGACGCGCTCAGGGCCGCGCAGCTGTGGATGCTCGACCCGGACCGGCGGAACCCGGGCTCGCTCCACGACGATTTGCTCTGGGAAATGGGCCGCCCGGGCCTCGACCGGATCGCGTACTGGGCCGCCTTCATCCACCAGGGTCACCCAGGTCCGGGAGGGCGGGAAGACGTGTGTGACACGAACGAATCTGCAGGGAACACCATCCGAGAAGGGGGGAAGGCGTGAACGACGACGGTACGGGTGAGAGCAGCGGACGGTCGGTGGACCGGCTCCTTACGCTTCTCCGCGAACACAGGGACACCATCCGCGAGGAGCTCGGCGAGGAGCGGTATGCCGTGCTGCTCAGCCGCCTGGAGGCACTCGCCGCCGTGGCCGAGGGCGACGAGAGGGGGCTGCGCGGGGCGCTCCAGGGTGTCCGGCGGGCCCTGCTGCCGCTGCCGTTCGACCACCCGGTGCGCGCCGCCCTGGACTCCTCGCGGCTGGTCGCCGCGCCGCCCGGGCAGGCCAGCGTGGCCGAGGCGCGCGAGCTGCTGGCCTGGCTGTCGGCACCGACACTGGCGCCCGATCCGGCGGACCCCGGCGAAACCAGGCCGGATCACCTGCTGCACGACGCGTCGACGCTCTCGGCTGCGGAGGTTCGGGACCGCTGCGGTGGACCACCGCCGCCGGAGCTGATCAGGGTGCCGAACAGCGGAGACGGCGACCGCTATCCGCAGTTCCAGTTCAGGGCGGCCGGCGGTGTTCCGCACGAGGTCGTCCTGGAGGTCAACCGGTTGCTGCTCGCGGACATCGACCCGTGGGGCGCCGGAACGTGGTGGCTCACCGACAACAGCTGGCTTGGCGGCGTGCCCGCGTCGCTGCTCGGCAGACTGCCCGACCATCGGCTGGTCGGGGCGGCCACCGAACTGGTGGAGGGAGAATGATGAAGGACAGCCTCTTCCCCCTGAAGCAGAGCCCCTTCCCCCTGATCAACAAGAAGTTGTACCCCAACTTCACCACGATCCTGGCGGGCACGGAGCTATGGCGGGTGCACAGGTCCCGCTACGCGGCGGACCAGTTCAACGACAGGCTCTCGGACATCCACTTCGACGGCGGACGTTTCGAAGGCACCCTGCTCGATCCGTACCACTACCTGTACCTGGCGGACACACCGGTCACGGCCCTCGCCGAGACCATGCTGCGATCTCTGTCTCACGACAGTCCGCACGGCAAGCGGGAGGTCGGCTACGCCGTGGCGCACGGCCGCTCGCTGAGCGGACTGCGTGCCCGGTACGACCTCACCCTGGTCTCCCTGCGCTACGGCGCTGACCTGGCCGCCGTCTGTACGGAGCCTACGATCCTGGACGAGGGGAACTACGCCGTGGCACGGCGCTGGTCGAGCGAGATCCGGGCACAGGCTCCGGACGCTCAGGGCCTGATGTGGGACTCCAGGCGCAACCGGCGCGCGGACGTCGTGGTGCTCTATAGCGACCGCGTCGAGCACTGCGACGGCGGTCCGCTGGAGCTGATGCCGGGCAGGGGTATCCGGGACCTCGGATCCCCGGAAGGCCGGGAGGAGGCCAACGAGTTACTCAAGCCCCTCTGGGCGGAGATCTCGAAGCCCGTGGGGTGGTGAGGCAGGCGGCCGGGCGGTGGTGATCGCCTCCGGCTTGTGCGCAGGTGAGGCGTGATGCCATCGTTGGCGCATGGCATTACTCCTCCCTGAGCCCACGTCACTTGTGCCTGAACTCAAGGAGGTCAGGCGGGCCGGGCTGGTCCGGTTGCGCGGGCGTGCGCTGCCCGCGCTGGAGTCGGTGGCCGACGCGGTGGCCGTGGCGGTGACCCGGACGCCTGGCACGTCCATCGAGACGCTGCTGCGGCTCGCCGTCTCCCGTCTGGAAGCCGGAACCCTGCGCGCCGCCGCCGAGTACACCCTGGGGCTGGCGCAGGGCACCCGGGACTGGCCGGCGTCCGATCGCCGCGCGCGGGCGGCCGAGGTGTACGGGGTGAGCGTCGAGCGATTCCGCAAGGACCATGAGGTGATGGTCCTGGAGCAGGTCGCCGAGCAGATCCTGCGGCTCGCCGCAGAGCCGGGCACGGAACCCGGAACGGCCGTGCTGGACGGGGAGGGAGGCGGCACGCACCGGATCTTGCGGGTCAGGGTCGGGGAACGGCCGGTGGCGCTCACCTTGCACGTGCACCCGGTGGACCTGCTGCGCGACGTGGACGTCGTCGTCTCCCCGTCCAACGTGTACTTCGCGCTGCCCGAGCCGTACAAGTCGTCGGTCGCGGCGTCGCTGCGCCGGGCCGCCGCCCGGCGCGGGGTGACCGGTGACGTGCTGGAGGACCCGATCCATGACGAACTGCGCGCCTGGGCAGCCGGACACGATGTCGCAGGGCGTGCCGTGCTGCCCGGCACCGTGGCCGCCACCAGCGCCGGGGCCCTGGCGGAGCGGGGCGTCCGCCGGATCTACCACGCGGCGGTCGCCGTGCCACGGGCCGGGACCAACGACTACGACGTGCTGCCGTCCAATGTCACCCGGGCCGTGTCCCGGGCGCTCGCACTCCTCGCGGAGGAACACGACCGTTTCGACCCGCCGTTGCGCTCCGTGTGCTTCCCGCTGCTCGGCTCGGGGCGCGGCGGGCTCGCGCACGATGTCAGTCTGGCCGCCGTATGGGCAGCCGTGGATGCCGAATTGGCGCGCGGGGCGCGCTGGGACGTGCACTTCATGGTGCGCTCCCTTGAGGCGGCAGCGCTCGTGGAGCGCATCCCGGCCGGGATCCGCCCTGCGCACGACCGGTGGGCAGCCGGCTGATCCGGTTGAATCGTAGGACACCCCGCTCTGTATGACCTGGTGTCAGGAAGGGCGCGAGCTCGCGAGGTGCAGTAAACCGCTCGAATTCCGGTGCGGAACGAACCGTTACATGGTGCTTGGTGTGCGGAGGGGACGGGGGAATCGCAGATGCCCGATCACCATTTTCTCGAAGTCCGGGGCGACCAACGGGGAGAGACGTTGTGAGCTCGTCAGATGTGACCAGACGTGATCAGGGGAGCGACGAGGCAGGTCCCAGTACTGCTGCAACACGGCGCGACGGGAGTCCCTGGATCCCGGAGGCCCCGGAGCCGCAGGGGCTGTTGCGGCTTCCCTCGGCCCTGGCGGATCGGTTCTCAGTGGTCGGCGAGCTGCCCCACCAGGGTCGCGAGGCTGATGTGCTGCGCGTCCGCGACGAGAGCGGCCACGATCTGGTCGCCAAGGTGTACCGGAGCGGCGTCCGAGTCGCCTCGGGGGTGTGGGCCAGGCTCCGCACCCTGGATTCCCTTCACGTCGTCCGCATGGTGGAAGCCGGACACTCCGACGGACGCGACTTCGAGCTGTTGGAGTACGTGACGGGCGGCTCGCTGGAGAATCCGGCGGGCCCCGAGCGCGTCGACGTGCCCATAGCCGAAGCGGTCCGTCAAGTCGCCGAGGCGCTGACACACCTGCACAGTGCCGGCATCGTCCACGGCGACCTCAAACCCTCCAACATTCTGCTGCGCAGCAGCGATCCGCTGGATCTGGCGCTGGCCGACTTCGGGGTGAGCAAGCCCCTGGACGCGACATCGCGGTTCACTCAGCGGGTCTTCGGCACGGTTTCCTACTGCTCCCCGGAGTACCTCTTGGGCGCGCAGGTCTCCGCCCCACAGGATTGGTGGGCCCTCGGGGTGATCGTCCGGCAGTTGGCCACCGGTCGGTTGCCGTTCGAGGGCCTGTCCGAACACGCCGTCAGACACCATCTCGCGACGCGTCCGATCGACGTGACGGGCGTCGCCGACGAGCGGCTGCGCCTGCTGTGCCAGGGGCTGCTGGTCCGCGACCCGGAGCGACGGTGGGGCCCGTCGGAGGTACGCAGCTGGTTGGACGGCGCAAGCCCGCAGGTGGCAGAGAGCGACCGGACAGCTGCCACGGTTGCCGGGGGCCGACGGCCGCTTGCTTTCAAGGGCGTGCAGTACACCGAGAAGACTTCGCTGGCGCAAGCGCTGGCGACACATTGGGGCACAGCGGCGCGGCGGTTCTTCGCGTCCATGGGCACCCGAGAGAATCCGAGCGAGGGCTGGCGCCGACTTCGGGAGTGGCTGGCCCAGTTCGACGACGCAGAGGACGACATCGAGACTCTCGTCGAACTCATCGACATTCATCTGACAGGCAGCGACACGCCGGATGTGAAGCTGCTGCGGACGCTGCGCTGGCTCGATCCGACGATGCCGCCGGTCTACCGCGGCAAGCGGCTGCTCCCCCAGGATCTCCTTGCGCTGGCCCGACAGGCCTCATCCGCAGACGACGCTACGTCCAGTGCCGCACATCGCCTCGTCAGTGAAATCAATTCCCGAAACGTACTGCCACTCCTGACAGGCTCCGGAGAGGCCGTCCAGCAGACGGCCGACATCGAACGGCGCTGGCGAGAGTTCATTACCGAGTGGAACGCATTGAGCTCATCGCCATTGCTGTCCGTGCCGGCCAGAGAAGCTGTCCGTGAACCCGATGCGAAGCCGGAACTACTGGCCCTCGCGGTGGATCCGGACCGGGCACGGAGCCTGCGAGAGCAGATCGAGTCCTCCGCCGCACCCGCGCGCGGCCGGATCGGTTGGTTCGATGCCCTCCTGGACACAGGGGACGCGCCGGTCCGCCTCTTGGCGGCTGCTCGGGCTCTGCCGACAGCTGTTGTCGAAGCTGACAGGCTGGACGAGGTGCGCCGCGCCCAAGAAGCGCTTGCGACCGCCCATCAGCGCGAATGGCAGGAGTTCGAGGCAGGCCGGCTGGCGAGGCGCATCTCTGTGATCCTGAATGCCATCGGTGGCGTGGTCCTTCTGTTCGCCCTGCCCGTCGGCCTGCCTGCACTCGTGGCCGCGTACTTCGGCAACGGCGAAGTCGTCGCCTGGGCCACGGTGACATGTGCAGTGCCTCTCGGATGCGAGATCGCCCTCGCGACGAAGCTAGGTAACGTCTACCATCCGCAGTGGTCACTCCGAGCGCGGCTTGCCAACGCCGGCCGCCGTCTCGCAGGCCGAAGCCGCGAGGTCTCATCGGGTATTGGACCGCTTTCCAAAGTAGCGATCGGCTGCGGAGGCTGCTGCTTGGTCTACCAGCTTGCTGCCCTTACAGGACTCGTCATTTTGACAACCCAGCTGTGGAAGGCTGTGCCGATCGGTGTCGCCATCAGCTTCGCGGCATGGACGTATGCCCGCTACAAGAATTGGAGCACTGTGCACGAGGCATATCGGCTTCAGGTGTTGGGGAATCGATGAGCGGGCCGAAGTGCACGACCTACCGACGTGACCCAGCGCTGACGACGGCCATGCTGGAGGCGGCCGCCCAGCAGGCTGCCCTTCGCGAGGCGGCTCGCCGGGAGGAGGCGACACGTATGGCACTCCTGCAGGCCGCCGCCGAACGAGACCGGGTCGTGCAGGAGGTCAAGTCATGCAACGCGCGCATCGACGCTTTCGCCGCGTCCTGCGAAGTGGTCAGGATCCGGTACGGTCCCGCCATCACCACGAAGGCACCCGCGATTCTTTCTATCGGCGAACAATCCACGCGCGAGCTGGAGGCATGGTGCACCCGGGTCGACAAGCGGCTCGCGGCCGCGGAGCTTGAACTCAGAGGGCAGTGCGCCCGTGCGATCGCGACACAACTCTTTGCCGACGACTCCGTCTCCGGCACGGAGCGCCGGCTGGTCGACGCCGCTGAGTTGTTCGCGGACCGAGGTTCCGTAGAAGCATCAGCAGGCGCTGTCGAACAGGTAGCCGCAGGCGTTGCTGTCCGCGAGGAGACGGAGCAGGCCCTCGCCCGGGTCCTCGCACGTCTGCTGCCGGACTGTACCGAGGCGGACCGGGCGAGTACCCGCGACGCCGCAGCACGGACGGCCGGCGCGGCCACCTCCGGCGAGGCAAGCACCTGGCTGGTCGAACTGAGGCTACGTGTGCAGCAGGCCAACACACGTGCCGGGGCCCGACGACGTGAGGTTGACGAGGCGGTACGCCTGCTCCACGTCCTGGAGAGCGGCCGAGGGGCAGTCGTGGAAGCGATCCGGGACCAGCTCGGGGAGGTTGTGGCCGGTCGCGCCATCCTTGACGAGCCCTTGCGTCGGGAGGCCGCGGCCTGCCGGTCCGCGGTCGCGCAGCAGGCCGAGCAGCAATACGTGATCGCCACCGTGACTGACGCTCTCGCGGACATGGGCTACCAGGTCAGCGAGGGGTTCGAGACACTCACCGTCTCCGCGGGAGCTCTGCGCCTGACACGTGGAGAGTGGTCCGAGCACGCTGTAAACCTCGTCGTCGACCAGGAATGCGGTGAGCTACGCACTGGGGTCGTCCGTACTGCGGTCGGAAATGACGATGACGCCTCCCGGGTGGACGTGGAGAGGGAAGAACAGTGGTGCGAGTCCTTCCACCAGCTGCGTGACCGGCTGGCACAGGCGGGGCTGGACACAGAAGTCCAGCTGGCAACAGCCCCGGGTGAGATTCCTGTCCCCCTGGTCGCTTCTCCTCCCGCACCGGCCGCCAGAACCCGCGCCGGGCACCAAGAACGCACCCGGTGAACACCCCCTGGAAGGCGCCGACGGGCGCGGAGGTACTGGTATGAACTCGGCTGACGCAACACGTCGCGACGGAGCGGCGAGCGGGGAGCGAAGCGCCAACGTGACCCGGCGCGACAGAGTGCCGGCGCAGTCCGAGTCAGACGGACTGCTGCGGCTGCCATCTGCGCTGGCCGAGCGCCTGACCGTGGTCGGCGAGTTGCCCCACCAGGGGCGCGAGGCCGACATCCTGCTGGTCTGCGACGCGGAGGGCACGCAGCTCGTCGCGAAGGTCTACCGCAGCGGTGTGCGGGTCGCTCCCGAGGTATGGGAGAAACTGCGCAATCTTGATGCGCGGCACGTCGTGCGAGTGCTCGAGACGGGCCATTCAGACGGACGGGACTTCGAGCTGCTCGAGTACATCGAGGGTGGATCGCTCGAGGCCGTTATGGCTCCTGCCCGAGCCGCCACGCCCGGACGGCAGTTGATGCGGATCGTGCGGCAGCTGGCCGAGGCGGTGGAGCACCTGCATGGCGCCGGAATCGTCCACAGCGACCTGAAGCCGTCGAACGTGCTGGTACGCAGTCGCGATCCGCTCGATCTCGTGCTGACCGACTTCGGAGTAAGCAAGTCGCTGGACGCCACGTCGCGGTTCACGCAGCGTGTGTTCGGCACCGTCTCGTACTGCTCACCGGAGTACCTGTTCGGTGCGCAGGTCTCCGCGCCACAGGACTGGTGGGCCGTGGGGGTCATCGTCAGACAACTGGCAACGGGCAGAGCACCGTTCGAGGGATTGTCCGAGCAGGTCGTCCGCCACAATCTGGCCACCCGTCCCATCGACGTGACAGACGTGGCGGACGAGCGGTTGCGGCTGCTATGCCGGGGATTGCTGGTCCGGGACCCACACCAGCGATGGGGTGCCGCGGAAGTACGCAGTTGGCTGGCAGGCGGCAGCCCGGAGGTGGCAGAGGAGGTAGCGCCTGTTGGTGCCACGAGTGGCACCGGGCGCCGGGCGCTGGCATTCAAAGGGGAAAGGCACACGGAGAAGGCCGCACTCGCCCGGGCGCTTGCCACGCACTGGGGAGCGGCTGCGCGCCAGTTCTTCGCCGCTATGGGAAGCCCGGGAAATCCCGGTGAGGGCTGGCGCCAGCTGCGCGGGTGGTTGACGCAGTTCGACGACACTGAACACGATGACGTCGAAGGGCTTGTGAAGTTGATCGACGTCCAGCTGACCGGGAAGGCGAGCCCGGATGTGAAGCTGCTGCGGCTCCTGCACTGGCTCGATCCGACGATGCCACCGATCTACCGTGGCAAGCGCATGCTTCCCGAGGACCTGCACACTCTGGCGCAACAGGCGACATCGGCGCATGCCGAAGCCACTGAACGCCGTGCTGCCCGCCGCATCGTCGACGAACTGCGCACGCAGGACCTGCTACCGATCCTCGCCTCTTTCGGCGAAGAGGCCCACCGCCTCTGTGACGTCAACCGCCGGTGGAAAAGGCTGGTCAAGAGCTGGGAATCGGGCGAACTCCTTGAAGGGGTGCCGCGGAGCGGGCGGGACCTCCTCCCTCGAACATCCGAGGCGCACGCGTTCTTGCTGGCGACGGCGGCAGTACCTGATGAGGCTGTACCCGAGCTTGCCGCTCGCGTGAACGCTGTCCGCAGGGAGCTGGACGCCACCGGTGAGCGGATCGACTGGTTTCGCCGTCTCGGTCGGAATTCCGACCCGACGGACCCGGTGTGGATGCTGACGATGATCGGGACCGGCCCCGCAGCGATCGCTCAGGCGCAGGCTGTGTCCGCTGCCAGGAATGCACGCAGGCGCAAGTTCGCAGGTGACCTATTGCGGGCTGCCGGCCTCTCGGCGCTCAACGCCTTTGGATTACTGGTGATTTGGCTGATCGGGACGATCGTCACAGGAATAGCCGGCTTTTTCGTTGACGTGTTGGCGGACGGCAACCTCAGGGGGTTCGACGATCTCTGGGAAATCGCGCTCTCGGTCCTGTTTGTCCAGTTCCTCTGCGAACTCGCCTTGGCGGTACTGCTGGCCGACGGATACCGGAAGTCGTGCGGGGAGGACGGGAACGAATTGCACGTGCATTTCCTGCTCGGCATGGGAGCGGCCTTGGTGGTGGGATTCATCATGGTGCCTGCCATCGGGTTCTTCACCGGGAGTCTCTCGGCCGGCTTCCAGCTCTCGACCGCGGCCGTCCCGGTGGCTGTCGCCGGTGTGTACATCTGGTGGGCCGTGCAGCGGGCACGCGCGGGGCGCAACGCCTGGGTGGTCCGCCTGGAGGCCGACCAGTGACCAGTTCACCGGTCATGCGGCCAACAAGTCAGGGGGAATGAGATCGATGACTGTGCAGTCCGCCGCGCCGGGCGAAGGCGCCCGGCTGGTCAAGGGCCTTGGGCTCTCGAATGCCCCACATCTCGCCGGGAGACCGGCGTTCATCCGTGAACTGGATGCCACCTTGCCGGTGCACTCGCAGTTCGTCCTGTGGGGGAACCGCCACGACAGCTTCCTGGTCCGCAGATCAGCCGGTTCCCACCCCCGACTGCTGACACTGCCGGATCTCCTGTGGGACGTACTGCAGGCCAGCGGGTACCGATGCCTTCTGATTCACGACCCGGTCGACGGACTTCGCCTGCACGTACCGGCCGGCGCGACACCCGAGCAGGTCGACCGGGCGGAGAAGGCCGTCTCCCAACTGCTCCCGCAGCGGCCCCAACCCGGCCAGACCCCCTCGTTGGAGGCACTGCGCGCCATCGCCGCCCGATTGGTCCGTCCCGACGTGCAGGTACGGGCCGCACTGGTCCTGGACGACGCCTCCCGCATCGCACGTAGTGCGACGGACATGGAGCCCAACGAGCGGGACTTCTTCCGTTTCTTCGCCAGATTGTCCCGGACGGCTGTATCCGTGAGCTCCGCGGAAGGCCGCACCACCCCGCTGTACAACCCGGTGATCTGGCTCGCGGACCGGGAGGGCGATCTGCCCGCGTGGCTGACCTCGGCCAACGACCAGATCCGCTCCATCGGCCTGCCGGCCCCCGACCTCGGCGACCGGCAGGAGACGGCACGGCTGCTGCTCAGACTCTTCGGCGTGACCGACATCGACTCCGACCGCAAGGCTGCCGAGGCGTGCCGCGCCTTCGCGGCCCAGACCGACGGACTCCCCCTCCAGGCGATGATCGAGATCACTCGTCTGGCCAGGGACCGAGGCCTCGGTATCGAGGAGCTTCCCGACGCGGTCCGCATCTACAAGCTCGGCGTGATGGACAACCCCTGGAAACGCGACTACCTACGCAAGCGGATCAGCGAGGGCCAACACTCGATCCCCCGGAAGGTGGTCGGACAGCAGCAGGCCGTCACCAAGACCCTGGACATCCTCAAGCGGGCCGCGCTCGGCCTCTCCGGAGCGCAGCAGTCCAGCGCCTTGGCCAAGCCCCGCGGCGTCCTGTTCTTCGCCGGTCCCACCGGCGTGGGCAAGACCGAGCTGGCCAAGGCCGTCTCGTCGCTGATCTTCGGCGACCAGTCGGCGTACCTGCGGTTCGACATGAGCGAGTTCTCCGCCGAGCACGCCGGCGACCGGCTGATCGGCGCCCCGCCCGGCTACGTGGGGTTCGAGGCGGGAGGCGAGCTCACCAGCGCTGTTCGGCAGCAGCCCTTCCGGGTCATCCTCTTCGACGAGATCGAGAAAGCCCACCCCCGGATTCTGGACAAGTTCCTTCAGATCCTCGACGACGGTCGGCTGACCGACGGCCGCGGCACGACCGCACACTTCTCCGAATCGATCCTCGTCTTCACCTCCAACCTCGGCATGAGCGTGGACGACGGCCACGACCGTCTCGTACCGAACGTCCACCCCGAGATGCCGTACGAGCAGATCGAGGCACGGGTGAAGGAGGCGATCAGTGACCACTTCACCAGGGTCCTGGGACGGCCGGAACTGCTGAACCGCTTCGGGGACAACATCGTGGTCTTCAACTTCATCGGCCCGGATGCCGCTGCCCGCATCTTCGACCTGCAGATGGACAACATCACGGCGCGGGTCCGCCAGGAGCAGAGCATCTCCCTCGAAATCGATGAGTCTGCAAAGGCCGTGCTACGGCAGTGGTGCACCAGCGACCTGCACATGGGCGGACGCGGCATCGGCATGGCGCTGGAGTCCCGGTTCGTCAACCCCCTGGCCCGGGCGCTGTTCGATCGGGACACGGCTGCGGAGGAGTACGTCCGGGTCACTGGGGTCCGCCAGGACGCTGACATCGTCTCCGTGGAGCTGGCATGACTGCGTCCCCGGCCGGCGCCGCTCCCGAACTGCCGGGTCTGATGCTGAACAAGGCCCACTACCCGGTCACCTCCCTCGGCCCCGGCACCCGCGCGGGGATTTGGACGCAGGGCTGCACCATCGGCTGTGCCGGGTGCGTCTCGAAGGACACCTGGGCGGCGGACCCGGCTGCCTTGGTGGACGTCGATGCCCTACTGGGGTGGCTCGCATCCCTGCCGCAACCGCTCGACGGGGTGACCGTGTCCGGAGGGGAGCCGTTCCAGCAACCGAAGGCGCTCGCGGCGCTTCTCCAGGGCGTGGACGCCTGGCGTGCCGGCCAGAGCCTCCCCGTCGACATCCTCGTCTACAGCGGATACTCCCTGTCCTGGCTGCAACGGGAATACCCGGACATCATCAGTAGCTGCGATGCGGTGATCACCGGTCGGTACGTCGAGAGGCTCAACCGGCCCGGGCTGCGCTGGCGAGGCTCGGCCAACCAGCGCGTGACCACCCTCACCGAACTCGGCCACGAGCGCTACGGGAGCGCGGAGGAGCCTGCCGCCGGGTCGCCGCATATGCAGGTGTCGGTCGAGGGCGGCCGAATCTGGTTCATCGGCATCCCCGGCCGCGGGGACATGGACCGGCTCGACGACCAACTCCGGACGGCAGGAATCACCACGGGAGAGGTGTCATGGCGCAGCTGACCTGCTCATCGTGCGCACTTGTCGCCGAGGACGGAGACCTGATCTGCCGCGGCTGCCTGGGGAACCTCAGCCGGCCGGTCAGCGTACCGTCGGCCGCACGCCGGACGGCTCCAGCGGCTGAAGATGCTGCAGAGGCATCTGCCACGCCGGCTCGGCTCATGACGGAGGTCTCCCGCAGCACGTGCCCACACTGCGGGGCGGACATCCCCATGCCGACGAACCGGGTGTGCGTAGTCTGCCAGCGACTCCTGCCGGAGGTACGCCCCACTCCTGCGCTCGAACCGCATTCCGCTTTTCAGGGCGCGCATGCCACCCGCCGCGACGCCGTTGGTGCCATGCTCCGTATCCGGCTGGATAACGAGGAGTTTGCGGTGGCGCCCGGGAACACCCTGCTGCTCGGCCGCGACGCCTCCGCCTACCGGACGGGAAACCTGCTGGAACGGTACGACAACGTCTCGCGGCGCCATGCGACCATCGGCGTGGAGGCCGACGGCACAGCATGGGTACGCGACGAGCACTCGACAAACGGCACCTTTGTCAACGCCACCCCCCTCAGGCCAGGAGTACGAGCGCCCCTGCGGGACGGCGACACCCTCAGGCTGGCTGCGGACTGCACCTTCGGCGTCGTCCTCGGGGGTGGGGCCAACAGGGCCGATGGGAGTGGCCGGTGAGCGCCGAACGCCTTGCCGCCGCCCGACTCACCGTCACGGCGATGACCCATTGTGGCGCGCTGCGTGACGCCAATGAGGACGCGTTCGTCATCGGGGTCTTGACAGCTACTGGTGTGGATACCCTGGATCCCTTGGTAGTCGACCTGGTGGTGCAGGAATCGGTTGTAGTGGCGGTCGCCGACGGACTTGGCGGCCACAACGCGGGTGAGGTCGCCTCCGCTCTTACTGTGCGCCGTCTGGCCGAGCGCGGCCCGCGGACGACCGACGCGTCCCAGGTCGTGCAGGTGCTCCTGGACATTAACGAAGAGTTGTACGAACTGGCCCGTGCTCATCCCGCACATACGGGAGCGGGCACGACCGCAGTCGGCCTCTTGGTGACACCGCATGAGATCACCTGGTTCAACGTGGGGGACTCCCGGCTGTACCGCGAGGACGGAGGCTACCTGGGCCAGGTCTCCGTGGACGACTCACCCAGTACGCCCTGGGACGACTGCGGTGAGCCAGTCACGGCCACAAACATCGTCCTCCAGACCCTGGGCGGAGCGGACCGCTTCGAACCCGTCCATCCACATTCCGGAACCGATGTCTATCTTCCGGGAACCCGCTGGCTCTTGTGCAGTGACGGCCTTTCCGACCTGGTGCACGCAGCCGAGATGGAGTCGCTCCTCGCGGACAACGCCGACGACGACGTCCGGGCCGTGAAGGCACTCTGGGCGGCCGCGATGAACGCCGGTGGCGGGGACAACATCACCGTTGTGCTCGTACGCTCCTGACGCCGAAGGGCGCCTCGCAAACCACGAATGCAGAAACGAACACCACCGAACACTGAGAAGGAGACAGAGGAGCGTGCCGGGCCCTGACGCTCCGGCCGCCTCGCAGGCCGTTCCTGCGGCAGGAAAACCCTCTCTGACCTGCTCTTTGGCACCTCTTCATTGCCAGTGACATCTTTCCGATGACCTCGCACGTGGAGTGCGTGGCGATTTTTGAGCCCGCGGAGAAGGGTGCCTGACCTGCGTTTCTGCGGCCCGGGTGGTTCGTTCGGCCTGGTTTCCTCCGCGAAGCGGGTCGAGCGAACAGCCTCGCCGTCCCAAGTCGCTGACCTGCGGTTTCAGAGGGCGGCGACTGTCACCCGGGCACTGGTGTCGGAGGCTGTTCGTGTTTCTTGACGCTCGGGTGACGCTCGGATGGGGGTGGGACGCAGAGGCACGATCCTGTTGGCAGGTGCGATTGCCGGGAGATCGAGCGATGGCTACCGAGAGGACCGGCCCGGCAGACGGCGGGGGCGTCGGGGTGTGCCCAACCACGTGCAGCAGGTCGCCGTTGTCGCCCTCCACATCGGAACACTAGAGGCACTCCGGCAGCGCCGGGCGTTCCTTGGTGCGTACGGCGGGGAGCCAGGCCGTGGGGGGCTTGGAGCCGGCCGGGAGGCGGACGCGGAACCAGCGGGTGGACCGCCGGTCCTCCTCGTCGATGATGGGCTCTCCGTCGGGCACCTGGCAGTCGGCGGTGAGAACGTCGCCGTGCCACACCCTGGTCGGTACGACGTTCTCCGCGGTGTAGAGCTGCAGGGGATCGATCGCTAGACCCAAGCTGCACCGCGGGTCCCGGTCGACCCGCTCCCGGCAGCCCCGCTCCGCGTTGTACACCCGGATGGTGCCGGGCGTCGTGGCGCCCGCACGGCCGGGCGGTGCGGCCGAGGTCGCCCGTACCGCGTCTGAGCACAGGGTCGCGCCGGCGATCCCGCACAGCGCGGTGGCCAGGACGGCGGCACGGGCCCGGCCGCCCAGCCGTCCCGCCCCCGCCCCGGGTGTCTCCTGGCGGGCGGCGATGCGGGCGAGCAGGCTCTCGGCGGTGTGGGGGGCGCGGGCCTCGTGGGTCGGGGCGAGGCAGTCGGCGGCCAGCGCGCGCCAGAACGGCGGCACGGCGTGGTCCATGCGCAGCGTCGCACGCCCCTCGCCGTACTCCTGGACCGCGGCGCCCCGCGCCACGGGTGTGGCCCCGGCGAACGGTGAGCCGCCCGACGCGAACACCTCGTGGATGACGATGCCCAGCGCCCAGATGTCCGCGGTCGGCCGGACCCGCACGCCGAGTTCGCCGAGGGGCGCCCTCCAGCGCTCGGGCGGGAAGTAGTCCGGGGTGCCCATTGGAGGCGCGTACCCGTGTGTCCCCGTCAGCTCGGTGGCGAGGCCGAAGTCAGAGAGCTTCACGGAGCGGTCTCTGCCCAACAGGACGTTCTCCGGCTTGAGATCCGCGTGGACCCAGCCCGACCGGTGGAGATGGACGAGTCCCTCGCAGATGCCCGCGATCAGCCGGCCGCGATCGGCCTCGGGCACCCCCGCGTCGACCAGTTCCCGCAGACTGCCGGCGGCCCGTTCCATGACCAGCACGATCGCGCCCTCCAGGGAGGAGCGGTCGGGTGCGGCGAGAACGAACGACTCCAGGAGGCCGATCAGCCGGGGATGCCCGGCCCTGCGCCCGATTTCGACCTCGCGGCGGGCGGATTCCACGATCCTGCGTGCCTGGCGTGGCGCGAGCCCGGCGGTCGGCATGATCTTGAGCGCGACGTCGGTTGGGCCCGGAGGCGTGGCGGTCCCGCCGGTTCGGCCCGGGTGCCCATCGGCCGGTCGCGCCGCGTACACCCTGGACCAGCCCCCGGAACCGATCAGTTGGGTGACCACCCAGTTTCCGACCTGATAGCCGGGTGGGAGCAGGTCCGTCCGGTCGCATCCCGTGGTGTCCCCCAGGCCGTGCGGCGGTCTCATCGCGCGGCCTGCCGCTCCCGCCCGCCGGCCCCTGCCAGGGGCGGCAACAGTGCGAGGTGCTCCTCCCGTACGAGCCCGAACCGCAGCGCCAGCCCGACGATCTCCTCCCGCTTGCCGTTGCGGCGGTCGCCCTTGCCGGGCTCGTGGGCGTCCGGGACGCCGATGCGCAGCTTCTCCTCGGCGAGGTAGTCGATGTGTGAGCTGACCGCCCGCGCGGTCAGCGCGCCACAGGTGAGGTGCCCCCTGAGCCGCTCGACGATCTTGGGAGTGGTGGGGATCGCCACGCGCGACTGGTCACGCAGGCGCGGTTCGCAGAGCGCGACCAGGACGAGGAAGTACATGGCCGTCTCGTTCAGGGAGTACGCGGTGACCGTGCTGTTCCCCCAGGGGACACCCATGGCCTCCGGGTCCAGATAGACGTGGTCGGGAGCGAACACCTGGAAGGAGATCGTGACGTCACCGCGCGTGGGCAGCACGACGCGCGAGAACTCGAACGGGATCGGCGCCCCGACCCGTCGCGGCGGAATCCTCAGGTATTCCCCCGCTCCCTCCGGGTTCTCCACGAGATAGCTGTGGGTGGTGCTGTGGTTCGTCAACTGCCAGTGGTCGTCGGTCACACGAATCTCCCCGGCGAGCCGGGAGATCGCCGGGTCGTCGAGGCGCAGCTCGACGGGGATCCTCGTGGAGCCCCGTCCGAAGCGGGCGACCTCGCCGGGACCCAGCCGTAACGTCACCGCGTCACCGTGCGGTTCGCCGCCGTCGGCGTCACCGCTTCCCTGCGGCAGATGGACGACTACGCCGCTCACCGCTCCCCCCGTTCCACGCGTCGCTTGTCGGACCAGCGGAACGATACTCATCTCTCAGGGGAGTTCACCGGCGTACTTCGGCCACATCGCCGTAACCGGCCGCCCGGGGCCGTGGATGACTCGTTCCAGACCGCGCACAGTGGGAAAGTCACCGTACGGGGAGGGCAAGAGCCCGGGTCAGGGGGACGGGCGGCGCGAACGAAGCACCGAAGCCCCGTTCACATGGCGAGATCCGCACGCTCCGCTCAGAGAGCGGGGCTGCCCGACACGAGGGGCGCGACCGTGCGATCCCCGAAGGCCGTCCACGGCTGCCACCCGCCGTTAGGCCGGGCCTGGACGCGGGTCCGCATCCGGCTCGCGACGGTGACGGCGAAGACGTGCAGCCGCCCGGCGGCGTCGAGCGCCGCCGTGGGCGTGGCGACGAGCCGGATGCCGGGCTCGCCGAACTCCCCGCCGGGATGCGCGTCCCCGCCAGGAGCGACCTGCCAGCGGTGGCCGAGTCGGGCTCCGCCGGGCGTCAGGGAGAACGCCTCCAGCCGGCCGTCGGAGTTCACGGCGAACGCCGGGGCGGCGGCGCTCCAGCCGAACAGCGGCAGCCATTCGTCCCAGCCGCCGCTCGGCACGGTCTGCCGCCGGACGAAGGTTCCCACGCCCGACGGTCCGATCGCGGCGACGGTGAGCCGGCCGCTGCCGTCCCTGGCCACCCGAGGCGCGGCGCCGGCCGAGGTGCCGAATCGGTGCCATGACGCGGTCCAGGGGCCGCCGGGGGTTTCCTGCCAACGGTGGTCGATGCCCGAGCCGCCGGGGGCGAGGGCGAACACCTCCAACCGGCCGTCGGCGTTCGCCGCGACAACGGGTGGCGCGCCCGCCGCCCCTCCGAATCCGGGCTCCCACGGGTCCCAGGCCGGGGACCCGGCCGACCTCTGCCGTCGCCGCGCGACGGAGGCGCCGCCGGGGCTCAGGGCGAAGACCTCCAGCCGGCCGTAGGCGTCGCGGGCGACGGCGGGGGCGGCACCGGCCGGGCCGCCGAACTCCGCCCAGTCGTGCCAGCCGCCGTCCGGCCGCTGCACCCGGTGGTGCAGATTGGCGCCGCCCGGGGCGAGCGAGAACACCTCGAGCCTGCCGTCGGTGGTGCGTCCGAGCGTGGGAACCGCACCGGCCGGCCCTCCGAAGGGCTCCCACTCCGACCAGCTGTCCGTGTGCGGGTCGAGCTGGACGCGCCGCAGCATCGCGCGGTCGGTGGCGTCGAGTGCGAACACCGTCAGGCGGCCGTCCACGTCGAGGCCGGCCACCGGGTTGTCGGGGCTCTGCCACGGCGGTGGCGTGTCCCGCCATGACAGGGGCGCCACGTACAGCCCGTTCCGGAACCAGCCCGCGGCGCCGGCGTACCAGGTCTCCCCGTCACGGACCACCTCCACGGCGTGACCGGGCACATGCCCCGCGCATCCGGCGAGCTCGAAATGGAACGGGTCCCGCGACGCGAGGACGTCGGTGCCCTCGTAGCCGTTGCGCGGACCGATGAACAGGTAGTACCAGCCGTCTCGTTCGACGACGAACGGCGACTCGGTGACCGAGACGGTCGCGTCCGTGCTCGCGTCGGTGAACGCGACGCCCGGCTCGCCCCAGTGCCGCAGATCGGCGGAACGCCGGTAGGCGACGACATGGTGGCCGCCCGGGCCGGAGAGTTCGGTGTAGTACATGACCCACTCGCCGCCGACCCGCAGCACCATCGGGTCACGCGCCGCGAGCCCCCGGAACAGCGGGCCGGACGGTTCGCGGGTCCAGGTGAACAGGTCGGTCGACGTGGCGAGGTTGATTGCCGCGCCACTCGCGCCGCCCGCGGCGTAGAACATCCAGAACCTGCCGCCTGCCTCGACGACGTGCGGCGCCCACAGGTGATCCTCACCGAAATAGGACGGGTCGACGATGAGCGCGTCGGGGTGGCTGGTCCACGGTCCGTGCGGGCTCGGCGCGGAGGCGTGGGCGAAGGAGATCTCCGCCGCGCTGTCCGGAGATTCGCCGCGCGGCGCGCTGTTCCCGACGATGCCGAACAGGTGCCAGCGGCTCTGAGCCTTGATCAGCGTGTGGTCGTTGAGATATCGCGGGCCTGCGGAAGTGGACGGGTCGTAGACGTACGTGAAGGGTCCCGTGCCGACTCGGTGAGGGGGCGGGGCGGCCTCGGAGGTCGCGTCGGCGACGCCCGGGCCGGCGCCCAGGAACGGGAGGGCGCCGGCGCCGGCCGCACCGCGCAACAGGTTCCGTCTACTGATCGGAAGCATGAGTTCCTTCAGAGGGGTCAGTCGACGGCGGGGCCGGCGGAGTTGTTGAGCCAGATCCAGTCGGACCAGGTGGCGAAGCCGGTCTGCCATTTGTGGAAGGTACCGGCGTGGCTGGTACCGAAGACCTCGATGCGGCCGTCGGCGTTGGTGGCGGCGGTGACCTCGGTGCCGCCGGTGCCGAAGGGCGCCCAGTCGCTGTAGGCGGCGTTCACGGCGGTCTGCCAGACGTGCATGGCGGTGGTGCCGTTCATGGCGAAGACTTCGACGCGGCCGTCGGGGGTGCGTTCGCTGGTGAGCTGTGAGTCGGCGGGGCCGCCCATGGGTTCCCATCCGGACCAGCTCGTCGGGCTTGTCTGGTACTTGTGGAAGACGCCGACCGGGCCCGAGGCGAAAACCTCCAGGCGGCCGTCGGCGTTGTGGTCGACCGTCAGGTCGTGGCCGCCTTCGCCGAATCCGGCCCACGAGGACCAGCCGCCGTTGGGGGCGGTCTGGTACCGGTGCTGGAAGGTGGTCTCGTTGAGAGCGAAGACCTCCAGGCGTCCGTCGGGTGCCTTCTCCATCTCCACCCGGCTGTCAGCGGGGCCGCCGCCCGCGGACTCCCATTCCGACCAGCCGCCGTTCGGGGCGACTTGATACCGGTGGAAGAGCCCGGCTGGGCCTGACGCGTAGACCTCGATGCGGCCGTCGACGTTGACACCGGCCGCGGTGTCCCGTCCGCCTCCGCCGAAGGTCTCCCATCCCGACCAGCCGCCGGACGGGCTCAATTGCCAGCGGTGCTGGAAGGTGTTCCCGTTGATGGCGAGCAGTTCCAGGCGGCCGTCGGCGTTCGGTGCGAGGGCGAGTTCGGCGTTGCCGGGTCCGCCGAGCGATTCCCACTCCGACCAGTTGCCGTTGACCTCCTGCTGCCAGGCGTGGTGGATGCCATCGGCTCCGGCGGCGAACAGCTCCAGGCGCCCGTCCGTCGACCGCGCCGACACGATCCGGCCCGACTCCGCCGGATACACCAACGGTTCGGGCCGCGGACCGCTGCCCGGGGTGCAGGGCAGCACCACGCCGCGCTCGGCGAGGTAGACCTCGGGGTCGATACCGTAGGAGGTGGACCGGTCTCCCCAGATCCGCAGATGGAGGTGGGGACCGGTGGAGTTCCCCTCGGCGCCCATCAGGGCGATCTGCTGGCCGGCCACGACGCGGTCGCCGACGGAGACGTCCCGCCGGACCATGTGCCCGTACTCGGAGATCCTCCCGTCGGGGTGCAGGACCCGGATCCACTGGCCGTAGTCGCCGGTGTACCCGGAGATGGTCACCTCGCCGTCGCCCACGGCGTAGAGCGGCGTCCCGACGACGTTGGCGATGTCGACGCCGTTGTGGCCGCTGTGGAAGTGCTGGGACACGAAACCGGCGGCCGGGCAGGCCGCGGCGGCGACGGCGGCGGTCCGGGCGGCTGCGGCCGGAGTCGCGGGCAGCAGCGTCGGCAGCAGGGCGGCTGTCGACGCGAGAACCCAGGTCAGTGCGCGTCGGGAAAGCCCTGGAAGCACGAGTCCTCCTCCCCTTGGCAGTCTCGGGGCGAGTGGGATGGACGGTCGGGGCCGTGCGGACGGGCGGTACGGAAGCTAGCAACAGCGCGGGCCCAAAAGACCCCGGAAGGTTACGGACTGACAGGGGGGGAGCACGTCGGCTAGGCGTCTGTTGTTGCTGGTCATCGAGATTTCATCGGTCCTCCTTAGCGTGGCCGCGTTCAGACGACGGCCCGTGCGACAGGGGAAGGACGGCGATGGCACGGAGGGGATACAGAGCGAGGCTGCCGATGGCGGTCATGGCCGCGGTGGCGGTGATGAGCACGCTGGCGGCCACCGGGTCGACGGTCACGGGGGCGGCCGCCGCCGAACCGGGGCCGGACAAGCCGACGATCCGATACACCGAGTACGGAATCCCGCACATCATTGCCTCGAACTGGGAGGGGCTGGGAACGGGCTACGGATACGCGGCGGCCAAGGACAACATCTGCACTCTGGCCGACACCTATCTGATGGTCGACGCCCAGAGGTCCCGCCACCTGGGGCCCGAGGGCAAGGCGAGCCCCGGCCAGAACCAGAACACCACCACCAACCTCAACAGCGACCTGTACTTCCAGCGGATCAAGGACAACCGGGTGGTGGAGCGGCTCGTCGACAAGCCCGCCCCCGACGGGCCGGAACCGGAGGTCAGAGAAGCCATTCGCGGCTATGTCCAGGGATACAACAGGTACCTGGCCGAGACCGGCGTGAACAACATCTCCGACCCGGCCTGCCGCGGTGCGGCCTGGGTGCGGCCGATCACGGAGCTTGACGTCTACCGGCACGCGCATGCCGAGATCATCATGGGCAGCGCCGACGCGCTGCTGGACGGCCAGGTGAACGCCGCACCCCCGGGGGCCTCGGCCGCCGCGCAGCCGGCGTCCTCACCCGCGAAGACCGCGGCGAAGATCCGCGACGCGATGGCGGTGAGCCGCCAACGGAGCATGGGAAGCAACGCGTTGGCGGTCGGCTCGCAGGGCGTGTCCGGCGGCACCAGCATGCTGCTGGCCAACCCGCACTTCCCGTGGCAGGGAAAGAACCGGATGTGGCAGAGCCAGCTGACGATCCCGGGCAGGATCAACGTCTCCGGGGGCAGCCTGCTGGGATTCCCCGCGGTGAACATCGGCCACAACGAGAACGTGGCCTGGAGCCATACGGTCGCCACGGTGGCCCCGTTCGGGCTGTTCGACGTACAGGTGGATCCGCTGAACCCCACCAAGTACCTGGTGGACGGCGTCTGGGAGCAGATGACCTCGCAGCGGGTCGGGGTCGACGTGCTGAAGCCGGACGGCTCCCTCTCCAAGGTCACCAGGACGTTGTGGTCCACCCGCTACGGCCCGATCACCACATCGATGCAGGGTGTCGCGCTGCCCTGGGCGGTCAGCGCGCACGCGGTACGCGACGTGAACATGGACAACCTGCGGGCGCTGAACACATGGTTCCGCCTCGACCAGGCCAAGGACGTCCATGACGTGGTGAACACCCTGGAGACCACGCAGGGCGTCCCCTTCTTCAACACCGTCGCCTCCGACCGCAAGGGCAACGCGCTGTACGCGGACATCCAGGCCACCCCGAACATCACCGACGAGCACGCGCGATCGTGCCTCACACAGACCGGCCAGCTGCTGTTCAACCAGTCACTACGGCTGCCGAACGTGCCGCCGATCTCCATCTTCGACGGCAAACGCAGCGCGTGCGACTGGCCCGAGGACCCGAACGCGGTCGCACCGGGACTTCTGGACCCGCACAAGCAACCACGCCTGATCCGGTCCGACTTCGTGGGCAACGCCAACGACAGCGCCTGGCTGGCCAACCCCGAGCAACCGCTGACCTTCCCCCGGGTGATGGGCGACACCTCGGCGCCCCGATCGCTGCGTACCCAGGAACTCATCCTGACCGCGCAGAACCGGATCAACGGCACCGACGGCCTGCCAAGCAAGGGCTTCACACCGGAGACCATGGGGCAGTTGCTGTTCGCCGACAACAGCAGGGCGGCCGATCTGGCCCTCAACGCCACGGTGACGATGTGCCAGAACGTCCCCTTGGGGCTCATCCTGGTGGACGGCAACCTGGTCAACGTGAGCGAGGCATGTCCGATCCTGGCCGCCTGGAAGAACCACGACTACACGGCGGACAGCCGGGGATCCTGGCTCTTCGCGAACTACTGGTCCTTCCTGCTCAATGGACAGGGAGCCGAGAAGCTGCCGTGGCGGGTTCCTTTCGACCCCAAGGACCCGGTGCACACGCCCAATTCGCTGGACTCCGGGAGCTCCGCCGTCCGTGACGCGTTCGGTCGTGCCGTGCTCGCGCTGCGCAAGGCGGGCATTCCACTGAACGCCCCACTGTCGGGCATCCAGAAGGTCACCCGCGGTGGTGAGCAGATCCCGATCCACGGCTCGCTCGGGCAACTGGGTGTGCTGAACGTGATCACTCCCGGCCAGGTCGACGGAGAACTGGACATCGTCTTCGGGTCCAGTTTCATCCAGCAGGTGCGGTTCACCGCCGACGGTCCGCCGCAGGCGTTCTCCGTCATGGCCTACTCCCAGTCGGCCAACCCGAATTCGCCGCACTACGCCGACCAGACCAAGCTGTTCTCGGCCGGCAAGTGGGTGACCGAGCGGTTCACGGAGGATCAGATCACGGCTTCACCGGAATTGCAGATCAAGGTTCTGAACTGAGAATGCCGAAAATCTCACAAGGGGGAACGCAGTGACAAGGAAAGCGCATTGGTGGCGACTGGCGGTGGCTTGGATGCTCGCCGCCGTGGCCGTGGCCGTGGTCGCGCCGGCGGGTTCGGTACAGGCCGCTGACGGAAGCACCGTGCCGCCGCCGATGGCGAACGGTTTCGGCCTGACCCAGGTCGGCGCGGCGACAGGAAGCGCCACCGACTTCTACCTCACCGTGACCACACCCGAGGTCGCGGGCGAGCAGCACATCAAGATAATTCTGCCGGGCGGCTACTACGATGACCCGGACCGGCGCTACCCGGTGCTGTACTTCCTGCACGGTTCGCCCGACGATCCGGTCCAGCAGACGTATCCGGCGCTGTCGATGTCGGACCAGATGATCACCGTCATCCCGGACGGCGGCGCTCGGGGCTGGTACGCCAACTGGCTCAACCA
Organism: Streptomyces sp. NPDC037301; assembly: GCF_055602785.1. Taxonomy (NCBI): domain Bacteria; kingdom Bacillati; phylum Actinomycetota; class Actinomycetes; order Kitasatosporales; family Streptomycetaceae; genus Streptomyces; species Streptomyces sp. NPDC037301. The sequence goes on from NZ_JBVJWD010000026.1 coordinate 106,116, forward strand.
GAAGACCGCGGCCGGTGCCCAGAACTGGGAGAACTTCCACCTCAAGCAGGTGGTTCCGTTCATCGACGCGAACCTGCGGACCATCGCCACCAAGAAGGCCAGGGCCATCGCCGGCGTCTCCATGGGTGGGTTCGGCGCCTTCCACTACGCCCAGGCCCGTCCCGACCTGTTCAGCCACACTGCGTCCCTGTCAGGAGACATCGATCTGTCGGCCAGGTCCATGGACCTCCGGCTGGCCGTCGTCGCCTCCCTCATCGACGCGACGGGCGCGATCTGCGCCTCGGCATCCGGAGCCTGCGACCCCGACGACTCTCCCTACAAGCCCGGTGTGGACAGTGACGCCGCGTTCGGCTCGCCTTACCCGGTGTTCAACGCCGACTGGCGGTGGAATGAGGTGGACCCGTCACAGCACATGGACAGACTGGCCAAGGCCGGAGTCGGGGTCTCCGTATACGTGGGCGACGGAGGCGGCTCGCCCCTCGAACCGGAGTTCTGGGTCGCGGGCGCGGCCAAGAACGCCAAGGCCGCCATGGACGCTCTGGGCATGTCCTACTACTACGTCAACTATGGCGACGGGGCCGCCTGGGGCACCCAGTGCAACGGCGGCCACAACGCCGGCTGCTGGGAACAGGATCTACGGGACCTGATCCCCAGGCTGGAAAGGGAATTCGCCGCCTGACGGCAAGCGCCCGCCGTCGTCCCGCCCGCCGCTGGTGCGGTCTGCGGGACGACGGCGGGCGCGCGTTCCGGAGTTCTCATTCCCGGATCGGGTCCCCAGCCTGATCCAAACGAGAGGCCCTAGGTGATCGCGGGGCCGGAATCGTTCAGCCAGGCCCATTCCGACCAGGTGGCGAAGCCGGTCTGCCATCGGTGATAGACGCCGGCGTGGCTGGTACCGAACACTTCGATGCGACCGTCGGCGTTGTTGCTCGCACCGATCGACGTGCCGCCGCCACCGAAGTTCTCCCACTGCGAGAACGCCGCGTTCGGGCCCGTCTGCCAGGCATGGCTCGCGGTGGTGGCGTTGATCGCGAACACCTCGACCCGCCCGTCGACCGACCGCGACGTGGCCAGCTCGGCGTTGGGGATCCCGCCGGTGCCGGTCCAGGCCGACCACGAGGTCGGGCTGATCTGCCAGCGGTGGAACACACCGTCTGCGTTGGAGGCGAACACCTCGAGCCTGCCGTCCTGGTTGTAGCTGGCGGTGACGGCGCGTCCTCCGGTGCCGAAGTTCTCCCAGGCGGACCACCCGCCGTTGACGCCGGTCTGGTACAGGTGCTCGAACGTCGAGTCGGACAGCGCGAAGACCTCGAGTCGCCCGTCAGGCGCGTTCTCCATGGCGAGTCGCGCGTCGGCCGGGCCGCCGTGGGTGCCTTCCCAGTCGGTCCAACCGCCGCTGGGCGCGGTCTGCCAGCGGTGGAACACACCGTTGGCGTTGGAGGCGAACACCTCGATCCGGCCGTCGGCGTTGTTGCCCGCCGCCAGTCGGTGCCCCCCGGTGCCGAAGTTTTCCCAGGCGGACCACCCGGCACTGGGCCCGGTCTGCCACATGTGATCGAACGTACTGTCCGACAGCGCGAACAGCTCCAGCCGTCCGTCCGCGTTGGACGCCACCGCCAGCTGGGCGTTGCGTGGACCACCCGCGAACCGCCATGGCGACCAGGCGCCGTTCACTGCGGTCTGCCACGCGTGATACACGCCGTCGGCACCGGCGGCGAAAGCCTCAAGGCGTCCGTCCACGGACCGCCCGGACACGACCCGACCGGAGGCGTATGGGTGCTTGAGGCCAGCGCTCGTACCGGACCACAACGCGTTGGCGATCAGCGTGGCGTCGCCCGCCTCGATTCCGTACAGGTGGCGCAGGTCCTCTCTCGGTTGCTGCACATGCCAGCACACCTCGCCGATCGGCGCGTCGTTCCACGAGCCGCCCGGATACAGCTGTTCCATCGAGTCGAGGAAGGCGTTGGTGGCGTAGGCCGGGTTCAGACGCTGCTCCCGGGTGCCCCACCAGTCCTGCTGCTGGAACAGCCCGATGCTGGTGTGGTCGACGGCCTGGGAGTAGTTGTTCATGCTGGATTCCACGACGATCGTGGCGATGGCGATCGCCGCGGCTCTCGGGCTGAGCCCCCGGTCCTTCACCGCCTGCGTGACCATCCGCGCGCAGGACATCTTGTACGCGTTCAGATAGCCGGCCATCTTCGCGTTGAGCTGCGGGTTGAGCTGGTCGGCCATGACGCCGTCGGTGGCCGACGGACCGGCCGGATCACACGGCGCGGTCGGAATGGCCATGCCTTGTGGGCCACTGAAATACCGGGAGACACCGGACCGGTCGTCGCCCGGCCCCGGAACAGGTCCGGGTCGGGCGACGGCGACCGAGGCGGTCATCCCGATGACCAGCGCCCAGATACCGGCCACCAGGGCCAGCCTGGTGAATGTGCGGTTTAAGCCGCTTCTTGCCATGGTGTGCCTTTCCGTCGTGAACTCCGGTCGTTGGCGGCCGACGGTAGAAAGCACCGATGAAATACCGATGGAATCGGCCTCCCCGCGCGTTTCATCGGGATGTCATCGGCCACTGCCAATGTCGTGAGGCGTAGGCAGACCACATGGGGAGGATCGAATGCGAGCGAAGAGGATGACGGCCGCGTTGGCCGGACTTCTGCTGACGGCAGGGCTTTCGGTGATACAGGCGCCCACGGCGCAAGCGGCAGCGGCGGCTTCGTGCGAGGGCACTTACACGATCGTTGTCGGCGGCACGGGAAGCTCGTGGAACAACGACGGCTTCACAGGCAACATCCAGCAGCACGTCGGGTACCCCACCCAGATTCCCAACGGCGCGAGCGCCCGGGCAGGCGTCAATGAGCTGAACCGGCTGGTGCGCGACCAACGTGCCGCGTGCCCGGGCCAGCACGTCAAGATGGGCGGGTACTCCTTGGGCGCCGCGGTGGTGCACATCTGGGTCACCGAGAACTGGCAGACCTTCGACAACGTCAACGCCATTCTCATTGCGGACCCCAAGCGCCAGGGCGACCCCGGCGCCAACGGGGGATCCGTGCCGTTCGGCGGTATCGTCGGCGCTCCGCTCGCCGGCGCCGACAGGTTCTTCGGCGACGTACCGGTCAAGACGATCTGCCACTGGGACTACGTCTGCGACGAGTCCGCCGGCATCTGGACGTACCCGGACAACCACGTCAGGAACTACCCCAACGACTTCAACATGGATCACCACAACGACAGCGCCAACGAGCAGTGGTACAACGGCGCCTGGTATCCCGCCGCCTGGTGATCAGAGGCCGGTGGCGGACCCGGCCAAGGGGATGAGGCCGAGGCCGGCTTCGTCACCGCGCAGAATCATCTGGTGCGCCCGCCGCAGCATCCGGCTCGGAGGAACCCCGAGGTCGTCAGCGAGAAGGCGGCGGGCGCGCTCGAACACCGTCAAGGCGTCGGCCTGGCGCCCGTTCCGGTACAGGGCCCGCATCAGCATCGCGGCCAACGACTCGTTGAGGGGATGCGCCACCGACAGGGCGAACAGCTCGGCGATCGCCTCCGAATCCTGGCCAAGGCGCAGCTGCCACTCCAACTTCCGCTGCACGATGGCGATCCTGCGCTCGGTGAGCCGCAGCCGCTCCAGTTCGGCGAGCGGCCCCGGCAAGCCGGCCAGGGGTTCCTCGCGAAACAGCTCCAGCGCCTGGGCACAGAGGCGGACCGCCTCGAGCAGTTCGCCCGCTCGACCGGCCTTCCCGATGCCGGTGACCAGCTCCTCCATGCGTGCCACGTCCACGTCGACCGCGCCGGAGACCAGCTGGTAACCACGGAGTCCGCGCTCGATGACCGAGTCCGGACCGCCCCCGACGCGCAGGGCCTTGCGTAATCGGTAGATGTACACCGGCACCACGTTCGCGACCGGCGGCTCCATCCCCCATACGTCATCGAGCAGTTCCTGCTGGCTGAGGGACCGCCCCGCGCCCAGCGACAGGGCTGCCAGGACGGCTTGCTGGCGCAGATGTCCCAGGTTCAGGGGCCGCCCGTCCCGCCACGCCTGCAGCGGCCCGAGCAGGGAGATCCGTACCTTCGGCCCCGCCGCTCGCACGGCGACGGTCCGTGGAACCAGTCTCACCGACCGCGTGCGGGGGCCACGTCCGGGGACGACCAGACCGCAGTCGAAGGCGTGGACGATGGCGGCGGCCCGGTCGCGCAGGCCGAGCTTCACCAGGATCCGCGCGAGGTGCTCGGCCACGGCGTCCTCGGGGATGGCGAGGGCGGCGGCGATCTCGTCGTCCCGCAGGCCGCAGCCGACCGCGGAGAGCACCTGGCGCTCCTGATGCCTGAGCACGGTGGCGGTAGGGCGGAAGGTGGTGACGGTCGTCGGCATCGCTGCTCCCCGGGCTCCGGACGGGTCGGTCTTGCGGGCGCCGTCGACAAGGTAGTAGGGGGAGCGTCGGGCAAGGCATCCGGAACGATCCGGAGTGACACACGCGACCGCATGGCATCATCGAGCGCCCGTCGGCTGGTGGCGGGCCTGGGGCGTCCGCGCAGTGGGTGAGTGTGAGAGCGCGTGAGACGACGCCGTATCCGGCCGGGCCAGGGGAGTGACTGTCCATGGTGACGCACGCTCGGACCGAGTCCCCCGGCGAGCGGTGCCTGGTCACCAGGCCCGGTGGGTACATCGGCGGCCGGCGCGTGCCCGAACTGCTCGACGCCGGGTATGCCGTCCGCTGCCTGGCCCGCACCCCCTCCCACCTGCGCGACCACTCGTGGGCGGACCGCATCGAGGTGGTGCGCGGCGACGTCACGGACGCCGACGGCCTGCGCCCCGCCCTGCGCGAAGCAGAGGTCGCGTACTACCTGGTGCACTCGATGGCGCGGCGGTCCTCTCCTCGAAGTCCCGCCCGGTTCGCCTCGGAGGCCCGGGCGGCCGGGGCAGGCCGCATCGTGTACCTCGGGGGACTGACCCCCGCGGATGCGGGACGAGGACCTCAGCTTGACCTGTTTCCGAGCAGGCAACGGGTCGAGTGGGCAGCCTCGTTGTGGAGATGTCCTGACCTGCATGTTCAGGGCGAGCCAGCGACCGTTCCGGTCACGGCGTCAGGGTGACGCCGCGGATTCTTGACGCTCAGGTGACGTTCGGCGTTCCTGTCACGAAGGCGATGGCGTGGTCATCTGAGCCGACGGGCTGCTTCTTGCTGTTGCCTCCTGGTTGGTCCCGAGTTCGATGCTCGTGGTCGGCTGCCGGTTTTCTGGCGGGCGGCCTCGATGCTGCGGGCCGGGAGCTTCAGGCTGTACGGCTCGGGTGTAGAGGTGGGTGGAAGAGCATCCCTCGGTCCGCGGCTGTAGGCAACGGCGCAGTCCCCCGCCGTTTGTCCGGATATCAACGGCGGAGATCTGTGGCCCGGCTCTGCGGGCAGGCAGTGAGAGGTAGGAGGCGGCCGGGTCCGCGTCGAAGGCGCCCGCGAGGAGTCCATCAGTTCGGCGGGTGCGCAAGGGGCGGTCCAGCCGATCGCTTGGCAGCTGACGAGCGCTGCTTCTACCGCCGGGCGTGGCTACGGATCGCCCATGACGATGCGAGCATTCCGACTTCGGGTTGAAGACGCCCCGACCGGTTGAAACTGGGGTCTTCGGGGGTCGGTTCGCTGGTCGGTCAGGGGCACGGGGACGTTGTTGGCGTCCGGCGCGTCACTCTCTGCCCGGTTCGCGGCACTAGAGCGCCGAGGTGCTCAGCGGCGCACTTCCGAGGGGCGCCCACAGGCCCATCTCTGCGTGTGTGTGGAGTTGGATGCGGGCAGTGAGGACGGCATGTTGTTCCCGCCGGTGGCGGGGATTGTGCCGGACGCGGTGGCTGTGGATCTCGGGGGGATGCAATGAGCGGGGAGAACGCTGATCTCCAGGTGCCGCCTGAGGCGTTGGCCGCGATCGCGAAGGGGATCGATCTGGCGCATGCGGAGTTGAAGGATCTCGGCATGATCGGGCAGGCGTCGATGGGGCGGGGGTTCTCGGATCTTGCGTTGTCGGCGCTGGAGTTGGGACACGGCGGGCTGACGTCGGCGTTCGAGACGTTCTGCAACCGCTGGGAGTGGGGTGTGCGGGCTCTGACGCAGAAGGGCAACAACTTCGCCCTGGGGGTAGGGCTGTCGGCGGGTTCCTTCGCGGAGCAGGAACAGTACGTCAAGGACTCGTTCAAGATCGGTGTGAACTCCCTGAACGGGAATCCGCACCTGTCGGAGGACGAGGTGAAGGGCATGAGCTGGGACACGATCAGCAAGCAGTCCGCTTATGACGACCCGGACTGGAGCGGGGAGTCGATGCTGGAGGCGGGTGAAGAGGTGAAGCAGAACTGGAAGGACACCGCCTACGACGTGGAGGACGCCGGGCTCGACGCGATGGAGCGCTCCGGGCTGGTGGACCCGGCGGTGCGGGCAGCGGCGGATGAGCGGCTCAAGGAGCAGCTTGATCCGTCGCAGGAGACGATTCGTCAGGCCGAGCAGCCGCGGTGGGGGGAGAGTCGCTGATGGTGGACTGGGGGAAGCTCGGCGGAGACCTTTACGACGGTGCGGGCAAGCCGGTCGACTAGGGCAAGGAGATCGTCGGCGAGGGGATCGACAGGGGCACCGACGTGCTCGGCTCCGGTCTGGAGATGGTCGGCGCCGACGGGTGGGCGGACGCGGTCGAGGACTGGGGGGATGAGACCGCGTCCTCGCTGGGCGCGGAGGTCGGTGAGCAGCAGCTCGGGCAGACCGAGGAAGCGAACGAGCTGATCCACGGCAGGCCGGAGAAGATCAGCGCGGCGGTGACGAACCTCCGGGACTTCGCCTGGGGGGCCCGGGTGCTGCTGAGAATGCAGATGGGTGCCGGGGTTATGGCGCGCCTTCAGTCGGTGATGCGGGGCAGTGCGCAGGCCGCTGTACCGCCCGGCATGCGATGTCGGTTCCTGGCCACCGTTCGGTAGATGGTGTGCGCTGCCAGACTGATAGGGGGAAGCCGCAGGCAGCGCCCTATCAGCCGGTACCTGCGGGCGGGGGAAGAGCTGAGAAATCCGGCCAGGGCAGGGGCGCCGCCGTAGCGCACCTGGCCCCCGTCGAACAGCAGAACTTCTCTGTCCAGGCGTCCCAGGTGAGCCTGGGTCAGTTCCGGTGGGAGGGCCTGCCAGGCGACGGCCTTCGTCCGGGGTCTGGCCCGGAGCTGCATCTGCCGCATGGCGGCCTGACAGAAGCCGCAGTCGCCGTCGAACGCCAGCACGCTACGCAGTTCGGTGGCGTCGGCTGCGGTGCTGCTCATGGCAGTGTCGTCCATCGTTGAGGTGGCCCTTCTCCTTCACGGGAACAGAAGCAGGAACGGGACGGGAGGCGTGACGCGGGAGAGTGGGGTTTGGCGCGGTAGCGGGCTTTCACAGCAGGGGCGCCAGCCACCCTTCCAGAGCGGCTTCCCGGCGACGTGAGCGCAGGACCTCGGTCGGTCGGTTCTCTGCCCACCACTGGGTCAGGGTGATGGGTGAGGCACTGCCCCGCACGAAGTGGGAGAGCAGACCGAGCGAGAGGTCGACTTCCCGCTGCGTGTACGCGGTGTCCGCGGCGGAGAGGACCGGTGTCTCGACGTGCTGGTCCTGGGCATGCACCACCACGGTCATCTGCGACGGACTGCCCGGAACCCAGGCGTCGAGGGCCGCCGCGGCGACCGTCGTCACCCGGGTCGCCCATCGGACGGCAGCCGAGCGCACCGGCACGTCGAGGACCTGGAGATCTGTCACATCCTCCCAGCCCCAGACATGCTGTTCAGGGCCAGTGACTGACAGCTCGGTAGGGGAGAGGAACACGCCAGGGCCCTCTTCGGCCGGAGGCGCGCCCAGACACACTCTGGTCTCTTCTATCCAGAACAGGCCGATCACACATCCCGGCCGGCCGGGATCGCCGTTCTGGGGCGATGAGGTTCCCAATTTCAGCTCCGTTCCTCGATCACGGACATGGAAGCGTCCGTCCCCTGACTGCTGGATCTTCCATCTTTCGCGCCCTGCTGCGATCTAGGGCGCACCGGATATGCGCGCATCACCGGCAGACGACTCCAAGGTGCGATCGACTCTGAAAATCAGGGAGCTTCCCACTCTTGTTGACGGGCACCCGATCATGCCAGGGCGGACTCCGCACGGTGGCCCTTCCGGCCACGCAGGGATGTACTTTCCGCGTCCGCGAACTGGCCACCGTGGTCGGAGACGCGACTGGGCCGCGGTTCGAAGCAGGCCCCGTGCCTTCGTGGCCACGTTTGAGCCATGGCTGTGGAGCGTCGGTGTCGGTTCTGCTTCCGATGGAGGCAGATGCTCTGCGGGGCGCAAGACGAGGGCAGGGGGAGAGACAGGTGGCTAACCTCGGGCTTTCACGTGGGTGGGTGTCCGAGGCGTGATCGGAAAAGCGAAGAGTGCTCCTGACCTGCAACGATGAGACTTGTCTAGGGTCCATGTCGTCGCGTGGAAAGAAGCACTCCTCAGGTGAAGAAGCGTATCGGGTCGTACCCGTGTGTTCGGGTTGAGGGTGGCGGGCGGGCAGTGGTCTCCCAGGCCGGCGGGGTGCTGCTGGTCGAGACGGTCCGCAAGACCGGCCTGGATGCGGCGATATCGGCGGCGCTCGAACCGTGGCGGCGCCCT